>JAVEDJ010000320.1 GCA_030841025.1 Actinomycetota bacterium
TCGTCGGGCGGCGCCCCGCGCTCGTCGGGCGGCGCCCCGCGCTCGTCGGGCAGCGCGCCACGTTCGTCGGGCGGCGCCCCGCGCTCTTCCGGTGGCGCTCCTCGGTCCTCCGGTGCGCCGGCGAGGCGCCGAGGCGGACCAGGGGACCGCTCCCGGGACGACCGGTCCGCCTCGCGACCGGCGGACCGGCCGAGCCCGGCACGCAACGAGCCCCCGCTGCCCGACGACGTCACCGGCGCAGAGCTCGACCGAGCCATTCGCACCGAGCTCGCGTCCCTCGCGTCGATGAACGCCGAGACCGTCGCACGGCACCTGGTGATGGCCGGCCGACTGCTGGACGAGGACCCGGAGACCGCCTACCAGCACGCCGCAGCCGCCGCGAAACGCGCCGGCCGGGTCGGCGCGGTGCGTGAGGCCGCCGGGCTCACGGCGTACCGCAGCGGCCGTTATGCCCAGGCCCTCTCGGAGCTGCGCGCCGCCCGGCGGATCACCGGGGACCACTCCGCGTTGCCCGTCATGGCGGACTGCGAGCGCGGGCTGGGCCGTCCCGAGCGGGCGCTCGAGGTGGCCGCCAGTCCCGAGGTGCAGAACCTCGACGCTGCCGCGCGCGTGGAGATGCTGATCGTCGCCTCGGGCGCGCGGCGCGACCTGGGCCAGCTGGACGCAGCCGTCTTGGCTCTCCAGGGCCCGGCGTTGCGCCCGAACCTGCGCAAGCCGTGGTCCGCCCGGCTGTTCTACGCCTACGCCGACGCGCTGGAGGCCGCCGACCGGGTCGACGAGGCGACCACCTGGTTCGGTCATGCTGCTGAGGCGGACACGGAGCAGGAGACCGACGCCGATGTGCGGCTCGCCGAGCTGGCCGGGGTGCGGTTCCTGGATGGCGACGACGACGAGGACCCGGCCCACGACAACTCGGACCCGAGCCAGCCGGGTGACCAGACCAGCGGCTAGACACGACCAGACTCGTGATTGACCCGCCCCGGCGGCACCGACCGGCCGGAGCGGTCGCCCGTTGTCCACAGCTGCGCGAGCCCGCGACTCGTGCACAGATCCACGTCCCCCCACCGCGGCACACCTACGAACCGCCACGCTGGGTGCATGGCTCCTGTCCGGGGTCGTGACGGGCGGGAGGAGCGCACGATGGCGGCGACGGCACGGGAGTCGGTGGCGGTCGACCACACCAACGAGGTCCATCTGGTTGGACGGCTCTCGGCCCAGCCGGAGCAACGCGAACTGCCCAGCGGCGACTGCGTCGTCACGTTCCGGCTCGTCGTCGCCCGCGGCCGGCCCACTCGCTCCTCGGCGCGCTCGCCGACGGTGGACACCATCGACTGTGCGGTGTGGACCAAGGGCGCGCAACGCTCGCTGCGGTCCTGTCATCCGGGCGATCTTGTGGAGGTACGGGGTGCGCTCCGGCGCAGGTTCTGGCGGGCCGCCCACGGCCCGTCGAGTCGTAGCGAGGTGGAGGTGACGACGCTGCGGCGGGCGGCCAAGGCGCCAGCCGCAGACCCGGCAGGTGACCCCTGAGCTAGCGCTGCGTCAAAGCGGAGACCGCGCGTCGTCATCGAGCAGGCGCAGCACGAGTCCGGTGCGCGGCTTGGGACCGAAGGACGTCGACTTGCGCGGCATGCGCTCGCCCTGCGCGGCGATGGCGAGCACCTGACCGACGTCGACCGGGCGCATCAGCACCGCAGTCCCCCCGGAGCGGACGGCGGCGCGCACCGCACCCGCCGCGTCGTGGACGTAGCGAACCCGGGCGTCCGTCGGGTCCAGAGCGAAGAGCTGTTCGAGCAGTACGGCGTGCAGCACGCTCGCGTCCAGCGATCGCCACAGGTCGGACTGCAGGGGCGGCAGGGCTGCCGCGAGCACCGTCGGGTCCGGGTCGGTCAGCAGCGCGACGCTCGACCCGTCGGTGAGCACGAACGGATGCGGCCGGGCTTCGGCCTGCAGCGCCGCAAGCGCTGCTGCCAGGTCGCCCTCGAGCAGTTCGACGGTGAAGACAGATCCGGCGGCGGCCAGGGCATCGGCAAGGGGCAGGCCTTCGACCGCGCGGTGGATGGCCTGGACACGCAGCGGATAGGTCGTCGAGTCGACCAGCAGGGCGAGCCCCCGGTCCCAGGGGCCGGTGGTCTCGCCCTCGGCGCGCTTCTCCGCCTGGAGCCGCCGGTACGTGGCATAGCGGTGATGGCCGTCGGCAATGAGCGCCTGCCGGGTCCCGAGGTCCGCGTCGACCCGGGCCTGCAGCTCCGGCTCAGTCACCCGCCAGACCCGCTGCGTCAGCCCGTCCTCGGTGGTCGTCTCGATCATCGGTTCAGCGGCCGCGACCTGCTCGATCACGGACGCCGTGTCGCCGCCACCCTCGTAGACCAGCAGGATCGGCTCGAGGTTCGCCCCGGTCGTGCGCATCAGCTCGAGCCGGTCGGCGACCGGGCCAGGCATCACATCCTCGTGCGGCAGCACGACCCGGTCGGCGGGGTCGCGCAGCTCGACCGCCGCGAAGATCCCTCGCTGCACGAGGTCGGCCGCGACCTGCTCGTAGACGTAGAGCGCCGGCTCGTCGTCGCGGACCAGGGTGCCGTCACCCAACCAGTCGCGCAGGCGCGCCGCCGCGTCGTCGTACCCGCCGTGCGCATTGTCGGCGTGCGCGCGTGGGAGAATCAGCCGGACCACGTTGTGGGGATCGAGCTCTTCCAGGTGCGTGGCGCTGTCGGCGTCGATCACGTCGTAAGGCGGGCTGGTGACCGCGGCCAGGTCGCTGACCCGCGCGGGGTCGTAGCGCACGCCGCGGAACGGGAACACCCGCAGCGCCGGTCTCGCTGTGGAGTCCGGCGAGCCACCCGGCACGGAGCTGTCGGGGGCCGCAGGCATGGCGGGCATGCTACGTCGCGAGGACAAGGAGGGTGACGGTCGGTGCCGATGGACGATTCGTCGTCGCATGAGCCGGGCGAGGACCCGGCCGAGCCCTCGGCGCAGCCGGGCGGCGAGGTCTACGACTGGTATGTACGGGCGATCGAGCTGCTCGAGACCGGCAACCCGGAGGCCGCGGCGTTGCTGCTGACGCACGCCCACGCCCGCGAGCCATCCTCCTCCAGCGTGCTGGAGGCGTTGGGCCGGGCGTCGTTCGACGCGGGGCGGTACGACGCGGCGGCCGGCCACTTCGGGACGCTGACCGAGGTCAGCCCGGACAACGACTACGCCCACTTCGGGCTTGGGCTGTCGCGGATGCGGCTGGGGGACCACGCCGGTGCTATCGAGCACCTCGCGATGGCGGCGGCGATGCGGCCGCAACGCAAGGAGTACGACCAGGCGCTGCGCGAGGCGCGAGCCACCATCCGCTTCCGTGAGCAGCGTCCGTGACGGATCCCACTCCCGCATCGCACGCCGGCGACGCCGGCGACGGATTGTGCCTGTTGTCGCAGGGCTCGGCACAGGCCCTGGCCGGGCGGTTCGACACAGCGCTGCTCGACCTCGACGGCGTCGTCTACGTCGGGCGGCATGCCGTCGATGGCGTCCCGGAGGTGCTGGACGAGGCGCGGCAGCGCGGGATGCGCACGGCATTCGTCACGAACAACGCGTCACGCACGCCCGAGGCGGTGGCTGAGCACCTGACCGACCTCGGTGTTCCCACTGCGAGCACCGACGTGGTCACGTCCGCCCAGGCGGCCGCCACCCTGGTGCTGGAGCGGGTGGGTGTGGGCGTCCGGGTGCTCGTGGTGGGCGGCGAGGGACTGCGCGCGGCCCTGCGGGAACGCGGCCTGGTACCGGTCGCGTCGGCGGACGACGATCCCAAGGCGGTCGTCCAGGGTTACGCGCCCGAGGTCGACTGGCGGCAGCTGGCCGAGGGGACGTTCGCCGTACGACGCGGGGTCCCGTGGATCGCCTCGAACCTCGACGCCACCGTGCCCACGGAGCGCGGGATCGCGCCAGGCAACGGCGCGCTCGTCCAGGTCATCCAGTCGACCACCGGCGTCACGCCGGTCCCGGCCGGAAAGCCCGAGATCGCGCTGCACCGGGAGTCGATGCGCCGAACTGGTGCCCGCAACCCGATCGTCGTCGGGGACCGGCTCGACACCGACATCGAGGGCGCCAACCGCGCAGGGGTGCCCAGCCTGCTCGTGTTCACCGGTGTGGCCACGCCCGTCGACGTCGCGGCCGCCGGCCCCCAGCTGCGACCGTCGTACATCGCCGCGGATCTGCGTGCCGGGTTGCTCGAGGCGCACCCGCCCGTCACGCGGGTGGAAGACGGCTGGGTGTGCGGCGGGCGCATCGCCACCCGCGCCGGCGAGCTCACCGGCGACGGCGCAGACATCGATGCGTTGCGCGCGGCCTGCGTAGCCGCCTGGTCGGGGCAGGCCGACGTGTCTGCACTGCTGCGCTCGGTCGCCGACCTGCGGCTCTGATGCCGGCGCGGGTCGCGCCGGGGGTGTCGCCGTGGTCACTCGTGAGCTCCTGGAGAGCTCCGACCGTTGTGGAAGGTCGCCAGGGCTGAGGACGCGGGACCCCTGGCAGCCTTCGCGACAACCGGTCAGGTGCGGGGACGGCGGCCGACTCGCTCGGCTGAGGGTCAGAGCCGGTGTGCGGGCCGGAGACGCAGTGCGCAGGCTCAGAACATGGAGCGGAGCTTGAGCATGTCGCGTACGCCGGCCTCTACCTTGACGCGACCCGACAGCCACGCCTTGCCGAGATCGAGCTGGCCGTTGGTCAACGCGACGAGGTCGTCGCTCGCCGCGGTCAGTCGGATCTGGGCCTTGGGCGCGGGCTCGGTGGTGATGCCGGTGATGTGCCCGTCGGACAGTGCGCCGGAGAACGTCACGTCCAGATCGGGGACGTGGCAGCTGAGGGTGCGGTCGAACGCGTTCTGGCGGCGCTCGTGCTCGTCGACCGCTGAAATCCGCCCGGCAAGACGTTCCAGGGCTGCGTGGCACTGCTCGAGCGACGCCATGACCAGTGACTCCCTTATCGTCGGCTGCCCGGACATCGAACGGGACTGGCACCGTGACCGTGCGGGCACGGCGCGACGCTACCGCAGGAGTTTGCCGGGCCCGCCGGGCGGTAGCGTCTGTGTCGGAAGACCGGTCTCGGGACCGGTGCAGCTCACAGAGAGGACGCCGACGATGGTGCTCGACGGTCTGAGGAGCTACGTCCAGCTGGCGAGCGGGTTGACCGACGTCACCCGGGAACGGGCGCGCGCCGCCGCCAAGTCACTGGTGGCACAGGGCGAAGCGGGCATGGGTGCTGTGCTGCCCGACGGCATCAAGGCGCAGGTCGGTGCCCTGACCGACGACCTCGTCGCGACCAGCAGGGCGAACCGCACGCTGCTGGTCAACCTCGTGCGCGTCGAAGTCGAGCGTTCCGTCGGCAGGTTGGGCCTCGTCTCCGCCGCCGAGCTGGACATGGCCACCCGCCGCGGGGCGCGCCTGGAGTCTCGCGTGGCCGACCTCGAGCAGCAGCTGCGCCAGGCCAGGTCCGGCGCGGCATCGAGCTCGTCCGCCAAGCGCGCAGCCACGAAGCGGTCGGCGACCACGAGCACGACGAGCCGCAATGCGAGCAGCCCGGCCAAGAAGACCACTGCGCGCAAGACCGCGGCCAAGAAGAGCACCGCGCGCAAGACCGCGGCCAAGAAGAGCACCGCCAAGAAGTCGACGTGACCGAGCACGAGGGGCACGTCCCGGCCGCGGACTCCGACCCGGTCGAGCTGTCGGAACAGGTCGAGCAGTCGGGGCCTCCGGCCGAGTCCGAGGTTGCCGCGGCCCTGCGCCGGCTCGACCAGCTGGGCGACCTGCCGCCGGCCGAGCACGTCGAGGTCTACGAGTCGGTGCACCACAGCCTGCAGGAGTCCCTCGCGCAGGCGGCCGACCCGGGCGAGGACCGCGACCCGCCGCGGAGCGCCCCTTCGTGAGCCGCCGGGCCCGTCTGGACGCCGAGCTGGTCCGCCGCGGCTTGGCACGGTCGCGTGAGCATGCGGTCGCACTCGTCTCGGCAGGGCAGGTCCGGGTCCCCGGCCGGGCGGTGCTCAAGCCGGCCAGCCAGGTCGACGCTGCTGAGGCGATCTCGGTCTCGGAACAGGCGAGCGACGACTACGTCTCGCGCGGCGGACACAAGCTCGCGGGCGCCCTCGACGTCTTCATGGCCGCAGGCCTGACCGTGGCCGGCCGCCGGTGCCTGGACGCCGGTGCCTCAACCGGCGGTTTCACCGACGTACTGCTGCGCCGCGGAGCTGCTGGCGTCGTCTGCGTCGACGTGGGCTACGGGCAGCTCGCCTGGTCGTTGCAGACCGACGAACGGGTCGAGGTCCGGGACCGGACCAACGTGCGCACCCTGGACATCGCGCCGGTCGACCCGCCTGTCGATCTCGTCGTGGCCGACCTGTCCTTCATCTCGCTGCGCCTCGTGCTGCCCGCACTTGTCGCCAGCGCGACACCCGACGCCGACCTGGTGCCGATGGTCAAGCCACAGTTCGAGGTGGGCAAGGAACGGCTCGGCTCCGGCGGTGTAGTGCGCGACCCGCGCGTGCGGGCGGCCGCGGTCACCGAGGTCGCACGAGCGGCCTACGACGGGCACGGGCTGGGTGTGCTCGGTGTGACGGCAAGCCCGCTGCCGGGACCGATGGGCAACGTCGAGTACTTCCTCTGGCTGCGGGGCGGCGCTCCGCCGCTGGACGAGCAGGCGCTGCGCCAGGCAGTCGAGGAGGGGCCGTCATGACCACGCCGCACACGGCTCGGTCCCCAGCACCGTCCAACGTGCAACCGGGCGGCGAGGAGCGCCACGTCCTGTTCGTCGGTCACACCGGCCGGCCGGAGGCGCTGCGAGCCGTCCGGGCCGCCGCACAGCGGTTCGGCGACGCCGGGATCTTCGTGCACGTCCTGGCCGACGAGGCCGTCGACATGGCGCTGCCCGGTGCGTTGCCTGTGCCCGCGGAACCCGGAGCCGCCGAGGGCTGCGAGATCGTCGTGGTGTTCGGCGGTGACGGCACTCTGCTGCGCGCGGCCGAGCTGGCTCGGCCGACCTGCACGCCGCTGCTCGGTGTGAATCTCGGGCACGTCGGCTTCCTCGCCGAAGCCGAACCCGACGACCTCGACGCCACCGTCGACAAGGTCGTTGCCCGGTCCTACGAGGTCGAGGAACGCATGACGCTCGACGTGGCCGTCATGGTGGACGGCGAGGTGCTCACTCGGGGCTGGGCACTGAACGAGGCGTCGGTCGAGAAGAGCAGCCGCGAGCGGATGCTCGAGGTCATCATCGAGGTCGACGGCCGGCCGCTGTCTCGCTGGGGCTGCGACGGTGTCGTCTTCGCGACGCCGACCGGCTCGACCGCCTACGCCTTCTCCGCCGGTGGTCCGGTGGTGTGGCCCGAGGTCGAGGCACTGCTGCTCGTACCCATCAGCGCCCACGCGCTGTTCGCCCGGCCGTTGGTCACCTCGCCGCGCTCGGTGCTCGTGGTCGAGGTGCTCTCGCAGCAGAACGACCCAGGCGTGCTCTGGTGCGACGGACGCCGCACCGTGACGCTGCCCCCCGGCGCCCGCATCGAGGCGCGGCGCGGCGAGCTGCCGGTCCGGCTCGCGCGACTGCACTCGGCGCCTTTCACCGACCGGCTGGTGGCCAAGTTCGACCTGCCGGTCAACGGATGGCGCGGCGCGCTCGCCGGCATCGACGCCGACCGCACAACCGCCCCAGCCGGACGAACCGAACGGTAGTGACGCTCCCTCCGCATAGGCTCCAGCCGTGCTCGAGGAGATGCGCATCCGTGGACTCGGCGTCATCGACGACGCCGTGCTCGAGCTGTCGCCCGGTCTGACCGTCATCACCGGAGAGACCGGCGCCGGCAAGACGATGGTGGTCACCGGTCTCGGGCTGCTCTTCGGCGGCCGGGCCGACAGCGGCGTCGTACGGCCCGGGGTGGCTCGCGCGCTGGTCGAGGGCCGGCTGCGGATCTCGGACAGCGACCCGGCCGCCCAGCGGGCGATCGACGCGGGTGCCGAGCTCGACGACGGCGTGCTGATCCTGGCTCGTAGCGTCAGCGGAGAGGGCCGGTCGCGGGCCTACGTCGGGGGCCTCGGCGTGCCCGCCGGCGTGCTCTCGGACCTGGCCGAGAGCAGCCTTGCCGTGCACGGCCAGTCCGACCAGTCGCGGCTGCTACGTCCCATCCATCAGCGGGAGGCGCTCGACCGCTACGCCGGCGCGGCGGTGAGCAAGCCGCAGACTGCGTACGCCGCGGCGTTCCACGCGCTGCGGGCCCTCGACGCCGAGCTGACCGAGCTGACCACGCGGTCCCGGGAGCGGGCCCAGGAGGCCGACCTGCTGCGCTTCGGCCTGGAGGAGATCGAGGCGGTCGACCCGCAGCCGGGTGAGGAGGACGCGCTGGCGGCGGAGGAGGACCGGCTCACCCACGCCGACATGCTGCGCTCCGCGGCGAGCGGCGCCCACGAGTCCCTGGTCGGTGCGGCGGACGAGACCGGCGCGTCCGCCGCGGCCGACGCCGTCGCACTGGTGGGCGCGGCGCGCGCGGGCCTGGAGCAGGCCGGGGACCATGATGCGGCCCTCGCCGCACTGGCCGCCAGGGTGAGTGAGCTCGGCTATCTGCTGACCGACGTCGCGGGCGACCTGGCGTCCTACGTCGCCGGCATCGAGGTCGACCCTGCGCGGCTCGGCGCGGTCGGGGAGCGGCGGGCGGCGCTGACGCGGCTGATCCGCAAGTACGGCGCCGAGGGCGGCACGGTTGCCGAGGTGCTGGCCTGGTCCCGGACGGCGGCCGTCCGGGTCACCGCGCTGGACACCGACGACGACCGGATCAACGAGCTGACCGCACGTCGCGCCGAGCTGGTCGCTGAGCTGACCGACCTGGCCGGCCGGCTGTCCGTGGCTCGCCGCAAGGCTGCGGCGCGGTTCAGCAAGGCGGTCACCGCCGAGCTCCCGGCTCTGGCGATGCGCGATGCGACGGTGCAGGTGGAGGTGACACAGGGCGAGGTCGAGGCAGACGGCAGCCCCTGGTTGCTGCTCGACGGCCGCCGCGTGGCCTTTCACCCGCACGGTGTGGACGACGTCGAGATGCAGCTCTGCCCGCACAAGGGCGCACCGGCCCGGGCTCTTCAACGCGGCGCTTCCGGCGGTGAGCTGTCCCGGGTGATGCTGGCGGTCGAGGTGGTGCTCGCCGGCGCCGACCCGGTGCCGACGCTGGTCTTCGACGAGGTCGACGCCGGCGTGGGCGGTCGCGCGGCCGTCGAGGTGGGGTCGAGGCTGGCGGCGTTGGCGCGCACGGCACAGGTCCTCGTGGTCACGCACCTTCCACAGGTGGCGGCCTTCGCCGACCAGCATCTGGTCGTACGCAAGGCCAGCGACGGTGCCGTGACCCGCAGCGGCGTGACCACCCTCGACGAGGCGGGCCGACTGCAGGAGCTCTCCCGGATGCTCGCCGGCCTCGAGGAGTCCGAGTCGGCGCAGGCGCACGCCCGGGAGCTGCTCGAGGTGGCCAGGGCCGCCAAGACGCCCTGAAACAGCCGTGACAGATGTGACACGCGGGACAACAGTGGTTGCTGGGATAAGTGGGGCTCGCTTGGCACGATGACCTCATGCGCCTTGCCACACTCCGCCGACCGCGCAAGAACCACGGGCTGCCTGGCCTCGTGGGCGTCGCCCGGGTCGGACGTAACCAACGCCACGGCGACCACCTGAGCGCGCGGGACCTCGCCAAGCGGCTCAAGCCCGGCGACATCGCGGTCATCGACCACCTCGACCTCGACCAGGTCACCGCGCAGCTGCTCGTCGCCTCCGGCGTCTCGGCGATCGTGAACGCGGCGCCGAGCAGCAGCGGGCGCTACCCGAACCTCGGCCCGGACATCGTCGTGGCGGGTGGCGTGATCCTGCTCGACCGGGTCGGTGCCGAGGCCATCCGTGGCATCGACGACGGTGAGAAGCTGCGGCTGGACGGCAGCACGCTCTACCGCGGCGAGGTCGCGGTGGCGCGCGGCGACCTGCTCACGCCGGACACCGTGTGCGCCGCCATGGACCGGGCCCGCGACGGGCTCGCGTTCCAGCTGCAGGTGTTCGCGTCCAACGCCACCGAGCACCTGCGCCAGGAGCGCGACCTGCTGCTCGACGGGGCCGGCTTCCCCGAGCTGCGCACGCAGCTCGACGGCCGTCCCGTCGTCGTCGTGGTGGACGGTGCCGACTGGCGGGCGGACCTCGACGGTCTGCGCCACTACATCCGCGAGGTCGCGCCCGTGCTCGTCGGCGTCGACGAGGGTGCCGACGCCCTGATCGAGGCGGGTTATCAGCCTGACGTCATCATCGGTGATCTCGACAGCGTGTCCGACGTGGCACTGACCTCGGGCGCCGAGCTGGTGCTGCACGTCGAGCGTGACGGGAGCGCGCCGGGCTACGCGCGGCTCGAGGAGATGGGCGCGCAGTACACCGTCTTCCAGGCGATGGGTACCGGTGAGGACCTCGCGCTGCTGCTAGCGGACGCGAGCGGCGCGCAGCTCATCGTTCTGGCCGGGTCGCACGCCACCCTGACCGAGTTCATCGACCACGCGCGGTCCGAGATGGCGGGCGCGTTCCTGGCCCGGCTCCGGGTCGGCAGCAAGCTGGTCGACGCGCGGAGCATCGCCACCGTCTACCGCCGCCGGATGCCGGTGTGGCCGCTGTTCGTGCTGCTGATGCTCGCAGTGGCGGCGCTGGCAGGTGCCATCGCGCTCACCGGGACGCAGGGCTTCGACGGCACCGTGCTCGGTGACTGGTGGGACAGCAGCGTGGCCTGGGTGCGGGAACTGCGTTGATGTCAGGCCTTCGCTACCACGGGCTCGCCGTGGCGACGTCTGTCGTTACCCTCGCCGCGGGCATCGTCGTCGGCGCAGGGCCGCTCGCCGAGCGGCAGGCGACCCGGCACAACGCCGAGTCACAGCAGCTGCGCGAGCGGCAGGCGACACTGCAACAGCGCATCGAGGCCAGCACCGCGGCCGCTCGCGCGGACCGGGCGCTCGCCGAAGTGCTGGCCGGGCCGGTGGCGCGAGGGGTGCTGGCCGACACGACGGTGCTCGTCGTCGCGGCCCCCGGTGCCAGTCCGGCGCTCGTGCGTCGTGCGGCCAAGGTCGTTAAGGCGGCCGGTGCGAGCGTGACCGGCACGCTGACGCTCACCGGGGAGTACGTCGACCCGGGCAAGGCCCAGTCGCCGCTCGAGGACCTGGTGCTGCGGTTGGTGCCGCCGGGTGTGAAGTTCGCCGAGGGCGCGACCCCGATCGAGCGCGTCGGCACCGTGCTGGCGCGGGCGACGGTGACCACCGCGACGACGCCCCCGACGTCCATCGACCAGAAGGCGGCCGAGGTGATCGCCGGCCTCATCGAGCTCAGGGCACTGAAGTTGAGCGGCGACCCGGGCGACCGCGCGCAGCTTGCCGTGGTGGTCGCCGGCCCCCGCACGCGCGGGGGAGCAGACCGGGTGACCGGTGCCGAGGAGGCACTGCTCGGCCTGGTGGCCGCCCTGGACCAGGGCTCCCGGGGGACGGTCGTGCTCGGCACGGCCGACTCCGCTGCGCCAGGCGCGCTCGTGGCGCAGAGCCGGGGATCGGCCAGCGTCCGGACCGCGTCCACCGTGGACACGGGGGGCACCGCGGCCGGCGACCTGGCCCTGGTGCTGGGGCTCGCCGAGCAGGCCCGCGGCCGGGCGGGCCGCTACGGCAGCGGTCCCGGCGCCGACGCGCTGGTGCCGGACCTGTCGGCTGCCGGGGCCAACGGCTGATAACCTCGAAGCCCGTGGACGGGGTGGGTTTTTCCCATCCGACGCACACCGGCGCCGCACGTTCGGCGTGAGGCCGGTGACCCGAACCACGGGAGCCCCAGTTGGCCGCAACGGCGACGACCAAGCACATCTTCGTGACCGGGGGCGTCGCCTCCTCGATCGGTAAGGGCCTCACCGCCTCGGGCCTCGGTCACCTGCTGCGCTCGCGCGGCCTGCGGGTCACGATGCAGAAGCTCGACCCCTATCTCAACGTCGACCCCGGAACGATGAACCCGTTCCAGCACGGTGAGGTGTTCGTCACCGATGACGGCGCCGAGACCGACCTCGACGTCGGTCACTACGAGCGATTCCTCGACCGTGACCTGCACGGCTCGGCCAACGTCACCACCGGACAGGTCTACTCCGCGGTGATCGCGAAGGAGCGCCGCGGCGAGTACCTCGGTGACACCGTGCAGGTGATCCCGCACATCACCAACGAGATCAAGGCCCGCATCCGCGACATGAGCGGGAACGCCGGCAACCCGGTCGACGTCGTGATCACCGAGATCGGCGGAACCGTCGGCGACATCGAGTCACTGCCGTTCCTGGAGGCCGCCCGGCAGGTGCGCCACGACGTCGGTCGCGACAACGTCTTCTTCCTGCACATCTCACTGGTCCCCTACATCGGCCCGTCCGGAGAGCTCAAGACCAAGCCCACTCAGCACTCCGTCGCGGCGCTGCGCTCGATCGGCATCCAGCCCGACGCCATCGTGTGCCGATCCGATCGCGACATCCCGGCGAGCGTGAAGCGCAAGATCTCGCTGATGTGCGACGTGGACGAGGAAGCCGTGGTCGCCGCGGTCGACGCGCCGTCCATCTACGACATCCCCAAGGTGCTGCACGCCGAAGGTCTGGACGCCTATGTCGTACGACGCCTCGGGCTGGCGTTCCGTGACGTCGACTGGACCGAGTGGGACGACCTGCTGCGCCGGGTGCACCGGCCGGCGCGCAACGTCACGGTCGCGCTGGTCGGCAAGTACGTCGACCTGCCGGACGCCTACCTCTCCGTGACCGAAGCCTTGCGGGCCGGCGGTTTCGCGAACGACTGCCACGTGGCGCTGCGCTGGGTCACGTCCGACGACTGCCAGACGCCGGAGGGTGCTGCGACGGAGCTGGACGGCGTCGACGCCGTCTGCATCCCCGGCGGTTTCGGCGTACGCGGGATCGAGGGCAAGCTCGGCGCGGTGCGCTACGCCCGGGAGAACGGCATCCCGACGCTCGGCCTGTGCCTGGGTCTGCAGTGCATGGTCATCGAGTACGCCCGCAACGTCGCGGGCCTCGAGAACGCGGGGTCGGTCGAGTTCGACGAAGCCACTCCGCACCCGGTCATCGCCACGATGGCCGACCAGCGTGACGTCGTGGCGGGGGAGCGCGACATGGGAGGCACCATGCGCCTCGGGCTGTACCCCGCGAAGCTGGCGGAGGGGTCGATCGCGCGTGAGGTCTACGACGCGCCGTACGTCGAAGAGCGCCACCGGCACCGCTACGAGGTGAACAACGCCTACCGGCCCCAGCTGGAGGAGAAGGGCCTGGTGTTCTCCGGGACGTCGCCGGACGGGCACCTGGTCGAGTACATCGAGCTGCCCCGGGACGTGCACCCCTACTTCATCGCGACGCAGGCGCACCCGGAGTTCCGGTCGCGACCGGCGCGCCCGCACCCGCTGTTCGCCGGGCTGATCGCTGCCGCGTTGGCACGTGGAGAGAAGGCGACATCGGTCGACCTCACGTCGGCGTCCGCGACGTCCGCCTGATGGAGTCGCTGTTCGCCATCGGCGACGAGCCGGGGTCGCTACGGGTCCTGCGCTCCGAGGTCGTCTTCGACGGCAAGGTGTGGGACGTGCGGCGCGACGACGTCGAGCTCGCGGACGGCCAGGTGGTGACCCGCGAGGTGCTGGTGCACACCGGTGCCGTGGGGGTCATCGCGCTGGACGCGAGCGACCAGGTCCTGCTGGTCCGCCAGTACCGCCATCCGGTGCGCCACTACCTCTGGGAACCGCCGGCCGGACTGCTGGACGTCGCCGGGGAGGATCCGCTGGACGCGGTCAAGCGCGAGCTCGCCGAGGAGGCCGACCTCGTCGCCGACGACTGGCACGTGCTCGTGGACTTCTTCAACTCGCCGGGTGGCAGCACCGAGGCTTTCCGTTGCTACCTCGCCCGCGGCCTGCACGAGGTGCCCGAGGACGAACGACATGAGCGCGACGGCGAGGAGCGCGACATGCAAACCGTGTGGGTGCCGCTCGACGAGGCGCGCGAGCTGGTGCTGACCGGTCGGTTGCACAACCCGACGGCGGTCACCGGGATCCTCGCGGCCTGCGCGGCCAGGGCGACGGATTGGGACGCGCTGCGTCCCGCCGACAGCCCCTGGCCGGAGCGCTCACCTGGCCGCTGATCGGCTACTTGCCCTGGCGACGTGCGGTCGGCGGCACAATGCTCGGGCCAACGGGTGACTCTTTGGCCTTCTTGGGCTGCTTGGGTTTGCGGATCTCCCGGCCACCCTTGTTCTTGCCTGCCATGCGTCTTGACTCCTGAGGTCTGAGGGGCGATGTCGCGGCGGTGCTCCTGCGCCTCGGTGTCGGTAGCTATGACCGTACGGCGTCGCGCGGCGGATGGGTAGTGGCGCCGCGCCGGTGGCGGCGCATGTCCGCGGGTCGATGCCCTCGTGCGTCGCCCGGCCGCGTCGCCCGGCCGCGTCGTCGTACGGCCGAGCGGGGGACAGGCCCCCGTCAACCCTTGACCACTGCGCCAGCCGGAGGTCTACCGTGCCATTGTCCGTATTTGCTACGGGAAGGAGACGAGTTGTGACCACTCCACACCGTTCCTCCGTCGAGCCGGAAGGCCCGTAACCCGGCCAGTCAAAGAAGGCCAGGGTTTCTCCTATCGCGTTCAACGCGATCTGCCCGACCGAGGGCATGCCCTGGCCTTCTTCATGCCCGCGGTCACAACCAGCTACCTCCGCCGCTACATCCGGACAGGA
>JAVEDJ010000322.1 GCA_030841025.1 Actinomycetota bacterium
CAGGGCTGGGTGTAGCCCATGAACTCCACGTACGGAGCTACCTCGTTCCACGCGCCCGAGGTCAAGACGGCGAACGAGACGCCTCGTGCGTTGAGGTAGACGGTGTCCCTCATTTGCCAGAGGTTGAAGGTGCAGCCCTCACACTGCCCCTGGTGAGGCGCGCCGTCGTGCCACATGGAGTGGTAGACCACAAGCTCGTCGCGGCCCTGGAACAGTTCGACGAAGGGGACCGGGCCGTCAACGCCGGTAACCTCGACGGCGCCGTCGAGCTCGACCATCGGGAGCCGCCGCCGGGCCGCGGCGATCGCGTCGCCCTCATGGGTGTGCGCCTTCTCGCGGACCAGCAGCTCCTCGCGCGCCGCCTGCCAGGTGGCCAGGTCGACGACTGGCGGCTTTCCAGGGAGGTTGCTGCTCGCGTTGCCGGGCGCGGTCGTCATGGTGTCCTCCGTGGTGTCTCGTGGCGGGCGGCGTCGTACGACGTCCTACGACGGTCACCAGAACAGACTCGCGACCCGGCCGGAACTCATCGCGGCAGTGGGCGCCCTCGGCCGAGCCTGCGCGGGCCACGTCGGGCCGACAAGTTCACCGACGCGCTCTAAGTCCGCGCGGCAGAGACGGCCATGATCCGGCGCGCCGATCCGGCCCGAACATCCGCCCGGATCGCCCCACGTCCGCCCGCATCCGGACCCGTCGGCGTCCCAACGTGTCAATCTCCGGCACGCGCACGACGGGAACATGTTCGGCAGGTGGGCGACAGGCAACGCGCTTCAAGAACGGTTTGCTTGGTGCCGGCGTTACAGCGACGGCGATGGTTGGTTCAGAAGCGCGCGAGAACTGTGACGGCGCCTCCCTTCTTCACGCGGTACATCTCCGCGTCGGCGCGGGACACCAGCGCGGCAAGTGTGTCGCCGGGGCGGTACATGGCCGAGCCGGCGGAGCATGCGGTACCGGCCTCGGCCATCAGCCGCTTGCTGAGCGCGCGGGCGCCCTGGTCGTCCGTTCCCGGGGCGAGAATCACGAACTCGTCACCGCCGGTACGAGCGAGCTCGTCCGACTGGCGCAGCTGCGCCCGCCAGCGGACAGCGACGGTGGCCAACAACTGATCACCCGCCGCGTGCCCGGCCGAGTCGTTGATCTGCTTGAAGCCGTCAAGGTCGATGACGACGGCGGCCAGCGGCTGCCCGTGACGCTCAGCAGCCGCGAGCAAAGGTCCAGCGGCCTTGCTCAGTCCGGCACGGCTCAAGGCGCCGGTCACCGGGTCCTCTTGCGCAAACCGACGCAGCTGCCGGGTAAGGCTGCTCAGCGCCAGAGCGGTGATCGTTGTCGCCCCGCTGACGGTCAGCCAGGCGGCGACAGATGTTTCGGGCAGCCCGCTCGACGCGAGCCCGACCGCGAACCCGGCCGAGATGGTGATGAGATGCGCGGCTGTCGCCCGACGGGAGAGGAAGAATCCGGCATAGATGCCTACCGACTGGTAGCCCACGGCGGCGATCATCGCCCCGCCCAGCGTGGCCGAGCTCGCCACCAGCATCGTGGTCATGGCGGTGACGCCGCCCAGCAGCTGATGCACGGCAACGCCGGTCCACCGGGCGTCGACAAGGCATATGAGGCCCGCGACCAACAGACTGGTCATCCCGACTGTGGTGCGTACCCACACCGGCATGTCGGCACCCAGCGGAGCGGCGAGGTCGAACAGGCATTTCAGGCCGGCGCCAGCGTAGAGCGCGGACAGGGTCCACGCGCTAGCCGGTCGGCGAACGATTCGGGCGAGCCTCGGTGGACCCTGCGAGCGGCACGGGCGGCCGTACCTGTGTCCCGGATACCGACCGCCGGCCATCGACATCGGGTCGACCCCCAGCACGGCTGACGCGCCATCTCCGGACGTGGCCACAGTGTTTGTTCCCTCGTCCCGGCGCGTCACGCCGTTTACCTCCCGTCGTCGGCAGGTGCGGACCACATCACCGGGGTTCGCGCGCAAGGGCTTTGTCCAGTATCGCGAGCAACTGCGGAACGTCGATGGGTTTCGTGAGGTAGGCGGTGGCGCCGGCTGCGAGGAGGCGCTGGATCTGTCCTGTGGTGGCATCGGCGCTGACAATCACGACAGGGATCGACGCGGTGAGCGGGTCATCACGTAGTCGTTGCAGAACCCGGTCTCCGCCCATGTCGGGAAGGTGCAGATCCAGAAGGATGATGGCCGGTTGGTGCTCACGCGCCAGCTCGAGACCGAGGCTGCCATGCATGGCGGCAACGACCTCGACGTTCGAGTGTCGCGCGAGCAGTCGCTCGATGAGCCTCAGGTTCGCCAGGTTGTCCTCGATATGAAGGACTCGCCGCCGATGGTCGGTGGGTGGTGGAGCTGCTTCGTCGTCGTCGTGGAGGCGCTCATAGCGCTCGAGCGGTCCTTCCACCACCGGAAGCTCAACGGTGAAGACGCTTCCCTGTCCCAGAGTGCTGGTAGCCAGTAGCTGTCCGCTCATAGCCTCGGCTAGTCGCCGGGACAGCGCCAGGCCGATGCCGGTGCCCTCCACATCGGTGTCCTCGGCGCCCAGACGCTCAAACGGTGTGAACAGCAGCCCCATCCGCTCGGTGGGTATACCGCGTCCGGTATCGGCGACGTCGATACTCAAGCGGGTGTCACCCGCCGCGTTGCAGGACACCGCAATCGTCCCGCGGGGTCGGTTGTACTTGACGGCGTTGGACAGAAGGTTCAGGAGGATCTGCTTGGCTCGTTGTCGGTCGGCGAAGACGTAGCAGTCGCAGACCCCGGATCGGTCGATGACCAGCTGGATTCCACGCTCGTCGGCGAGTGGCCGGATCAAGTCCACTGCGTCCTGGATGAGATCCGCGGCGAGGACCGGCTCGGGCGAGAGTGCCAGCTCGCCGGCCTCGACGCGGGAGATGTCGAGGACCTCGTTGATGAGGTCGAGCAGATGTCGACCGCCCTTGACGATGTGCCGCACTGAGTCGTGCTGATCGGGAGTCAATGCCTCGGACTCGAGCAGTTGACCGAAGCCCAGCACCGCGTTCAGTGGAGTACGGAGCTCGTGGCTCATCCGGGATAGAAACTCGCTCTTGGAACGATTCGCCGCCTCGGCTGCCTCCTGCGCCTCTTGACGAGCGACATCAGCCCGGCGGCGGTCATCGACGTCGAGTGCATAGGCCAGGACCGCGACGGGTTCCCCTGCCAGGTCTACCTCCGGAACGAGGACAGTCGAAACCCACCGGTAGGTCCCGTCCCCATGGCGGAGCCGGTACTCGACCGTCTCCTGCACCGATACGCCGTCCGTCAAGCGCGCCTTGGCAGCCGCGTAAACGGGCAGGTCGTCCGCGTGGATACTCCTGGCGCGAAAATCTGGCGCGAGCACGTCGGTCTCGCTCAGCCCGCACAACCGCTCGACATTCGGGCTGACGTAGCTCATGTGTCCGTCGGCCAGCACGGTTCTGGACACCATCATGGGCCCGGCAGTCAGCAGCCGGTCGAGAAAGCCCTGCGTCTCGCGCAGTTCACCGAGAGCG
>JAVEDJ010000334.1 GCA_030841025.1 Actinomycetota bacterium
TCGCCCCGCTACGGCTGCCTGCCGAGCTCGACTTCACCGGCATGTTCCACGGCATCGACGAGCGCGTACCGGTCGACTCGCTCAAGTTCGGCGTCCGGGTGCTCGACCGCTTCCTCACCGCGAGCTAAGAGCGCAGCCGCCGTACGACGACGCGGCCCCTCTCGGTCAGCGCCGGCGAAACGGGGCCATCACGCGGCGTCCCTTGCTCTGCAACCGCGCCAGCAGGTTGACCGAGAAGTACACCGCGATGACGGCGACGAGCCCGACGAACGCGATCGTAGAGACCAGCGCCCACGTACGCTGGCCGTCGCGACCGACGAAAGCGCCGAGCAGCACGAACGCACCGACGACCACAAAGGCCGCAGGCCACCACACACTGCGTTTCACGCGACGATCCTAGGGCAGCGGTCGCCGCTTCGATGTCGGTTAGCTGGTGCGTCCCGCGGCGGGCTCACCCGTCTCCGTCCGCGGGCCCTCCGTGCCCAACCGGCTGCGCCGCGACCCGTAGAAGGCGTAGACGACCAGGCCGAGCGCCATCCAGACGAAGAAGCGGATCCAGGTCTGGGCAGTGAGGTTCAGCATCAGGTAGAACGACGCCAGCACCGACAAGATGGGCACCAGCGGCACCAGGGGAGTGCGGAAGGAGCGCTCGAGGTCGGGGCGCGTGCGACGCAGGATGAGGATGCCGATCGCGACGACGATGAACGCGAACAAGGTGCCGATGTTGACCAGCTTTGCCAGCTCGGTGAGCGGCAGCAGGGTCGCCATGGCTGCGATGACGATGCCGGTGGTGACGGTCGTGCGGACCGGTGTTCCGGTCTTCTCCGATACCTCCGCGAATACTGGCGGGAGCAGCCTGTCGCGACTCATGGCGAAGAACACCCGGGTCTGGCCGATCATCAGGATCATCATGACCGTCGTCAGGCCCGCCAGCGCGCCGATGGAGATGATCGTGGCGATCACCGGTTTGTCGACCGAGCGGAAGGCCTCCGCGAGCGGTGCTTCGACGGAGATCTGGTCGTACTTCACCATTCCTGTGACGACGAATGAGACCGCGACGTAGAGGGTCGTGCAGATCGCCAGCGACGCGAGGATGCCTCGCGGCATGTCGCGCTGCGGGTTCTTGGTCTCCTCCGCCGCAGTCGCGACCACGTCGAACCCGATGAACGCGAAGAACACGAGTGCGGCCGCGGTGAAGATGCCGGCAACGCCGAACGGGCCACCGGGGGACAGGCCCAGGTCCTGCAGCAGGGAGGGGTCCGGCTTGGGACCCTTCGCGCCTTCGGAACCGGCAGGGGGGATGAAGGGCGAGTAGTTGGACGCCTTGACGAAGAAGAGGCCGGCGATGATGACGAGCAGCACGATGGCGACCTTGATGGTCACGATGACGGCATTGATCTTGGCCGACACGTCGATGCCGAAGCTGATGACACCGGTCAGCACCAGCACGATCGCCCCGGCGACGAAGTTGTGCCCGTCGCCGTAGATGAACTCGGGCAGGGTGATGCCGGCCTGCTCGGCCACGTCGGCGAAGTACGTCGACCAGCCGGACGCCACCGTCGCGGCACCCAGAGCCAGCTCGAGGATGAGGTCCCAGCCGATGATCCAGGCGAACAGCTCGCCCAGCGTCGCGTAGGAGAAGGTGTAGGCGCTGCCCGCAACCGGCACAGTCGACGCGAACTCCGCGTAGCACAGCGCTGCCAGCCCGCACGCGATGCCGGCCACCACGAACGAGAGCGCCACGGCAGGGCCCGCCTCGACGCCGGCGGCCTCGCCGGTGAGCACGAAGATGCCGGTGCCGATCACGACGCCGACGCCGAACACGGTGAGGTCCAGGGCGGACAGCGACCGGCGCAGCTTGTGCCCCGGCTCGTCGGTGTCCTGGATGGACTGCTCGACCGGCTTGGTACGCATCACGTTCATCAAGGACCGTCCTGTCCGGCGACTGGCTCCGACCGGCGGTTCATCCCCCGGCTGGTCGACGGCAACCACCTGCCGGTGGACCAGGCGCCGGCCCGGCATCACCGACCCGGGGATGCTGCGGCTCTGCCGGGACTGCGCGAACCCTCTCAGGCGGTACGGACCGCTTTGATGATGCGGCGGCGCAGTACGACGCGGCGGCTGCCGTCGGCGTAGAGCCGCAGTCGCTGCAGCTCCCAGTGGCCGTACTCAGCGTGATCGGTGAGCAGGCGAGCTGCGGCACCGCGGCTGGTGCCGCGGGGCAGATAGATCTGCTGGAACTCGTACTCGCCCATCGCCTGCCATTGTGCCCGGCCGGATGCGGTCCCGACCACCAGCGTGGCCGTCGGCCGCCGGGTCAGCTCTCCGGGTACCCCGTCGGCGGAGCGGACACGTCGTCCAGCGCGGACCGGATCTCCGCCGGTAGGGTCAGCTCCTCCGCCGTCAGCGAGCCCCGCAGCTGCGCCGCCGTACGTGCCCCGACGATCGGTGCGGTGACCCCCGGTGCATCGCGCACCCACGCCAGCGCCACCTCGACGGGGGTCGCGTCCAGGCCGTCGGCCGCGGTCGCCACCGCGTCGACGATGCGCCGCCCGGTCTCGTTGATGAAGCGCTCGACGAACGCCGCGAAGTGCGGCGACGCGGCTCGCGAGTCCGCCGGGATGCCTCCGCGGTACTTGCCCGTGAGCACTCCCCGGCCCAGCGGTGACCACGGCAGCAGGCCTACGCCGAGCGAGACCGCGGCCGGCAGCACCTCACGCTCGATGCCGCGCTGCAGCAGCGAGTACTCCATCTGCGTCGACACGAGGGGTGCCCGTCCCGGCCAGCCCTGCTGCCAGGTGACCGCGCGCCCGGTCTGCCAGCCGTTGTAGTTGGAGATGCCCGCGTAGCGGGCTCGTCCCGAGGCCACCGCCGAGTCGAGGGCCGCCAACGTCTCCTCCAGGGCGACGTCGTCGCTCCATGTGTGCACCTGCCACAGGTCGACGTAGTCGGTGCCGAGCCGGCGAAGCGACCCGTCGAGCGCGTCGAGCATCGCCTTGCGGGAGGTGTCGACGACCCTTTCCCCGGTGCGCCGGGACACGCCTGCCTTGGTGGCCAGGATGATCTCCTCGCGGTCGACGACCGCGGACAGCAGCCCGCCGATGACGCGCTCGGACTCGCCGTCGCTGTAACCGGCAGCCGTGTCGAGCAGCGTGCCGCCCGCTTCCAGGAAGGCTTTGAGCTGGTCGGCCGACTCGTGCTCGTCCGTGTCCGCGCCCCAGGTCATGGTCCCGAGACCGACCCGGCTCACCTTCAGGCCGGACCGGCCCAACGCGCGCTGCTCCATGGCGGACGAATCTATCTGTCAGCGCCCCGCTAGGGTCGCGAGCCATGCGACTTGCGGTGAACCTCGGTTACTGGGGTGCGGGGAACGACCACGAGAACCTTGCCCTCGCGCAGGAAGCCGACCGGCTCGGCTACGACTCCGCCTGGGCGGCGGAGGCGTACGGATCCGATGCCGCGACGGTGCTCTCCTGGATCGCCGCACAGACGACGAACCTCGACATCGGATCGGCCGTCTTCCAGATCCCTGCGCGCACCCCTGCCATGACGGCGATGACCGCGGCGACCCTCGACACGCTGTCCGGCGGCCGGTTCCGGCTGGGCCTCGGCGTCTCGGGTCCGCAGGTCTCCGAGGGCTGGCACGGGGTGCGGTTCAACAAGCCGCTGGCCCGCACTCGGGAGTACATCGAGATCGTCCGGATGGCGCTGGCCCGCGAGACGGTCCGGCACGAGGGGGAGTTCTGGACGCTCCCGCTGCCGGACGGTCCGGGCAAAGCGCTGCGCCTGACCGTGCACCCGGCCCGCGAGAAGATCCCCGTCTACCTGGCCGCCATCGGACCCAAGAACCTCGAGCTGGCAGGTGAGGTCGCGGACGGCTGGCTCGCCATCTTCTTCGCGCCCGAGCACTCCAGCGAGCTGATGAGCCACATCGAGGCCGGCCGCAAGACGGCGGGCCGGACCCTGGACGGCTTCGACGTCGTACCCACGGTGCCGGTCGTGGTCGGCGACGACGGAAGCCCGGACGGGCTGGAGGCCAGCGCCGCGACCCTGCGGGACTACGCGGCGCTGTACGTCGGCGGGATGGGCAGCCGGGAGCAGAACTTCTACAACCGGCTCGCCGTGAGCATGGGGTACGACGACGCGGCCGCCCGCGTGCAGGACCTGTACCTCGCCCGGCAGCACCGGGACGCGGCCGCCGCCGTACCGTTCGAGTTCATCGACCGAACGTCGCTCATCGGGCCGCCGGAGCGCATCCGCGACCGACTGCACGCCTACGCCGAGGCCGGTGTGACGACCCTGTCCGTCGCGTCGTACGGCAGCACGCTCGAGGAACGCATCGCCGCGCTCCGCACTCTGAGCGAGGCGTTGGACGCCTCCGGGCTGGGGGACTGAGCATGGCTGACATCAGCCTCCTGGACTCCGTCGTGCTGGGGATCGTGGAGGGGCTCACGGAGTTCCTCCCGGTCTCGAGCACCGGGCACCTGACCATCACCGAGAAGATCCTCGGGCTGCCGATCGACGACAAGGGCGTCACCGCCTACACCGCGATCATCCAGATGGGCGCCATCGCGGCCGTACTCGTCTACTTCTTCACGGACATCGTGCGGATCGTGTCCGCCTGGGTACGCGGCTTGTTCCACGCAGAAGTGCGCGGCACGTTCGACTACCGCTTCGGGTGGTTCGTCATCTGGGGGAGCCTGCCCATCGCGGTCGTGGGTTTCCTCGCTCGCGACCTGATCTCCGGCTCACTGCGGAGCTTGTGGGTCGTGGGTGTCGCCCTGATCGCCTGGAGCGCGGTGATGGTGCTCGCCGAGTCACGGGCGACCCAGCGGCGCACGGAGCAAGAGACGACGCTCACCGATGTGCTGGTCATCGGTCTCGTCCAGTGCATCGCGCTGGTGCCGGGTATCTCGCGCTCCGGCGCGACGATCAGCGCGGGCCTGTTGCGCGGCCTCGACCGGGTCACCGCGACCCGGCTGTCGTTCTTCCTCTCGATCCCTGCGCTGGTCGGGGCGGGCCTCTACGAGCTCAAGGACGCAGTTCAGGAGTCGGTGCCGGTCGGGCCCTTGGTCGTCGGCATGGTCGTGTCGTTCGTCGTGGCCTACGCGTCGATCGCCTGGCTGCTGCGCTTCGTCGCCGGTCACCCGATCACGCTCTTCGTGCCCTATCGCGTCGCGCTCGGCCTGCTACTGCTGGGGCTTCTCGCGGCCGGCACCGTGTCGCCGACCTGAGCCGCCACCGCCGGGCGAGCACGCAGGCGCGCCGTAGCCGCTAGTTCGTCAGCCAGGTCAACGGGTTCTCGACCGCCCCGTTGTCGCGCACCTCGAAGTGCAGGTGAGGTCCCGTGGCGTAGCCGGTCGCGCCGATGACTCCGATGCGCTGGCCCTTCTGCACCGCGTCGCCCGGCTTGACCAGGAACTGGGCCTGGTGGGCGTAGGCCGTGGTGATGTGCCGACCGGCGAGGACGCCATGGTCGATGACGGTGAAGCTGCCATAGGCCCGGCTGAGCACCGTGAACAGCACCCGGCCGTCGTCGGCCGCGTGGGCGAACCCGTCCCCGACGGCGAAGTCGGTGCCGGTGTGCAGCTTGACGTAGTGCAGGATCGGGTGCATCCGCTGGCCGTAGGCGGACGTGACCCCACCGGACGAGGGCTGGACGAAGTCACCGGTGCCTTGCACGGTGTGGCCGGCCGCTGCCAGCTGCGCGGACGCGGCGCGGATCTGCGCGCCGAGTGCGCCGGACTCCGCGAGGGTCTGTTGGTGGCGGGCCTGGTCGCCGCTCGTGGCCTGCCGGGCCGCTGTGAGTGCCGCCGTACGTTGCGCCGCGAGCGCCTGCAGCCGCTGGTTGATGCTCGTGAGCTGGTTCTTGGCCTGGTTGTACTGCGCCGCGAACCTGTCGAACTCGGCGCGCGCCTCGCTCTGCCTGACCGTCGCCGCGCCGATCAGCATCTCGGTGCGGGAGGCGGCGTCACCGGCCCGGGCTACGGCGCTCGCGAGGCTTCGTACGTTCTCGTCGGAGGTGGCGGGGCGGCCGGTCTGGTAGGACCGCCGCACGTTGGACAGCATCACCCGGCGCAGCATGTCGCTGCGTTGGCGCCGCTCCTCGGCCTGCGCGCGCAGATCGCTGATCTGGGTCTGAAGTGCCCGGTACGTCGCCGCTGCGCGACCGGCGCCCGTCCTCGCGGCCGCGATCTGGTCGCGCAGCTTGGCCAGCTCCGCGATCCGGCGGTCGGCGCGCAGGAAGTCCTGGGTGGCCCGGCGCAGGGCAGGAGTCGCCTCGTCGTCGACGACCTCCGAGGCGCCGGGGCGGCCGGCAATGATGGGGTTGACCGGATCGCGGGCGGCCTTGGCGGCGCTCCGCTTCGCCCTCCGCGCCTGCTTCGCGCTCGGCTGCGCACCGCTCGAGGCAGCCAGGTCCGAGGCGGTGCTCGGCGGACCTGCTGCCCCACCACCGCCGTTGCTGGCTCCGCTCCCGCTTCCGCTTCCGCCGGCCGAGCCGCCCCCGCCGCCCACCGCCGGTGGCGCGGGAACGGGCGCGGGGGGCGCGGGCACCCCCGGTAGCGGTGGAGCCCCGGTGGGCAGCGGCGGCACCGCCACGGTCGGGACCGGCGGAAGCGGAGGCAGCGTGATGTCGGCGGACGCGACGCCCGAGAGGCCCATCGCCACGGTCACCGAAAGTGCCACGACGACGCTCAGCAGCCCCGCTCGCGCACGCATGATCGCTCCTTTTGCCGGATCTCTGTCCGGCAAAACGATCAGGAGCGGGTCAGGTCACGTTTGTGCTGAAGCCGTACGACGGCGTCCCGGGGCCTCGCGCGTCAGCTCACGCTCTGTGCTCGGCCAAGGGCGTCACCGGGAGCCGGCGGGAGCGGCGCGTTGACGAGGAAGGGACCGGGGTCGAGCGGACTGCCGTCGATGCGCACCTCGAAGTGCAGATGCGGACCGGTGGCGTAGCCGGTCGAACCGATGACGCCGATCGGCTGGCCCTTGGACACCCGGTCGCCCGGCTGGACGCCGAACGCCGCCTGGTGGGCGTAGAGCGTGGTGACGTGTTTCCCACCCAGCGTCCCGTGGTCGATGACCGTCATGTTGCCGTAGGCGACGTTGCCCTCGGTGAGCAGCACTACCCCGTCGTCGGCTGCGTAGACGATGCCGTCGGCGGCCGCGAAATCGGTGCCGGTGTGGATCTTGACGTAGTGCAGGATCGGGTGCATCCGCGGGCCGTAGGGGGACGTCACGGCGCCGCGTCCGGGCCGGTCGAACACCCCAGTGCCCTGCGGTGGGCGCTTGCCCGAGGCGAGGTTGGCCGCCAGGTCGCGGATGCGCGTGCCCAGCGCCCCGGACTGCACCAGCATCGTCTGGTACTGCGCGCGGTCCTCGACGGCGGCTTTCCTCGCGGCGACGAGTGCGGCCTCGCGCGCCTTGACGACGACGGTCACGTGCTGCTCGGCCGACCGGGCCGTGCCCTCCTTGACGGACTTGTCGGCGAGCGCCAGCCGCGCCTTCTCCGCCAGCGTCTGCTGCTCCTCGCGCGCGGCGGTCAGCCTGGACTGCGAGTTCAGCAGGTCGGCACGGTCCTGCTGCAGCTTGGCGATCACCGCGTTGCCGGCACTCGCCACGCTCTGCATGGTCGCGAGCCGGTCGGCCAGCTCCGTCGGGGTCTCCGAGGCGAGCGCGAAGGACAGCTGACCCAGGGAGCCACCGGACTGATAGCTGGCTCGCGCCAGCAGGCCGAGATCGGTGGCGTGGGACAGGATCCGGGTCTGCACGGACGACAGCTCGCGGGTGGCCCGCTGCTCGGCGAACACCGCCGCGTTCAGGTCGCTGTGCGCCCGCAGATCCACCGCCTTGGCTACTTGCAGCTCGTCGCGGGCAGTCGTG
>JAVEDJ010000352.1 GCA_030841025.1 Actinomycetota bacterium
GCATTGCCGCCGATCATCGAGACGCTGATCGGGGACAGGTAGCGGTCGATGCAGTTGTCACCAACAGTCGCCACGTCGAAGGTCCTCATGGGGCACCGTGCTCGGCGGGTCGATGCAGCAGGTGGCGGGTGTCGATCAGTACTCAACCCGCTTGTAGTAACGGCGGGTGGTCAGTGGGTGATCACGCTTGACCTCGAGGTGCGCGCTGACGCGCTCCAGCACCGTCGCCAGCAGCACGGGCGAGATCAGCGAGCGGACCTCCTGGGAGATCCCCGGAAGTGGCAGCTCGGCGGTGTCGAGCAGCACCATCTTGTCGGTGTACTGGGGCGTGAACTTCTCGACCCGCTCCACCAGCGGCCGGGTCTCGTCCTCGCCCTTGAAGAGCAGCACGCTGACGCCGCCTTCGACCAGCTCCAGGGTGCCGTGGAAGAAGTCAGACGCATGGACGGGACGCGTCCTGATCCACTGCATCTCCTCGAGGATGCACATGGCGTAGTAGAACGCCTCCGGCCAGGTCGAGCCCGCACCGGTGACGATGTGGTACGGCTCGTCCTTGATCTGCTCAGCGAGCTGCTCGGCGCGCGGCTCGAAGCCGCGCTTGACCTCCAGCAGGAGATCCGGCAGCCGCTCCAGCTCTGCTACCAACTCCGCGTAGTGCCCCAGCTCGCCGCGCTGCTGCATGAGCGACAGCGCGATCAGCAGCGACTGCAGGTAGAAGGATTCGCAGGAGGTGTCGTCCTCTGCGAAGTTGACGAAGCTGTAGTCGGCGTCCTTTGCCAACGGGCTGTCCTCATGCCCGGTGAGGGTGAGGACTGTCGCGCCCTTGCGCTTGCAGTAGGCCAGGGCGTCCACGCTCTCCTTGGTGGTCCCGGACAGAGAGGGGATCACCACGATGGACTGCGCTCCGAGGTGGACCGACCCTGCCACGACGAGCTCTGCCGGCATCTCCACGAAGACCGGGAAGGTGGACCTCGTCTGGAGGAGCCGTGCCGCGGGAAGCATCAGGATTCCCGCGCCTCCGGCGCCCAGGAAGAAAAGATTCTTCGCGCCCTTGGCCAGGCACTCGGCGATTGTCTGGTCGAGGCGCTCGGCCAGTGACACGGCCCCCGACTGGATGCGCACGAAACGTGCTTCGTCAAAATTCAACATGGTGAGTCTCTTCTCTGTCCTCGCGAGCGGTTCGACGCTCGGGTTGTGAGTCAGCGACGGCGGATGACGTTGAAAGCCATCTGGTCGCCACGGTGGTAGTCCTGGGCGTAGAGCACCTTCTGTCCGGAGCGAGAGACACAGGTCTCTTCGATCAAGAGCCAAGGGCCCAGGTCGTGCAGGGAGTAGCGGTCCTCCACCTCACGGGGGAGGTTCACAGCGCGAAGGCGGGCCACGGAACTGACGATGGCGTGTCCCTGCGCAGCTAGTGCAGTGGTGAGCGATCCTGACCAGTCCCGGTGTGCAATGGGCCCGGGAAGGAAGTCGCGGGGGATGACGTCGACGCTGTAGATGAGCGCCTCGTCGTCGGTGAAACGGAGCCGGAACAGTCGGATAACTGGGTCATCCTGAGCGATCGACAGGTCCGACGCCTCCTGAGCGGATGCGGGCGCCTGCTCCACGGAAAGCACGGCACTCTTCGGTTCGTAGCCCAGGGCCTCCAACATCTCGGTGACGCTTTCGAACTTGCTGATGGGACGCTCGACGCGCAGCGTTCCCGCGGCCGACAGGAACCGGCCGCGCCCGTGCACCACCGTGATGACGCCGTCCTGCTCCAGCAGCCGCAGCGCTTCCCGAGCGGTACTTCGGGAGACGCCGAACATCTGTGACGCCTGCGCCTCAGTCGGCGCCTGGTCACCGGGCCCCAGCTGCTGTTCGTCCATGAACCGCAGCAGGTCGTCCCGCACTGCAAGAGGGAGGGAGCGCTGCGGTCGCGGTGATCGGTTGTCTGACATCATGCCCCAGTTGTCTGTTGAGTGGCAAGCATCGTTCTCCGGGAGGCGCGCGTCAAGCCTCGAAGATGGGGCGAAGGATCCCACAGTGCGGGCTGTCCGGCAGGTGCCTTGGCTGTGAGGGCATCATCGGACGGGCCCCGTTCTCTGCGGGTTGACGCGCTGTTTCTGCGGCTGCGCGCGATCTCGTCCGTGCCTGCCCGTGCCCTTGACGTGGTGGAGGGCCTTGGGCATGATGCGCCTAGACAACCGACAAGTAGAGCCTGACGTCAGACAACTCGCCAGTTCGACGAGACGACGTCGCCTGGTCGGAGGGGACCTGGCAGGTACAGCGCCTCGGTCTGTGCTCTACCGCCCGTCGATCCACCGACCAGGAACCAGCGTCACCGCCCGGCCGAGGCCTGCATGCCGTCCGGCCGGACCGACACGCGCTGGCGATCCCCAAGGAGACAGCAATGAATCGCGCATCCAAGACACTCGCTGCACTGGGGGCTGCCGCGCTGCTCCTCGGTGTCTCCGCCTGCGGCGGCGGCAGCACCAATGCCGAGGCCGAGTCACCGGCGTCGGCGTCCAGCGACAAGAAGCTGACCATCGCGTTCGTCATGGGCGCCGTCGGCGACCCCTTCTTCAAGGCCATGAAGGTCGGCGCGGAGGAGGCAGCCCGTGAGGAGAACGTGAACCTCGAATGGCAGGGCAGCGACACGGAGTACAGCCCACAGACCCAGATCCCGTTCGTCGACGCGGTGCTCGCCAAGAAGATCGACGGACTGGTGCTCATCCCGACCGACCCCGACGCCCTTCAGCCGTCCGTCGCGAAGGCGAAGTCGCTCAACATCCCGGTCATCACCGTCGACACCACGGTCAATGACCGCACCGATGTGAGCGCCTTCATCACGGGTGACAACGAAGACGGTGGCGCGAAGGCGGCGGACGCCCTCGCCGCAGCCATGAAGTATGCGGATGGCAAGACCTACAAGGTCGCGGTCGGGTCCTCCTCCGCCACGACGACGACGGGCATCGGCCGCATGAAGGGATTCGAGTCCCAGATCGCCGCGAAGTACCCGGGCATCAAGATCGTGGACAAGGCGTACTCCCAGTCCAAGCCTGAGGTGGCGAACACCAACGTCAACAACTGGCTGACGAAGTACCCGGACCTGGCCGGCATCTTTGCCATCGACGGGACGAACGCGACCGGTGCCGCATCGGCGCTGCAAGCCAAGAACCTGGTCGGCAAGGTCGCGCTCATCGGCTATGACGCCTACAAGGAGAACGTCGATCTGCTGAAGCAGGGCATCTTCACGGCGATGATCGCTCAGGACCCTGCTCAGGAAGCCAAGCTGGCCATCAAGGCCATGGTCTCGCAGATCAAGACGGGCAAGACCGGGATCGAAAGTGAAGTTGTGATCCCGAACGTCACGATGACGCAAGAGAACCTGGGCGAGACGGAGAAGTACACCTACGTCGAATAGCCCACCGGGGTCGGCAGCGAATGGATCGAGGCAGTAGTGAGCATGGGCAACGTTGTTGATCGGGGTCTTGCGAGCCGAGCTCGTACGGTTCTCGTGGACCAGACAGCACTGCTGTTCCTGGTGCTCGTGGCGATGGTGGTGGTCTTCACCGTCATCAACCCGATCTTCTTCTCGAGCGCAGTTTTCGCGAACATCTTGCAGGACTGGGGGCCAATCGTTCTGATGGCCACGGCCCAGACTCTCGTCATCGTCTCCGGTGGCATCGACCTGTCGGTCGGTGCGGCCCTGGGATTGTCAGGAGTCGTCTCTGCGCTGGCCATGCGGGAGCTGACCGCGAGCGGTCAGAGCGCCTGGTCCGCCATGCTTCTCGGTGTGCTCGTTGCCGGCGCTGTAGGGCTTGCCGTCGGGCTGGTCAACGGCGTACTCATCAACAGGGTCAAGCTGGTTCCCTTCATCGCGACTCTCTGCACGATGGGCGCCGCGCTTGGCTTGTCACTGGTGCTCACCGGCGGGACCCCGGTCGCCGGGGGTCCCGCCGGGAGCATCCAGTTCAGCTCGAAGACATACCTGGGCATGTTCACCGTGCCGATCATCGTCGTGACAGTGATCGTCGTCGCCGCCGGCCTCTACCTGCACAAGACACGGTTCGGCCGCTGGACCTATGCCATCGGCTCCAATCAGTTCGCCGCCCGCGGCGCCGGCATCAACGTCGAGAGCCACCTCTACAAGATCTACGCGCTGTCAGGTCTGCTCAGCGGACTGGCCGGAATGTTCGTCTACCTCCGGCTCGGCTCGGGCTCGGCGTCGTCCGGCGTCGGGCAGGAGCTCTCGGCAATCGCGGCGGCCGTCATCGGAGGGACCAGCCTGCTCGGCGGTGTCGGGCGGTTGGCGGGCACCGTCATCGGGGCGTTCATCATCACCGGAGTCCTGAGTGGGCTCATCATCATCGGCGTCCAGGCCAACTGGCAGCGGGTCGTCATCGCCGCCCTGATCGCCGTCGCAGTGGGTGCTCAGGGGCTCAGCAACGAAAGCCTGAGGGCCAAGTGACCACGGCGCCGATCTACGAAGCACGCAACATCTCGAAGAACTACGGGAGTGTCGTCGCCCTTCAGGACGTCAGCCTGCACGTCGGAGCCGGTGAGGTCCTGGGGCTGGTGGGTGACAACGGCGCGGGCAAGTCCACCCTCGTCAAGGTGCTCTCGGGAGTCCATGCCCCCGAGGCTGGCCAGCTCCTCCTCGAAGGCGTCGTGCGGCAGTGGGACTCGCCGCATGACGCCCTTGAGCTGGGTGTCGAGACGCTGTACCAAGACGCTGGCCTCGCTCCGCACCTGTCGGTCAGCGCGAACGTCTTCCTTGGCCGTGAGGTCGTCAAGCCGGGGTTACTGGGCAAGCTTGGCTTCTTGGCCCAGAAGGACATGGACACCCGAGCGCACGAAGGGCTGGAGCGCGTCGGCATCGCAGTGCCCGCTTCGAAGCGCTCGGTCACCCAGCTCTCTGGCGGCCAGCGCCAAGCGGTGGCCATCGGCCGCGCCGTGTCCTGGGCCCGCAAGGTGCTCATCCTCGACGAGCCCACGAACCACCTCGGCGCTCGTCAGGCCGCAGAGGTCCTGGTGGCGATCAGGGCCGCGAAGGCCAAGGGCCTTGGGGTCATTCTCATCTCCCATACGTTGCCGCACGTCCTGGAGGTCACCGACCGAATCGTCGTGATGCGGCTCGGGAAGGTCGTGGCCGATGCACCGACCTCCGAGTTCAGCGCCGACAGCTTGGTCAAGACGATCACTGGTGTCCTCGACGCGCGAAGTGGCGGGTAGAAGCTCATGCTCCTTCAACTGGCCATCGACAAGCCCGAGAGCATGGGCGTGATCAGCCTCGTCGCGGACCTCGTCGACATCGTCGAGGTGGGCACGCCGGTCCTCAAGCGCCTCGGGCTCAACGCCATTACGGCCGCCCGCAAGCTTGCTCTCGACACGGCAGTTCTCGCGGACACCAAGACGGTGGATGCTGGCGCGACCGAGGCCGAAATGGTCTTCGCCGCGGGTGCCAAGCTGTGCACCGTGCTGTCGAACGCGGACCGAGCGACCCACGTGGCCGCCGCGGCAGTCGCGGAAAAGTTCGACGCGTACCTCGTGGCTGACACGATTGTGGACTCCGATATTGCGCACCTCAGTGCGCGGCTTCCGGACCGCGAAGCGTACGTCTCCGTGCATATCCCCACGGACGCACGGCTCTACGGCGAGGTGGATCTGGAGCAGTACGTACGACGTGTGCGCGAAGTGCGCGACTTGGGCTATCAGATCTCCCTCGCCGGTGGCATGGGTCCTGATCGGCTCGACTTCGCGATCTCGGCGGACCCGGACATCCTCGTCGTCGGGAGTGCCATCACCGAGGCGGACGACCCCAGAAAGGTGACTCAGTGGATGCGCGACCGGATGCCGGCGACCGGCCATGGTTGGCCGTCGTCGAGGAGGTGACCCAAACGATCGACGCGCTCAGTGCGGACTCCGTCGATCGACTGGTGCGGGAGCTCTCCGATCACGACGGTCGGATCTTCTTCTCGGGGCAGGGCCGGTCCGGCCTGTCGGCGCAGATGGTGGCCATGCGCTTCACGCACCTTGGCTACCGCGCGCACGCTGTCGGCGAGGTCACCGCCCCGTCCATCGGCCAGGGCGACTTGCTCATCCTCTTCTCGGGGTCGGGTGACACTGCTGTCACGGTGCACTTTGCCGAGCTGGCACGGTCCAACGGGGCGCGGGTTGTGGCCGTCACGACCAACCCGGACAGTCGTCTCGGACTACTGGTCGACCTCTGCCTGACGATCCCGATCGCCAGCACCCGCCAGTTCGGCGGGAGCCTGTTCGAGCAGGCGTCGCTCATTGCCATGGACGCCGTGGTCTTCGCCATAGCGTCGCGAAGGGGCATCACCTTCGATGAGATGAAGGCCCGCCACACCAATCTCCAATGACCCCTGGCCCGCTTCCGGTGTGGCCGAGGCAGCTGGCCAGGATCTTGGCCACTACATTCCAATGCGCGTGGGAGACACAACAATGCTGGAGCCGAACCGGACCCGCGACATCGAAGACGTGATCGACCGTTACGCCGCGGAAGCGGAGACGTTGCTGGCCGAGCTTGTCGCGATCCCTAGCGTCAATCCCCTGTTCCCCGGAATCGCCGCTGGTGAGTTCGAGGGTGGTGAGCGACGGGTCAATGAGGTCTTGGGGGAGAGGCTGCGAGACGTGGGTCTTGAGACGCACTTCGTCGAGAAGGCGCCAGGTCGGCCCAACCTCGTCGCGGTTCGCTCCGGGACCGGAACCGGTCGGTCGTTGGGTCTGAACGGCCACGTAGACACCGTGGCGCCCCCGAGCAAGGACGAGCGACTCTTCCCCGATCCGTGGAAGGCGGAAGTACGCGATGGCGTGATGTACGGGCTCGGCGCCGCCGACATGAAAGCCGGACATGCGGCCATGTGGCTTGCGATGAAGGCGTTGAAGGAGGCAGACGTACAGCTCGCCGGCGACATCCAGATCCACGCCGTGGTAGGTGAGGAGACGATGAGCCACGAACTCGGAACCAGCGCGGTCATCGAAGCGGGCTTCGTCGTCGATGGCGCATTGATCCTGGAACCCACGTCCTCGGCTTCCGACGTGATGGCTCTCAGTAATGCCGCGCCCGGCAACTACCTGTTCAACCTGACCGTCAGAGGCAAGGCAACTCACTGGGCGTCGCGCAACCAGGCCATCCGCGCGGGTGGCCTGGGCGACGAAATCGGCGTCAACGCCATCGACAAGGCGGTCTACGTCTACAACGCGATGCGTCAGCTCGAGGAACAGTGGGCATTCAGCAAGTCGCACCCCCAGTTCGCTCCTGGTGCGTTCATCATCCACCCCGGCGTGCTCCACGCGGACATCGGCATCGCGGCCGCCCCTTACTTCCCGGACCGTGCGAGGTTCGACTACCTGTTGTCCTTTCCCCCGGGCGAGAAGGCAGAGGACATCGTCACGGAGATCGAGGCACACATCCACACGGCCAGCCAACTGGACCCGTGGCTGCGCCAGCACCCGGTGGAGTTCGGCTGGGAGGACACCTGGCCGCCGGCCTACACCGACCCCGAGTCGCCGTTCGCCACCGCCGTGCTCGGATCGCGCAACAGCCTCGCCTCGGCTGAGAGTGGGATCGACCCACTAGACGCCCCGTCGGCGCTCGGCGCCCAGACCGATGCCTCCTTCTATGAGGCGAGGGGGATTCCCGCGCTCGTCTGTGGTCCAGGAGACCTCAAGTACGCCCACTCGGCGGGTGAACAGGTGGATCTCTCGCTAGTCCCGATGGCCGCAAAGCTGATCGCGCGCGCGGCCCTTGACTGGTGCCGCTAGGAGGGTTGGTGCCCGCCCACCGTGCCGGGCAGGTCGGCCCACGCCCGAAAGCGGAACCCTTCGTCGTCGTTGTGGGTGACGCCTGCATCGACGAGGTGAGGCTGCCCGAAGACGCGCAGGTCTTCCCCGGTGGCTCGGCCCTCAACGTCGCCGTCGGACTCTCGACTCTCGGGGTCTCGGCCGCGCTGGTGGCCATGGTGGGCGATGACGCCGACGGCGATCTGCTTCGTGACTACCTCCAGCTGCATCGCGTCGAGCTTCTCGTCACTCCGAGTAGCCGTGGCACGGCGCGGGCCATCTCGGAGCGCATGGGTGCCGAACCTCGGTACTCCTTCACCGAGGCCGCCATTCACCGGCGCATTGAGCTCGGCGATGCGGAGGTCGCAACGATCGAGGACGCCTCCCTCGTTGTTCTCAGCGGCTTTCCGTTTGACGACACACAGAACGTGAAGGTGCTCCAAGCTGCGGTACGAAGTCCCCTGGAGAGGCTGGTGATCGATGCCAACCCGCGGGCCGGGCTGCTGAGGGATGCCGCCACCTTCACCCGGAACCTGGAGGACCTGGCGGCAACAAGCAGGCTCGCCAAGATCGGTGAAGAAGACGCGGCACTGCTGTGGGGTCGCACCCTTGACGAGGTCACCCAGCACCTCCTCGACCTCGGCACCGACACGGTGTTGAGCACGGCTGGAGAGCGCGGAGCAATGCTCAGCACGTCGACGGGGATCCGCGTACGGGCGGCTGCGACGGACCTGGCGGAGCCGATCATGGACACCATGGGGGCGGGAGACGCCACACTCGCATCAGTGGCCCACAGCCTGGTCTCCCTCAATGGAGTCCCGGACGAACAGACGTGGACCGAAATCCTCGGGGACGCCATGGCAGTGGCCGCCGCCACCTGCCGCGCGCCGGGCGGGTCGCTGTGCCGACCACACCCGCGTCAGCGGGGTGTCCGTAGCTGAACCTGTGGCCGCCTGCCCGCCTGCCGTGGCTCGAGTCGGTCTGGCTGGGAGATCCGGGGACGCTGGTTGCCGTCGAGGAGGACGCCTTGTTCCCCGGCAATGGCGCTCGAGTCCGGGGAGCAGGCGAAGGGTCTGACGAGACACTGCGCGGGCCGGAGAACGACCGCTCACGGTACCGGGTACGGTGCCGCGTGTGGCTGAGGAAGGTGTGGTCGTCTGGTACAACCCGCGCTGCTCCAAGTGCCAGGGCGCAGCTGAGCTGCTCGCTGCGTACGGCGTTCCTGCGCACCGCGTGCTCTACCTCGAGAACCCGCCGCCTCGTACCGAGATAGTGCGGGTACTGGCGCTGCTCGGGACGACGGATCCACGCGGGATGATGCGCATCCGTGAGCCTCGCTATGTGGAGCTGGGCTTGGCCGACGCATCCGCAGACGAACTGGTCGACGCGATGGCGCAGTATCCCGAGCTCGTCGAGCGACCCATCGTGATCCGGGGGGACCGTGCTGTCGTGGCTCGTCCCCCGGAGCTTCTCTTGTCATTGCTCGAGACGGACGGCGTCCAGTGAACCGGCTCGCAACGGCCACGTCGCCGTACCTGCTGCAGCACCAGGACAATCCGGTCGACTGGTGGGAGTGGGGCGACGCGGCGTTCACGGAAGCGAGGCGCTTGGACAGACCAGTTCTGATCTCAATCGGCTACGCCGCCTGTCACTGGTGCCATGTCATGGCGCACGAGTCGTTCGAGGACGAGACGACGGCGTCCTACCTCAATGAGCACTTCGTCAGCATCAAGGTCGACCGCGAGGAGCGACCCGACGTCGACGCCGCCTACATGGAGGCGACGCAGGCCCTGACCGGCCAGGGCGGCTGGCCGATGACGGTGTTCGCGACACCTGACGGCGAACCGTTCTTCTGCGGCACCTACTTCCCCCCGACCCCGGCGCACGGCATGCCGTCGTTCAGCCAGCTGCTCGCATCCGTGGCCCAGGCCTGGACCGAGCGGCGAGCCGACGTGGTCGCAGCCGGCCAGCGCATTGTGTCGGGGCTGGCCGAGCAGTCCCGCGTGCCAGTCACGGGCGCGCCACCGACCGAGGCCCAGCTGGCGGCGGGGGTCACCGCACTTGCCGCGCAGTACGACGCGCAGCGTGGCGGCTTCGGCCGCGCGCCCAAGTTCCCGCCCTCGATGGTGCTCGAGCTGCTGCTGCGTCACCACGCGCGCACGGGCTCGGCCGAGGCGCTGCGCATGGTTGCGGGCACGGCCGAGGCCATGGCGCGCGGCGGCATGTACGACCAGCTGGCCGGCGGCTTCGCCCGGTACTCCGTCGACGCCGACTGGGTCGTGCCGCACTTCGAGAAGATGTTGTACGACAACGCCTTGCTAGCTCGCGTCTACCTGCACTGGTGGCGCGCGACTGGGAGCCCCTTGGCTCGCCGGGTCGCCCTCGAGACGTGCGACTGGATGCGCGCCGAGCTGCAGACCGACCAGGGTGGCTTCGCCTCGTCCCTCGATGCCGACACAGACGGCGTCGAGGGCAGCACCTACGTGTGGACGCCCGACCAGCTGGTCGAGGTTCTCGGTCAGCAGGACGGCGCCTGGGCTGCTGACCTGTTGTTGGTCACGCCGGAGGGCACCTTCGAGCACGGCACCTCGACGCTGCAGCTGCGCGCCGACCCAGATGACCCCGAGCGGTGGGCACGTGTCCGCCAGCGCCTGCTGACCGCCCGCGCGGCGCGTCCGCAGCCGGGCCGCGACGACAAGATCGTCGCTGCCTGGAACGGTCTCGCGATCGCCGCTCTCGCGGAGTCCGGGGCGATGCTCGACCGGCCCGACCTGATCGCCGCCGCGGAGGCAGCCGCCGAGCTGCTCGTCACGTCGCACGTCGTCGAGGGCCGGCTGCGGCGAGCCTCCCGTGACGGCGTCGTCGGGCCGCACGCCGGTGTGCTCGAGGACTACGCAGACGTGGCGGAGGGGCTCTTGTCCCTGTTCGCGGTGTCCGGCACCGCACGCTGGGTCGAGGCAGCAGGAGTGCTGCTCGACGTCGTCCTGGAGCACTTCACCGACGGGAACGCCGGCCTCTACGACACCGCTGATGACGCCACCGACGTACGCCTCGCTCGTCGACCGCAGGACCCCACCGACAACGCGACGCCGGCGGGCTGGTCGGCTGCCGCGGGGGCGCTGCTGACCTACGCCGCGTACACCGGTTCTGAGCGTCATCGCGACGCCGCCGAGCGGGCGCTCGGGGTTTACGCGCCGCTCGCGGGAGCGCATGCCCGCTTCGCCGGCTGGGGTCTCGCGGTCGCGGAGGCGTTGCTCGACGGTCCGCGTGAGATCGCGGTGGTCGGTCGACGCGACGGCGACGGGACCGCGCGGCTGCATCGCGTCGCGTTGCTGTCCACGGCGCCGGGCGCCGCCGTGGCCGTGGGAGACGACGCGGGCGGGGCCGTCGTACCCCTGCTGGAGCACCGGCCGCTGGTCGGGGGCAAGGCCACGGCCTACGTGTGCCGCCACTTCACCTGCGCGGCCCCCACGACCGATGCGGCCACGCTGGCGGCGGCGGTCGGCGCCCGGCCCTGAGCGGTCTCCATGCGGGTCGTCCGCCGGCAGCGAACAGCTCTGGCGCTCCGCCGTAATCATGTAATCATGTGGGTATGACGAC
>JAVEDJ010000365.1 GCA_030841025.1 Actinomycetota bacterium
GGGACGGCGGAGGCGCGGCTCTACCGGCCGCAGCGGGAGTACGCCGACCTGCTGGCCGGTCTCGAGGAGGAGGCGCGCGACGCCGGCACGGGTCTGCACAGCGCCTGCCCCTCGGGCTGAGCCGGCCTGCGGCGTTGCGGGCCCCGTCCCTTGCTGCATGACCAACTGCTGGGTCGGGGGCGATTAGGGGTCGCACAGTAGACTCGGCGGCGTGCTCGAGGCTGTCGTGACCATCCTGCTGATCGCCGTTTTCCTGCTGGTCGCCGGCGTCGGCGGGCTCGCGGTGCACCGGCTCTTCCGCCACACCGCCGGCCCCCGTCGGGACGGCTGACGGCGTGGAGCTGCGCCCCGACCTGCCACCCCAGCTGGTACCCATCGCGTTCCTCATCGGCACCTGGCAGGGAGTCGGCGTGGGCGGCTACCCCACGATCGACGAGTTCCGCTTCGGCCAGGAGATCACCTTCAGCGAGAACGGCAAGCCCTTCCTGCACTACATCAGCCACACCTGGCTGCTTGACGAGGAGGGCAACCAGGTCCGCCCGCTGGCGCAGGAGACCGGCTACTGGCGGCCACAGGCCGACCAGAAGCTCGAGGTGCTGCTCTCGCACCCGACCGGCTACGTCGAGATCTACCTCGGCGAGGTCGACGGCGCGAAGATCGAGCTGCAGACCGACGTGGTCGCGCGCACCGACACCGCCAAGCCCTACACCGCCGGCCACCGGCTCTACGGTCTCGTCGACGGCGAGCTGCTGTGGGCGTTCGACATGGCCGCGATGGACCAGCCCCTGCAACCGCACATCTCTGCCACGCTGCGGCGGGTGTGACATGGCCGACCTGGGTGAGCCGACGCTGCACTCGACCCTGCGGGCACAGGGCTACCGGCTGACTGCTCAGCGCCAGCTCGTGCTGCAGGCCGTCACCGAGCTGCGGCACGGCACGCCGGACGAGATCTGTTCCGAGGTGCAGCGCACCGCCGGGGGCGTCAACATCTCCACGGTCTACCGCACACTCGAGCTGCTCGAGGAGCTCGGCCTCGTCACGCACACCCACCTCGGGCACGGCGCCCCGACCTACCACGCGGCGACCGACGAGGACCACCTCCACCTGGTCTGCCGTGACTGCGGCGGGGTCGTCGAGACCGACGCCTCGGTCGCCGACGCACTGGTGCACGAGCTCGCCCTACGGCACGGGTTCGAGACCGACGTCGCCCACTTCGCCATCTACGGCCGTTGCCAGGAGTGCAGCTCGTGACCAGTCCCCTTCTCGCCCGGCCCGGTGCAGTGCCGGCCGACCCGCCCGACGAGGGCGTCGCCGCGCACTACGGCGATCCGTTCCGCGAGCAGCGGCGCCTCGTCGAGGGCGACGGCGCCGTCGACCTCTCGCACCGACCCGTCGTCCGGGTGTCCGGCCCCGACCGCCTGTCCTGGCTGCACTCGCTGACCTCGCAGCATGTCGAGGCCCTCGCGCCGGACACCGCCACCGAGGCGCTCATCCTGAGTCCGAACGGCCACGTCGAGCACCACCTGTCCCTCGTCGACGACGGCGACGCGACGTGGATGCATGTCGAGCCCGGCACCGCCGAGGGCCTCATCAGCTACCTCCAGTCGATGCGCTTCTGGTCCAAGGTCGAGGTCGAGGACCTCTCGTCGTCGTACGCCGTGGTCCACCGACCCACGGCGGGTACGACGGTGCCGGCGGGCGTCGTGCGCCGCGCCACCCCGTCGGGACTGGACCTCTTCGTCCCCCGGGCCGATCTGGAAGCCGTCGTCACCGCCGCCGGTGACCCCGCCGGCGTCTGGGCACTGGAGGCCCTGCGCATCGCCGCCGGACGGCCGCGACTCGGACGCGAGACCGACCACCGCACCATCCCGCACGAGATCGGCTGGCTCGAGACCGCGGTGCACCTGGACAAGGGCTGCTACCGAGGCCAGGAGACCGTCGCGCGCGTCCACAACCTGGGGCGCCCACCGCGCCGGCTCGTCCTGCTGCACCTGGACGGCAGCGAGTTCGTGCTGCCCGAGCACGGCACGCCGGTCAGCCTGGACGACCGTGAGATCGGCCGGATCACGTCGAGCGCCCGACACTACGAGCTGGGCCCGGTCGCCCTCGCGATCGTCAAGCGCGCCGTGCCGGTCGATGCCGTGCTGGACGCCGGTGGCGTACCGGCGAACCAGGAAGTGCTCGTCCCGGCCTGACCCGTGCCGGCGCCGCTCGCCGGCGGCCGAATGCGGCTAGAGGTCGACGACCAGCGTGACCGGCCCGTCGTTGACCAGGGCGACCTGCATGTCGGCGCCGAAGCGCCCGGTCTCGACATGAGCGCCCCGCGCCCGGAGGGCCGCGACCAGGTGCTGGACGAGAGGCTCGGCCCTGTCACCGCCGGCGGCAGCGTTCCAGGTGGGCCGGCGACCCTTGCGCGCGTCGCCGTACACGGTGAACTGGCTGACCACCAGCAGCGGCGCACCCTCGTCGGCGGCGGACCGCTCGTCACGCAGTACCCGCAGCTCATGGATCTTCGCCGCCATCCGTTCGGCGACGTCCTCGTCGTCGGTGTGCGTCACGCCGACCAGGACGCACAGGCCCGGTCGGTCGATGCGACCGATCACCTCGCCGTCCACGGAGACGCTCGCCTCGGTGACTCGCTGCAGTACGGCGCGCATGGCAGGCCATGCTGCCCCACCCCGAGGAAACGCCGTTGCGGCCGGCTCCCAGCGCGCGCGAACCCAGGAGCGGGGGAACCGGCGGGTGCCGTCAGCCGCGGCTGAAGAGTCCCTTGCGCTTCTTCTTGGTGTCGGGCGTGGGCGGCGCCTGGCGTGGGGTGGTCGTCGGGGGCGGCGCAGGCCGCGAGGAGTCGTCGCCGAAGCCCAGGCTCGAGAGCTCACGCAGTAGTGCCGCGGTGTCGGCCTGGTCGCGCTGCACCAGGGGAGCGGGTTCCCGGTCGTCCCGCGCCTCGGCCGCCGCCGCCACCGGCTTTGCCTCCGGCTCGGGGTCGGGCGCGGGAGCAGGTGTCGGTGCCGACACGCTCTCGCGGGTCAGCTCGGTCAGCAGGTTGGCCGCCTCGGCGGCGATCGCGGCTCGCGCCCGCAGCTCGTCGTCGGCGATCCGCTGGTCGGCCTCGTCCGGCGGTGCGACCTCGCCGGCCTCGCTGGGCGGTCCGGTCGGCGGCTCCGGACGCACCGCCGGAGCGATCGGCTCTGCTGCCGTCCGGGACAGCTCGTCCGCGGCCGCGCGCTCGAGGTCGGCTCGCTCCGTGCGTGCGCGCATCGCCTCGTCATGGGCGAGGCGCTCCGCCTCGGCCTGGGCAGCCTGCTCGGCTTCGACCCGCTCGGCCTCGACCCGGGCAGCCTGCTCGGCTTCGACCCGCTCGGCCTCGGCCTGGGCAGCCTGCTCGGCCGCCGCCTGCTCGGCCTCGACGCGTGCCGCCTCCCGGGTGATGCGCTCGGCTTCCTCGCGGACGGCCTGCTCGGCGGCCGCACGTGCCCGGCGCTCGACCTCTTCCTGCAGCTCACGCTCCGCGCGGGCCCGAGCGGAGCGCCGCTCGTCGAGGACGCGCTGCTCTGCCTGCGCGCGCTCCCGGCGTTCCTGCTCGACGATCGCGTCCGCTGCGGCCTGTTCCCCTGCCAGCCACTCGGCGTGGTCCGCCCAGGCAGCCGGCTCGACGGACGCCCGCTCACTCTTGAGCCACTCAGCGTGGTCCACCCAGGCTGCTGCCTCGACCGCGCGGCGCTGCTCACCGAGCCAGGAGGTGTGCTCGGCCCATGCCGCTGACTCGACGGACGCCCGCTCGTGCGCCAGCCAGGTGGCGTGCTCGGCCCAGGCGGCGATCTCGGCGGCGGCTCGTTCGGCAGCCAGGCGCTCGGCCTGCTCGGCCCGTGCGGCAACCTCGGCCGCCTCACGTTCGGCTGCCTGGCGCTCGGTGTGCTCGGCCCAGGCGGAGATCTCGGCGGCGGCTCGTTCGGCTGCCAGGCGGGCGGCCTGCTCGGCCCAGGCCTCCTGCTCGGCCGCGGCGAGCTGTTGCGCCAGCCACGTCCCGTGCGCCAGCCATGCCTCGTCCTCGACGCCGGCGCGCTGGTCGTCCAGCCAGGCCGTGTGTGCGTTCCAGGCCTCGTCCTCGGCAGCGGCGCGCAGCGCGGTGAGCCACACCCCGTGGTCGTGCCAGGCCAGCTCCTCCACCGAGGCACGCTGCTCGCGCAGCCACGCGGCGTGGTCGGCCCACGCCGGCTCCTCGGCCGCGATCCGCTCCGCCGCCTCGTGATCCCGGCGAGCCTGCTCCTGCTCCACCCGGCGAGCCTCGTCGCGCGCTGCCTTGCGTGCGGCCCGGTTGTTGGCCTCCCGCGCAGCGAGCGCCTCGAGCTCGCGGTGCACGATCTCGGCTTCCTTGAGGCGCTTCTCCTCGGCAACGCGGTGCACCCGCTCCGCCTCGGCCCGCTCCGCCTCGGCCCGGGCGGCCCGCTCGTGCGCGTAGTGCGCCGGGTCGTGCCCCGTCACAACCGGCGTCGGGGCCGTCTCCGCTACATCCCCGGCCTGGGGGTCAGCCGGCGCCCCCGCCGTGACGTCGACCGGTGCCTCGGGAAGCGCCACCAGCGGCAGCACCAGCTCGGCAGTGGCGGCCGGGCCGTCCAGGTCGACGTCGTCCTCGACGACCTCGAACGGGGCGTCGGCAGGTACGGCGGGATCAACCGGGTCGGCACCCAGGATCCTTACCAGCCCCGCCTCGGCCAGGCGCATGACGACCTGCCCGGCCTCGAACAGCGTAAAGCCGCACTCGATCGCCAGGTCCGCGACGCTGCGCTCCGCATCGACCTTGCACAGCAGAGCCCACTCGTTGGGCCCCAGCGCGACGCCGTCGTCCGGAGAGCCGGATGCGAGCGCCGGGACGGCCTCGGGGCCGCCCGTGGCCTGCAGGATCGTCTCCCAGGTGGTCGCCCGGTCGCGCATGTCGTCCAGCAGCGTCCGGACCGGCGTGGGGGGAGCGACGTCCTGGCGAGTCTTCTTGCTCTTGCGGAACTTCCACGCGGCGACCGGCCAACCCAGCAGGTCGGCGAGCGCGTCCTTGAGGTGCTCGACCACGAACTCCTCGACGACCTCGAGCTCCACATAGCCGAGGTGCACCAGCAGCTCACCGAGGCGCCAGCCCTGCAGCTCGGTCCGCTGGATCTCGAGCGCTTCCGCGAGTGCCTCCGGGGTCAGCGCGCCGCGGGACATCAGCCGGACGCCCAGCATGGTCCGGCGGCCCGGCACCGTGACGGCGTACACCTCGCCGTGACGGAGGAAGACCTCGGCGATGTCGCCTTCCTGGTCACGCACCTGGAGGCATCCGCTGGCCGTCTGCTCGGCGAGGTCGAGCAGGACCTGGTCAATGGTCCCGGTGAGGAGGGCGCCCTCGGGCACGGGTACCTCCGTTTCCTGTGTCGTGGCGTGTGGCATCGAGAGACCCGACTGCGATGAGCAGCCCGCGCGGCGGGTCTAGATCAATGGCATCGGCAGGACTGCCCGACTTGTTGAGCGTTGCGCAGGTCTGGGTTGGGCTCGGTCGGACGCGTCGCGGGGGCGCTCATGGCACCATGCAGCCATGCGTGCCGCCGGGACCCTGATCACCGTCGCCCCGACCGGGGCAGAGAGCTCGAAAGCCGACGTGCCGGGGCTGCCCGTCACGCTCGAGGAGCTGGTCAGCACCGCGCGGGCCTGCGAGGCTGCGGGCGCCGGGCTGGTGCACGTGCACGTTCGCGACGACGACGGCCGGCCCACGCTCGACCTGGCCCGGCTGCGGGACACGGTCCAGGCCCTCCGTGAGAGCACCACGCTCGTCGTACAGCTGTCCACGGGGGGCGCGGTCACCGACCCGCTGGAGCAGCGGCTGCGGGTCCTCGACGCCGAGCCCGACTCGTGCTCGCTGACCTGCGGCACCGTCAACTTCGGCGACGACGTCTTCAACAACCCCTGGCCGTTCATGGTCGAGCTCTACCGGCGCAGCCAGGCGAGGGAGGTCGTGCCGGAGTTCGAGCTGTTCGACCTGGGCCACGTCACGGCGCTGAACCGGCTGCTGGACACCTGCGGCGAGCCCCACGGCGGCAAGATCCACTGCGACCTGGTGATGGGCGTCCCCGGCGGCATGCCGGGTACGGCGCAGGCGCTGGTGGCCGCGGTCGCGGCCCTGCCTGCGGGCGCGTCCTGGTCGGCCACCGGCATCGGCCGTACGACGCTGCCGGTGGCGCTGGCTGCCCTGTCCGCCGGCGGCCACCTGCGGGTCGGCCTGGAGGACACGGTGACCTTCGCCAAGGGTCAGCCCGTCGAGGACAACGCGCAGCTCGTGCGGCGCGCCGCCGAGCTTGGCACGCTGGCGCAGCGTCCCCCGATGAGCACCGATGAGGCCCGCGCACTGCTCAACGTCAAGGACAGGACACCCGCGCGTACGGCAGGCTGAGCCCGTGGCCCCGCGCATGGCAAGCGGCGGGCCGCCCGACGACAGATGACAGGACAGACGGCAGCAGCCGACCAGAGGACGAGATGACCGACCGGAGAGTGCGATGACCAGCTCAGCCCAGGGTGGACCCCAGTCCGGCGGCCGCCGGCGCATCGACAAGGTGCTGGCCGACGACTTCGCCACCGACCTGCCCGGGCTCGACATCGACGAGCTGCGCACCCGTCGGCGCGAGGCCGAGCAGGAGGAGGCCGACCTTTCCTACGTGCGGCGGATGCTGCAGGGCCGCATGGACATCCTGCGGGCCGAGCTCGCCCGCCGCTCCGGCGGCGGGAACGCGAAGATCGTCGAGCACCTGTCGCAGGTGCTGTCCGACACCGGCCGCAGCGACCACGGCCTCGGCCGGTTCCTGCGGGTGGAGCCGTCCCGCGTCGACGAGCACCGCCGCGCGGTCGAGCAGGTCATCGCCGACGTCGGTGTCTCCGAGGTCGAGGGCCACTCCGACGACGACATCCGCGGCGCCCTGGGCCGGCTCGAGGAGTTCGAGCACGTCATCTCCGAGGACCGGCGCAGCGTGCAGAAGGTGATGGACGCGCTGACCGCCGAGGTCGCGGCCCGCTACAAGAGCGGCGCCGCCAGCGTCGACGACCTGCTCGCGGAGCGCTGACCACACCTCGGGCGCAGGCTCTCGGGCGATCTTGTCGTGCGCCCGGATTAGAGTCGGCGCGTGCCGCAGACAGAGCTCGCCCGGTCCGACGTGCTCGCCGAGGTGGTCCGCAGCGGATTCGTGGAGGGTTCGCACCGCGGCTCGCTCGTGGCGGTCGACGGCGGCGGGCAGGAGCTCTGGCGGGTCGGCGACCCCGATCACCCGGTCTTCCCCCGCTCGTCCAACAAGCCGATGCAGGCCGTCGGCATGCTGCGTGCCGGGCTGGACCTCGACGGCGAGCTGCTCGCTCTGGCGACGGCGAGCCACTCGGGCGAGCCGTTCCACCTCGACGGCGTACGACGCATCCTGGCCGGCGCCGGCATCGGCGAGTCGGCGCTCCAGACGCCGGCCGACTACCCCGTCGACGAGACGGAAAAGATCGCCTACATCGCCGCCGGCGGCGTGCCCGAGCCGATCGCGATGAACTGCTCCGGCAAGCACGCGGCCATGCTCGCGACCTGTGTCGTCAACGGCTGGTCCCTCGACACCTACCCCAACGCCGGCCACCCGCTGCAGAAGGCGTTGCAGGAAGCGGTGGGCGACCTCGCCGACGAGCAGATCCCAGCGGTGGGCGTCGACGGCTGCGGTGCACCGCTGTTCGCCCTGACCCTCACCGGTCTGGCGCGTGCGTTCTCGCGCATCGCGACGGCCCCTGCCGAGAGCCCCGAGGGCCGGGTCGCCGCGGCGATCCGCGCCCACCCGACCTGGCTCGGCGGCACCCGCCGTGACGTCTCCAGGCTGGTCGCGGGCGTCCCGGGCCTGATCGCCAAGGACGGCGCCGAGGGCGTCTACGCCGCCGCGCTGCCCGACGGCCGCGCACTCGCGCTGAAGGTCGACGACGGCGCCGCACGGGCCCGGCCGCCGGTGATGGTGGCGGCGCTGCGCAGGCTGGGCGTCGATGTCTCACCGCTCGGCGAGCTCGCGACCACCCCGCTGCTGGGCGGCGGGCGGCGGGTCGGAGAGGTCCGCGCCGTCCTGTGAGCAGCGCCCCGTACGACGACCCGGTGGTGCTGCCCGGTGGCCCGCGCCTGGCACTGCGCCGGATCGACGGCGACCGTCGACCCTTCCTGCTGGTCCATGGCCTGGCGTCCAACGCCCGGACCTGGGACGGGGCAGCCCGCGAGCTCGCCGAGGCCGGGCACGAGGTGATCGCCGTCGACCAGCGGGGGCACGGCCGCTCGGAGCAGACGGCAGACGGCTACACGACCGAGCAGTGCGCCGCCGACCTGTCCCGGCTGATCGAGGCCCTGGACCTCAGCGGCGACCGCACGCCGGTGGTGGCAGGCCAGTCATGGGGCGGCAACGTCGTGGTGAGCCTGGCCGCGAACCACGGCGGGGTTGCCGCGATCGCCCTCGTCGACGGCGGATGGATCCGGTTGTCCTCCGGGTTCAGCACCTTCGGCGAGTGCTGGGCCGCGTTGGCGCCGCCCGCGTTCGAGGGGACCCGCGCGGACGACCTGGTGGCGCGGCTGCGGCAGTGGCACCCCGACTGGTCCGACGAGGCGCGGGCCGGGACGTTGGCCAACTTCGAGGTGCTGGCCGACGGCACCGTCCGGCCGTGGCTGCGCCGCGAGCACCACCGGGAGATCGTCCGCTCCCTCTTCGAGGGTGACCCGAGCGCACTCTTCCCGCGGGTGCAGGTGCCGGTGCTGGTCGCGCCGGCGATGGCCGAGCCGCCGAGTGAGTCCGACACGGCCAAGCGGTCCGCGGTCGACGGCGCGCTCGCGCTGCTGCCCGACGCGCAGGTGGAGTGGTACGTCAACGCCGACCACGACCTGCACGCCCAGCAGCCGGCGCGGCTCGCGGGCGACCTCAGGCGCCTTGCCGACCGGGTGGAGGCCGCGCGGTGAGCCGGCTGGTCGTGATGGGCTCGGGGGAGACGGCGCCCACCATGGTGCGCGTGCACCGGGAGGTCCTCGCGGCGGTGGGCGACGGGCCCGCCGTGCTGCTGGACACCCCCTTTGCCTTCCAGATGAACGCCGATGAGCTCATCGCACGCGCGGTCACCTATTTCCAGCAGAGCGTCGGGCGCGCCACCGAGGTGGCCGGCTGGCCGCGCAGCGACGCGCCGTTGGCCGCGCGCGAACGGGCGCTCGCGCTGCTCGGCCGAGCGTCGTGGGTGTTCGCGGGGCCGGGCAGCCCGACCTACGCGCTGCGCCACTGGCGGGACACCCCCGTGCCGGCCACCCTCGTCGGAGTCGTCCGGCGCGGCGGCACGGTGGTCATGGGCAGTGCGGCTGCGGTCACCCTCGGCGCCTTCGCGGTGCCCGTCTACGAGATCTACAAGGTCGGCGCGGACCCCACCTGGGTCGAGGGGCTCGACCTGCTGCGGGAGCTGACCGGGCTTCACGCGGTCGTGGTCCCGCACTACGACAACCACGAGGGCGGCACCCACGACACCCGGTTCTGCTATCTCGGCGAGCAGCGGCTGGCCATGCTCGAGCGGCAGCTGCCCGACGAGGTAGGCGTGCTCGGCGTCGACGAGCACACTGCCGCCCTGCTCGACGTCGAGGCCCGCACCCTGACGGTCGCCGGCAACGGCTGCGTCACCGTACGGCGCCGTGCAGACTCACGGACCTTCGCGGCCGGCGAGACACTCGCCTTCGACGACCTCGCCGCCCTGCTGCGGGGAGAGGACCGCCTCGGGCCCGTGACCGGCCCGCCGGTGACGTCTGCCGAGGCGGGCGCCCCGGCCGGCGACCGGCCGGCGGCGTCCTTGCGCGAGGCTGCCGACGCCGCCCAGCGCGACTTCGAGGCCGCCTGGGCCGGTCGAGCCGTCCAGCGGTGTGTCGAGGTCATGTTGGCGTTGGAACACACAGTTTCCGACTGGCAGGCCGACACGCTGCAGAGCGACGACCAGGAGCACGCCCGACGGGTGCTGCGCGCGATGGTGGTGCGGCTGGGCGAGCTCGCGGACACGGGCGCCGACCCCCGGGGGCAGGTCGCCCCCGTC
>JAVEDJ010000371.1 GCA_030841025.1 Actinomycetota bacterium
CTGGGCCTGGGCCGCATCGCGTTGGTCCACGCCACCGGAAACCCTGCCTCCTGCGCAGTGGCGGCGGCCTGCGGCTTCGCGTTCGAGGGAGTCGAGCGGGCGGCCATCGACCACGGCGACGGCGTGCTGCACGACGTACATCGCCATGCCCGGCTGCCCGGCGACCCGGCCGGCGCCGCAGCGCACCTGCGGGCGGGCGACCTGCCGGGAGCGGTCCTCGAGCCGGTCGAGATCGCGGCGGGGCGGCTGCAGCTGCGGCCGCCCTCGGAGGCGGAGGCCGACGAGGCACTGCCGATGCTGCAGGACCCCGATATCCGGCAGTGGAACCCGGGCCCGGAGCACCTCGACCTCGACGCCGTGCGCGCGTGGTGCCGGCGCGGCGCCGACTGGTCGGACGGGCCGCACGCCACGTTCTCGGTCCTGGACGCCACCACCGGCCGGCTCCTCGGCAGCGTGTCGCTGCGCCAGCTCGACGTCGCGCAGGGCGCCGGCGAGATCGGCTACCGCGTGGCGCCCTGGGCGCGCGGGACCGGCGTCGCCACGGAAGCGGTCGCCGCGGTGTCGCGCTGGGCGTTCGGCGCGCTGGGCCTGCTGCGCATCGAGCTGGCGCACGCCGTCGTCAATCCCGCCTCGTGCCGGGTCGCGGTCAAGACCGGCTACCCGCTCGAAGGCACGCTTCGGCAGGCGTACGTCTATGGCGACGGCCTGAGGTACGACGAGCACCTGCACGCCCGCCTGGACAGCGATCCAGCGCCCTGACGTCGGCGGCCGAAGGCCGCCACCGCGGGGCTAGCCGACGGCGAGGGCCAACGCCGCAGCGAGATCACCACGGCGCTCCACCCGCACGCCGCCAAGCCCCAGCCAGCCGGCCAGCAGCCGCAGCTCGGCGGCCAGCTCGGTTGCGGTCTCGGGTGGCGCTCCGGGCTCGGCCCACGCCGACCGCACCAGCACCACCCCGGCACCGTCCGGCCCGCCCTTGCGGTCGGCCTTGAGGTCGACCCGGGCGACCAGGTCCTCGCCGAGCAGGAACGGGAGGACGTAGTAGCCGTGCACCCGCTTCTCGGCCGGCACGTAGATCTCGATGCGGTAGCGGAAGCCGAACAACGCCTCGACGCGAGCCCGCTCCCACACCAGCGGGTCGAACGGAGAGAGCAACGCCCGAGCCCGCACCGACCGCGGCAGCCGGGCCTCGCGGTGCAGGTAGGCCGGACGGCGCCATCCGTCGACGGTGGCGGGCAGCAGCTCACCCGCCGCGACCAGCGTGTCGATGGCGGCCCGCGCGTCGGCCGGCCGCAGGCGGAAGTAGTCGCGCAGGCACTGCTCGCTCGCGATGCCGTGCGCCCGGGCCGCGATCCGGGTGAGCTCGACGAACGCCTCCTCGTCGGTCGGGTCGGGCGCGTCGAAGACCGCGCGCGGCAGCACCCGCTCCGGCAGCGTGTAGCGCCGCTCGAACTGGGTCGTCCGCCCGGCGGAGGTCACCTCGCCCGACCAGAAGAGGTGCTCGAGCGCCTGCTTGACCACCGACCAGTTCCACCCCCAGTTCTCCTTGCTGCGCGGCGCGTCGTGGGCCAGCGCCGCCTCCACCTGCCCGGCCGTCATGGGCCGGTGCGCACCCACCTCGGCCAGCACAGCCTTGATCAGCTCGGGCTGGTCCTGCGCCACGTGGCGCATCCCGCCCCAGGCCTCCTCACGCCAGCGTCGCATCCGCCACCGCAGCAGCCGATGCGTCTCCGGCGGGATCAGGCTGGCCTCGTGCGCCCAGTACTCCACCAGGCGCCGCGGCCCCACCCCGGCCGCCCGGTCGAGCAGGGCCCGGTCGTAGGGGCCGAGCCGGCTGAACAGCGGCAGGTAGTGGCTGCGCACCAACACGTTGACGCTGTCGAGCTGGACCAGCCCCATCCGCGCCACCACCGCCACCAGCTGGCGCAGGCCGGGCGCTGCCGGTCGCTCGCCGGCCAACCCCTGGGCGGCGATCGCGACCCGCCGCGCGCGAGCGGCGGACAGCCGCACCGGCGCAGCGGCAGGAACCACCGGCAGCTGTCGAGTCACGTCGACTGATGCTGCCATGCCGCACCGACACGCCTGGCACGATGACCGGATGCGCAGCAACCGGACCCACCGGCCACCGCTGCTGCTCGCCCTGGCCGGGCTGCTCGCCGTGGCGGTCGTGCAGGCACCGGTTGCCCACGCCGGGGCCGCGGCGCTACGCGAGGCACGAGTGATCGGCACGTCGGCGCAAGGCCGCCCGATCGTCGCCGTGCACCGCTGGCGCCCGGGCGCGACGAGGACCGTGCTGGTCATCGGCAACATGCACGGCGACGAACGCGCCGGCCTGCGCGTCGTACACCGGCTCGCCACCCGCCCGCTGCCGACCGACGTCGACCTCTGGCTGATCCGGTCGGTCAACCCCGACGGGACGGCAGCCGGTCGCCGGACGAACGCACGGGGCGTCGACCTCAACCGCAACTTCCCGCGACGGTGGGTGCCGTCCCTCAGGGGTACGGCGACGTGGTCGGGACCGTCGGCGGCCAGCGAACCCGAGACCCAGGCCGTGCTGCGCTTCGTCAAAGCGATCCGGCCGCGGACCACCGTGGTCCTCCACCAGCCGCTGTTCGGGGTCGACTCCTACCGCGCCAAGTCGATGCCGCTGGTGCGGGCGCTCTCTCAGGGCACCGGCCTTCCGGTGCGGTCCTTCGGCTGCCGCGGCGGCTGCCACGGGACGTTCACCGACTGGCACAACGACCGGACCCCGGGCCGTGCGGTGACGATCGAGTTCGGCCGCAGTGCCTCGGACCCGCGCATCGGCCGCGTGGCGCGTGCGGTGCTCCGCGTCGCCTAACGGGGTTGGCGGGGTCAGCGGGCAGCGGGGAGCCGCCGGTCCAGCCACTGCGGCAGCCACCAGTTCCGGCGGCCCAGCAGCGCCATCGCCGCCGGCAACAGCACCGCCCGCACGATGGTGGCGTCGATGAGCACGGCAGCGGCGAGCCCGACACCCAGCTGCTTGAACTCCAGCAGCGAGAGCGTCGCGAAGATGCTGAACACGCCGACCATGACCGCCGCCGCACTCGTCACGACACCAGCCGAGGCCGTCACACCACGAGCCACCGCAGCGCGAGTCGGCTCGCCACGGTCGTGCGCCTCACGGATCCGGCTCACCACGAAGACGTGGTAGTCCATCGAGAGGCCGAACAGGATGACGAACAGGAACAGCGGCAACCAGTCGACGATGAAGCCGCTCTCCTGCACGCCGAGCAGGTCTGCTCCGAAGCCGTGCTGGAAGATCAGCACGAGCAGGCCGTACGCCGCGCCGACCGACAGCAGGTTGAGTGCGACCGCAGTCGCCGCGACAACCACTGACCGGAACGCGAGCACCAGCACGATGAAGGTCACGGCCAGCACGAACCCGAACACGAGCGGCAGGTGCGAGCGCAGCGTGCCGGTGAAGTCGACCGAGCCGGCAGTGTCACCGGTGACGGCCACCTCGTTGCCGGGCAGCCCGTCGTGCAGCGCCGGTGCGAGCTCGTCGCGGAGCAACGAGAGCGACCTCTTCGACCGGTCGGTGTTGAAGTCACCGGTCATCGCGAGGTCAACGGTCGCCGTACGCCCGTTGGGTGCGAACTGAACCTTCGCATCGCCCAGGTCGGCGAACCGGCCGCTGCGCTCGGCACTCGACACCAGCGACGCGACGCCCTTCTCCACCGCAGGCTTGTCCAGAGGCTTGCTGTCGTCCGACCAGATCGCGACGGTGTGCGCGAACCCGGTCTGCGGGAACGCAGTCGTCATGGCGTCGTAGGTCTGCATGATCGGGATGGAGCGAGGCAGCGAGTCGGCGCCCGCCTCACCGAGCCGCATGCCCATGGCCGGCATCGCCAGCGCCAGCATCGCCGTGCCCCCGAGCAGGAGCGACACGATCGGCTTCGCCAGCACGATGCGCATGACCGCCGGCCAGAACCGCCCCGCTCCGTGCCCACGCAGGCGGTGCACCAACGGGATGCGCGGCCGGTCGACCTTGTCGCCGAGCAACGACAGCACGGCGGGCAGCACTGTCAACGAACCAAGGACGGCCACTGCGACGACGAGCATCGTGCCGACTGCCATCGAGCTGAAGACGACGTTGCCCGAGAGCAGCAGCCCGGCCATCGCCACGATGACCGCGATGCCCGAGATGACGACAGCGTGCCCGCTCGTGGCGGCGGCGATGTCGATGGCTTGGCGCCGGCTGGCACCGCGAGCACGCTCCTCACGGGTACGTCGCACGTAGAACAGGGAGTAGTCGACACCCACCGCCATGCCGATCAGCAGGATCACGCTGTTCAGCGTGTCGCCGACCGGGAGCAGGTGCGAGACGAGGCTGGAGAGCCCGATGGCGGTGCCCACCGCCGACAGCGCCAGCAGCAAGGGAACGCCGGCCGCGAAAAGCGCGCCGAAGGTCAGCAGCAGGATGCCCAGGGTGATCGGCAGGCTGAGGGTCTCCGCGCGCTTGAAGTCGTCGCCGACCACACCGTTGATGGCGTGGTTGAGGGAGGCGTCACCCATCTCGGCGACGGTCACTCGCGGGTGTGCCGTCGCGACGGCCGACGTGGCTGCCAGGACCTTCTCGATCCGGGTGTCCGCGAGATCCTCCGCGGCCGTGCCGGTCGCGCCGTCGACGTCGAGGACGACGGGCAGCAACGCGGAGCGCCCGTCCTGCGCGCGGATCAGCGTGCCGACCTGACCCACCTCGGGCAGGCCGGTCAGTCGGCTGCGCAGCTCACCCGCGACAGCATTCGCCTGCAGGTCACTGAGCCGGTGACCCTTGGGCGCCTGGATGAGGATGCGCTCGGTCAGGTCGGCCGGGTACCCCGCCTTCTCGATGGCACGGTCGGCGCGGCCGGACTCGCCGGCTCCGGTCTCGGCGTCGCTGATCGTCCTCGTGCCGGCAGCGCTGCCACCCACGACCGCGGCAGCGACGAGCAGGACCCAGATCAGCAGCGCCTTCCACCGGTGCCGCGTGCTCCACCGGGCGAGCCGCTCGGCAGCACCGGGACGGCGCCCGCTGCGGGACGGGGTCGGCGCGGTCTCGCCGGTGGTCTCCCGGTTGGCGACGACGGTCATGGCAGGCTCCTTCTCGGGTCGGTACGACGACCCGTGAGCAGGCCGTCCGTCGTCTGGTGCGACGTGGATCCCACGGTGGCGGGAGCGAGGCGCCACGTCTCTGCGGCCAGCGACCGAACCGTGCTGGGGTTAACCCCAGGGCGCATCGGGCCGCCAACCGGCTCGTCGCCCGGGCCCGTGATCTCTAGCGTGGTTGTCGCAGGGCTTCACCCGAGGCTTTGCACCAAGCAACGGATGGGCGAGACGACATGCTGCACAGGTGGGTGGGACGACCACTCCTCGAGCTGGCCTACGTGGCCCTCGGCCTGTTCTTCGGCGTGCTCACGTTCACCCTGACGATCACCGGCCTCGCGCTGAGCATCGGACTTCTCCCCGCCTTCCTGCTCGGGCTGCCGGTGCTCGTGGCCACGGTGTACGTCGTGCACGGGCTGGCCGTCATGGAACGGCGGCGCGCCGGCCTCTTCCTCGACGTCGAGCTGCTGCCCCGGGCCATGTCCCACCGGGCCGGCCAGAGCTGGCTGCGCCGGTCCTTCGCGCGCACGGTCTCCCCGGAGTTCTGGAAGGAGGCGACCTACGGCCTGCTACTGCTGCCACTGGGCGTCCTGTCCGGCAGCCTGGCCCTCTCGTTCTGGGCCGTGGCAGTGGCCGGGCTGCTGCTGCCGCTGTACGCCGGCCGGCTGCCCGGCAACGAGGTGATCACGTGGCTGCACTGGCCGGACGGTCTCGAGATCGCCGCCGGGTTCGCGGTCGGCCTGGTGTTCGTGCTGCTCGCCCGGGTCCTGACCACCGGGCTGGCGGCCGCGCACGTCGCCCTGGCCTCCGCGTTGCTGTCGCCCAGCGAGAACGACGCCCTGCGCGCCCAGGTGTCGCAGCTGACCGAGACACGCGCCCGCGTCGTCGACGCCGCCGACGCCGAGCGCCGCCGGATCGAACGCGACCTGCACGACGGCGCCCAGCAGCACCTGGTGGCACTGGCCATGAACCTGGGCCGGGCCAAGGCCAAGCTTGACAGCGACCCCGAGGCCGCCAAGACGTTGGTGAACCAGGCGCACCAGGAGGCCAAGGACTCCATCACCGAGCTGCGCAACGTCGTCCGAGGGGTGCACCCCGCCGTACTCACCGACCGTGGGCTCGACGCCGCACTGTCGGCGCTGGCCGCGCGCTCTCCGGTGCCCGTGCGGATTGACGTCGACGTACGCCAGCGACCCAGCGCAACGATCGAGGCGGTGGCCTACTTCGTGGTCAGCGAGTCACTCACCAACATCGCCCGGCACTCGGGTGCCACCCGCGCCGCCGTACACATCGAGCGCGACGGCGACCGGCTCCTGGTCGCGGTGTCCGACGACGGGCACGGCGGGGCCACGGAGAGCCCGGGCGGCGGCCTGGCCGGGCTGCGCGACCGGGTCGCCGCGGTCGACGGGACCTTCCACCTGCAGTCCTCGCCGACCGGCGGGACGACCGTCACCGTGGAGGTCCCGTGCGCGTCCTGATCGCCGAGGACTCTGTGCTGCTGCGCCAGGGGCTCGTGCACCTGCTCGCCGACGCCGGCCTCGAGGTCGTCGGGGCCGTGGACGACGCCGACCAGCTGCTGCGGGCCGTCGACGAGCACCGGCCCGACATCTGCGTCGTCGACATCCGGATGCCTCCGACGCACACGGACGAGGGCGTGCGCGCGGCGCTGGTGATCAGGGCTCAGCACCCCGAGGTGGGCGTGCTGATGCTCAGCCAGTACGTCGAAGAGCGCTACGCGACCGACCTGATCGCGTCGGACACCCGTGGCTTCGGCTACCTGCTCAAGGACCGGGTGGCCGACGTGGCCGAGTTCGTGGAAGCCGTACGACGCGTGGCCGCGGGCGGCACCGCGTTGGACCCCGAGGTGATCCAGCAGCTGCTCGCGCGCAGCCGCCGCGCCGATCCGCTGGCGGGCCTCACCCCCCGCGAGTCCGAGGTGCTGGGCCTGATGGCCGAGGGCCGGTCCAACGCCGGCATCGCCCGTGAGCTGGTCGTCAGCGAGGGCGCCGTCGAGAAGCACGTGAGCTCGATCTTCACCAAGCTCGGCCTGCCCCAGGCCGAGCAGGACCACCGACGAGTGCTGGCCGTGCTGCGCTGGCTGAACGGCTGAGGAGCCACCATGTCCCAGACAACGACCGTGCCGCCCGTGTCACCCGGGCCGTCTCCGGTACGCCAGGTCGCAGGGCTGCGCACCCCGTTGCGTGTCCTGGGCGTCGGGTTGTCACTGCTGCTGGTCGCCTGGGGTGCGCTGACCCTCGCCAGCCTGCTCGCCAGGACCACCGAGCAGCGCAGCGCCACGTACGACGGCGTCCGGGTGCTCGAGCTCGACGTGGGCTTCGAGTCGGCACAGATCGTGGGATCGGCCGACGCGACGTCTGTGTCCATGACCCGGTCCTACACGTGGTCGATGGGCAAGCCGGTGGTCGGCAACCGTCGCGACGGAGACGTGCTGTCCATCACGTCGTCGTGCCCCTTCTCCGTCGGCCTCGGCTGCTCCGGGAGGATCCGCCTCGTCGTGCCGCAGGACGTCGAGGTGCGGGCGCAGACCAGCGACGGCTCCCTGACCGTGCGCGATCTCGACGGGACGGCCGACCTGTCCGCTTCGGACGGCAGCATCCGCACGACGAACCTCACCGGACGGGTCACCCTGCACAGCAGCGACGGCTCGATCGAGGCGACCGGGTTGCGGTCCGACCGGGTCGGCGTCACCACCTCGGACGGTTCGGTCCGGCTGGGCTTCGACATCGCTCCCACGTCCCTGACGGCGACGTCCAGCGACGGCTCGGTCGAGATCGTCGTACCGCGCGACGGCACGGCCTACGACATGACGGTCACCACGAGCGACGGGAGTCGGAACGTGTCGGTGCCGACCCGCTCGGGCTCGGCACACCGGATGGAGCTGCACACCAGTGACGGCTCGATCCGCGTCACCGACCGACCCTGACGAC
>JAVEDJ010000390.1 GCA_030841025.1 Actinomycetota bacterium
CGTCGATCTCCCACGACGGCAGGCCGGCGTCACTCAACGCGCGCCGCGCCTCGGAGGGCGATACGTCGTCGTAGTCGACCTGCCGCGCGTACACGGTCGATATCCGCGCAGCCACGTCGGCATAGTCCAGCGCCTCCGGTCCGGACAGGACACGAATCCCCTCCTCGACCGACCCCGCCGTCAGCACGCGCACAGCGACGTCGGCCACGTCACTGGACGCGACGAACGCGACCCGTCCATCGCCCGCCGGCAGCGCGATCAGCGCCTCCCGCCGGATGGCATCCGACAACGGGAGCAGGGTCTCCATGAAGACGTTCGGCGCCAGGTAGACGACGGGCAGGCCGGTCGCCTCCAGGTGCATGGCGATCTGTCGATGGCTGCGCATGAAGCGCACCTGGCAGTCAGGGTCCTGGAAGCCATCGGCAGCGACCTTGACGATGAGTGGCTGGTGCCCGGCCGCGAGGACCGCATCGATGAACGTCACCTCGAGCTCCACCTGCTGCTCACGCGAGGGACTGTTCAAGAGGATGCGGTCGAACTTCTGCAGGACGTCCGCCGCGGGGGGTGCATCCAGGCTCGCCACCAGCGGCTGCACGGCTGGAGGCAGGTCGGCGGCCTTGACGTCGATCCGCACCATCGCGGTCGCCTTCGCGTCCGCGTCGTCCAGGCCCTCGACTACGCGGTAGCCGACCCGTCCCGTCGCTCCGGTCACCAGGATCATGGGCGCCCGCCTCCTCGGCCCGACCGCAGGTGCGCGCGTTCGCGCGCCCTGCGCGCCAGCGTCGCCCGGCTATCCGTGGTCGTGCATCCCCCGCGCGCGGGAGCCCGTCGGCACCACGCGACTTACGTCAGAGCTTGCGCACGTCACGGACCTTGAGGGGCATCCCGTTGCAGCTGCTGCGCAGCTGGGGAGAGGGAAGTCCGACGACCTCCACCTCGTCGCCTTCCACGAGGCCCTCCGTCGCGGCACCGATCAGCACCCAGCGGGAGGGATAGGCCACCAGCTCCAGGCAGCCGGGCTGGCCCCCGGCCTCGACCCGCCCGCGTGCGGTCACGACCTTGAACTGGTCGCTCGGCGGCGAGGGGGCGGCAGTGTGCTGGCTCTGTGTCGGCGGCGTGTCCGCGCTCGGCGACGTGTCCTTCGGCCGCGGGTCGTCGCCGGGAGTCGGCCCGGCGGACGTACCGCCACACCCGGTGCCCAGCCCTACGAGCATCAGCGCCAGGGCAGCGTTGCCCAGACCCGCCATCACGCACCTCCGCATCGGCACGAACCTACGACGCCGTACGCCGGCGCGCGGTTCCAGGGTTGGCGGTTGCCCGCACGTCGCTGCGAGACGGAAAGCCGCCCGGAACAACGGTGGGCCGGAAGGGACACGCCCTTCCGGCCCACCGTCTACTGCTCTGGTCGTTACTTCGTCGACGAGATCCGGATGTCCATCGAGGTGCCGTTCGTCTTCAGCACCTTGATGCGGACCCCAGCGTTCGGCACCTTGACCCCGGTCATCGGGATCTCGGGGTACCAGTACTGGTTGCTGTCGTCGAACACCGGCTGCGCGGCCTGCCCACGGATGTAGCTGGGCTTGCCGTTGATGTGCAGCGTGAACGACTGCGCCTTCTGCTGCGAGAACGGTGCGTCGTACACCTGGATGCGCGAGCGCCACGGCTTGCCGTCCACGTTGTAGATCGGCTGCGGGTGCGCATCGATCGGCAGGACCTCACCCTGTCCCGGGTGCTCACTCGTGTTGTTGTCGCTCTGGGAGGTGTCCCAGTAGGAGAGAAGCAGACCCTGCTCGTACGAGAAGTGCTCGACCCAGTCCGGCTTCGTGTTCAGGAACCCGAAGTTGTACGGACCCGTCGCGAGGTACTTGTCGTACGACACGTGGCTACGGTGCGACGCGATGTAGAAGTTGTCGTAGGCCACCGTCTTCGAGGCACCAATCGCCTCGAAGCCCTTGAGCGTCCAACCCTCCGGAGCCGCCTCTGCGCCGCTCTGGAAGACGGTCGTGCCGCCCGCCGTGAGAGCGACGTCGTCGGCGAAGAAGCCCTTGCCGCCTACCGCACCGTCGGTGGCGTAGTGGAAGCGCAGGCCCACCGTCTGGCCGGCGAAGGCCGACAGGTCGAACGTCGCAGGCACCCAGCCGGTGCTCGTGCCGTCGATACCGTTGCCTTCTGCAGCGTTGGTGATCGACCCCGGGATCGCCTTGAAACCGGTGCCGTCGTCGACCTCGACGTAGGCGTAGTCGCACGGGTCAGGCCCGCAGTCCTCGATGTCGTAGTTGGCCTGGAAGGTGAGCGTGGACGTGCCGGCCGGCAAGGTCACCTCACGAGACATCGAGTTGTCGAGGTCGTCGCCGCTGCCGCTCCACCAGGACTTGGTCCCGGTTACGGGCGGCACCAGCTCCGTCGTGACGTTCTTGTCCGGGAGCACGACGAGGGCACCCTGCGCCTTGGCGGTGTTGTACTCATGTGGGCCGAGCTTCAGCGTGCGGTTCTGCCCCGCGACGACGATCTCGTAGTCGAGCCAGCCGAGCTGGATCTTGTCCCACGCCGAAAGGTCGCCGGCACGCGTGCCGAGCGCCTCGCCGGGAGCGTTCAGCCGGCTCTGCGCCATGAGGTTCCACCACTCGACGCCGTTGTCGCCGCCGGCCGTGTCGTAGTGGTCGGGCAGGCCGAGGTCGTGACCGAACTCGTGCGCGAAGACGCTGAGGCCGCCGTTCTCGGGCTGGATCGTGTAGTCGGCGACCCACAGCCCGGTGGTGCCGACCTGGGTGCCGCCGTCCTTGTTGCCCTCGGGCCCCTGGCCGGTGCCCTGGAATGCCTTCCAGCGGTGCGACCAGATCGCGTCCTCACCCTGCTGCGGGTCACCGTCGGCCTGGTCGCCACCGGCGTGCACGATCTGGAAGTGGTCGATGTAGCCGTCGGGCTCGTTGAAGTTGCCGTTGCCGTTGTAGTCGTAGCGGTCCCACTGGTCGTAGGACTTCAGGTCGTCGGCGATCTGCTCGTCGGTACGACCGCTGCTCTTCTGGTCGGCAACCCACTGGTCGAGCGCGTCCTTGATCAGGCTCCAGGTGTTGCTGCAGACGTTGCTGGCGCACGGGAAGCCGTCGCTGCGGCCGTAGCGGGCCTCGTTGTAACGGACCTTGACCCAGTCACTGACCTGGCCGTCGACGCTGTAGCGACCCGACGACTGGCGCTCGTAGAACGTCTTGACCGACTCGACGCCGTCGCCGGTGCCGAAGTACAGGTCGCGGTAGTGCTGCGGGTTGTAGTCGGCCTGCCAGACGGTGGAGTTGTCCTTGTTGCGGTCCGGGGCGGGGATCTTGTTGTGCAGCGGGCCGTTGAACGTCGTGGGGCCAGGGGTGTCCGGGTCGGTGTCCGTGTCGGGGTATCGCGGCTCCCGCTCGTCGCCGAACTCCGCCAGGATCACGAAGATCTTGTCGGTCTTCTCGCGGGACAGCTCGACGTACTGGTCGACCTTGCCCGACTCCTGGGCACGCCCGTCCTTGTTGCGTGCCTGGGCCTCGCCGACCTTCATCACGGTGCTGGTGCCGCGCCGCTCCGTGCGCCCCTTACCGGCGATCAGCTTGCTGAGCGCCTCTTCGCGCAGGGCGCGCCGCTTGTCCTCCTGCGGGTTGGGGAGCTCGTCGGGCCCGACCTTGTCGATCTTGGAGCTGGCCACGGGAGAAGTTCCCGTGTCCCGGGAGGCGACGGCGGCCGGCGAGGTGACACTCGCTCCAAGCCCCGTCGCCAGAGTCAGGCTGAGTAGCCCGACAGTGACCTTGCGCACTGTGCCTCCTGGTAGGTCCAGCAGAGTTGCGACCACGCTGCGGACCTGTTGCCCGCTGTGGACTTGTCCGGGTGGGGGGCCTGGATGAGGCCGCACCGGACGGGCGTTCGTGCATCGGTCGACGCCCTGTGACACATCCAGCGCGCTGCTGCAACAGAATGTCGCAGGCGGGGGACGCGCCGACAGTCAACGGGGTGGCGCCGCTCCGCGGGAAGCCTCACCCGTCGCATTTGGGACATTTTTTACCTTGCGCGGCATCTGCCCGCACATCGATCACGCGGTGCCGCTCGGCTGTGAGACCGTTTTGGCCGACCGGCGGTGGACTTGATAGCCTCTCCCGTCGGCGTGGGCCCCTGCCCGCTCCGCTCCACCCGATCTTTCGAGAAGCATCTGAGGCTCCTTCGTGGCGAACATCAAGTCCCAGCTCAAGCGCATCAAGACCAATGAGAAGGCGCGCCAGCGGAACAAGGCCGTCAAGTCGTCGCTCAAGACCTCGATCCGCCGGTTCCGCACCGCGGCCGACGCGGGCGACAACGCCGCTGCGATCGAGGCCCTGCAGGTCGCCTCGCGCCAGCTCGACAAGGCCGCCAGCAAGGGCGTCATCCACGCCAACCAGGCGGCCAACAAGAAGTCGGCCATGGCCCGGCGGGCGGCCTCGCTCTAGGGCGACCAGCAATCACCCCGTCGAACGGGCGGCACCGACACCGGTGCCGCCCTTCGTCCTGTCCGGGCACAGGCAGGCGCCACGTCCGGATCGGACGGCGCCAGCGCACCCCGCACGATGAACACGCCGCCAGCCACCGTGGCCGGCAGTCGGCCGAGCGAGCGTGGCCGCCGTGTCAGGTCAGTTCGCGGGCCCGGCCGATCGTCACGATCGCGCGCTCGAGCGCGTAGACCGGGTCGGCTCCCCCACCCTTGATCTGCTCGTCGGCTACCGCCACCGCGGTGATGGCCGCGGCGACCCCGTCGGGTGACCAGCCGGCCAACTGCCCCCGCGCCTTGCGCACCTGGAACGGCGCGATGCCCAGGTCGCGCGCGACGTCGTCGGGGCGGGCATTGCGCGATACCCCGCCGACCCGGGCGAGATTGCGCAACCCGGCTGCGATCGCGGCGTTGATCGGCACCGGGTCGTTGCCGGTGGCCAGCGCATGCCGCAACAGCCGCAGCGCCTCCTCCGGCCGGCCCTCGACCGCCGCGTCGGCCACCTTGAACCCGCTGACCTCGACCCGACCGGCGTGGTAGCGCTCGACGACAGACCGGTCCACCAGGCCGGTGGTGTCGGAGACGAGCTGGCTGCAGGCGCTGGCCAGCTCACGCAGGTCGCTGCCCACGGCGTCGACCAGTGCGGCGGCCGCGTCCGCGGAGATCTTGCGCCGGGCGGCGGAGAACTCACCCTGCGCGAAACGCACCTTGTCGCTCTCCCACTTGACCTGCTTGCACTCGACGACGACCGCGCCCGCCTTCCTGGCGGCGTCGAGCAGCCCCTTGCCTTTCACCCCACCCGGGTGGACGAGCACCAGCGCGGCATCGGCGGGAGGGTCTGCCACGTAGGACTTGATCTCGGCGGTGACGGCCTCGTCGGCGTCCTGGATTTCGGTGACCACGATCAGCGTGAACTCACCGAACAGTGACGGACTCGCATGCCCGGTCAGCACGCCGGGCGCCAGACCGGATGCGATCAGCTCGTGGACCTCGGTGTCGGCGTCTGCGGCGCGGGCCCGGCGCAGCACGTCCGCGACGGCCCGGTCGCGCAACAGCTCCTCGGGGCCCGTCACCAGGGTCACGGGCGGCGGAGGGACGGCTG
>JAVEDJ010000111.1 GCA_030841025.1 Actinomycetota bacterium
CGGGAACCTGTCCGAGCTCCGCACCTTGATCGCCGACATCTATCCACCCACCCTGCACGAGGTCGGGTTGCGAGCGGCCATCGAAGAGCTGTTGGAAGAGGCGTCCGCAAACGGGATGGACGCCAAGGTGGAGGCCGGTTCCTTTGTGCGTGTCGACTACGAGATGGCCGGGGCGGTTTATCGCGCCGCGAGGGAGGCTCTGCGCAACGTCGTCAAGCATTCGGCCGCGCACCGAGTCCGAGTGGTTCTTGAGCAACGCCGCGGGCGCATCAGACTGGTCGTGCGCGACGACGGGATCGGGCTGCCAGCGGGCCAGAAGCCACCGTCGGAGGGCCAGCAGAGCTTCGGTCTGCGACTGCTTGCCGAGATGGCGGCGGAGGCAGGCGGCCGCCTCAATGTCTCGTCGCCGCCCGAGGGCGGAACGACGTTCGTCTTCGAGCTGCCGGCGCCATGATCACGGTCATGCTGGTCGACGATCACGCGATCGTCCGCACCGGGCTCACGCAGCTGCTCAGCACCGTCCCGGACATCGAGGTGGTGGCGGAGGCCGGCGGCGGTGTTGCTGCCGTCGCTCTCATGGACAGCAAGGCGCCGCAGGTGGTCCTCATGGACCTGGCCATGCCTGACATGGACGGAATCGAAGCCACCCGGCGGATCATGGCGGGTTGGCCTGGGACTCGCGTGATCGGCCTGACGTCGTACTCCGACCGCCGGCGCGTGCTCGGCATGCTGGACGCAGGTGCCTGCGGGTACCTGCTCAAGGAGAGCGACCCCGGCGAGCTCGTCCGGGGCATTCGCGCCGCGGTTGCCGGTGAGGCGCCACTGGCACCGATCGCCGCCGCCGCGCTGCTGCACGCCCGCGTCGACGGGGCTTCCCTCGGCGAGCTGACCCACCGCGAGCGGGAGGTGCTCGAGGCCCTGGCTTCCGGGTTGTCGAACCGTCGCATCGGGGACCGGCTGGGTATCAGCGAGGCCACGGTCAAGGGCCACCTGACGCACGTCTACCAGGCACTCGGGGTCAGCGACCGGATGTCCGCCGCGATGCGGGCCCGTGAGATGGGACTGGACGCGAACCCGTCCAGCTGACCGTCGCTCGGCGGCCGCCCTCGACGGCACGCCGGCGGCTGGCGGACGTCTTCACGTTCGCCGCTCAAGCCCGGAAGCTCACCTTGCGTCGGTCTCGGAGCGTGGACTCAGGGGATCACGGAGCCGTTCGCTGCCAGCGATGCCCCTACCGCTGACGGCTCCCTGATGACAACAAGGTCGACTCGACCCGCGACCTAGGTCGCGCGACGAGGCCAGACCATCGATGCTGTGGGTCGCGCTCGCACCCAGACGGACAGCACGCACGCGGCGGTTTTGGTCGCACGAGAACCGTTTGTCCCTGGCGGCCGCTCTGCCGCAGGCCGGCAACCGCGGCCAGAGGTCGTGGTCACTTGCGGGAGATTTACCGAAGGCCGCATGCGGACAGTCGACGACGTCACACCCATGAAGGAGTCGTCATGTCTGGCAACAGATCCGCCTCGCGGCAGCAGCTCAGCACGTCCCGTGCGCCGATTGCCGAGGTGCTGTTCGGCACGGTCCTGTTCGTCTACGGCATCGCGCTATGGGTCGACTGGGTGCATGCTGCGGCCGGCCACTCGCACGGTGCCCCGTCGTTGCTGGCCCAATGGCTGCACGACGCGACGTTGGCTCTCCCGCTGGCCGTCGTAGTCGTGCGGGTCGCTGTGACGCTCACGGCCCGGGTCCTGAGGTTGGACCGAAGCGATGTCGCACCACTGCTGGCGGCAGCGGTCGGTGCGTCCGTGACCCTGGCCCTGCTGACGCCGGTGAACGATGTTCTGTTCGGTGCGCACGCGCAGCCCGGTCTCCCGTTCGTGGGGCGCGTGGCGCTTGACTCAGCCCTGGGCCTCGCCGCGGCTGTGCCGCTGGCGCTGCTGCTTGCCCTCGTCGGCGCGGCACCGTGGCGCTTGGTGGCGTGGCGCTCCACCCGGCCCGGCCGGCGACTGGTCGCTCCCCTCGCCGCGACGGCGCTCGCGGTCACCTCCCTCGGCCTGGCGCCGTTCCTCGCGGGCCCAGCGGCGGCATCGGATGATGCGGGCGACCCGTGCCCGGCAGGGCTGCCCGCCGCCCAGCAGAAGTCCTTCGACGTGATGGCTCTCGACGTGAAGATCCCGTTAAACCGTTACGGGGACAACGACCCCCTGGGCAAGATGTATCTGGCCACCGCCGCGAACGGCACCCCGAACCTGCTCACCGCGCCCGGTGAGACGTCGGCGCGAACGGCGCTCGCGGCGGTCCGCGCCGAGGAGGCGAGCCAGAAGGTCTCGATCGGGCTGCGGGACGACCCGATCCAGCCACTGTCCATCCGTGCCAACGAGGGTGACTGCGTCACCATCAACTTCTCCAACTCCGCGACCGGTGGCAGCTACGGCATGCACATCGACGGACTCGCCTTCGACGTCGCCTCCTCCGGCGACGACGTGGGCGACAACGATTCGTCGTCGGTCGACAACAAGGGCACGACGACGTACCGGTTCTGGATCCCGAAGGACGCCAACCTGGAAGGCTCCCACTACGTGCATCCGGGTCCGGGTTACCGGTCGGCGGTCGGTCACGGCCTGTTCGGCTCACTGAGCGTCGAGCCGCCGAACTCGACCTACCTCGACGCGTCGACCGCGGACAAGCCCCTCCTGTCGGGTTGGGAAGCGATCATCAAGCCGGGGGGTCAGATTGACGCAAAGGGCACGGCACCGTCGTTCCGCGAGGCCGTCAAGCTGCACCACGAGGTCGGGAACGACAACGAGAAGATCTACAGCAAGAGCGGACAGGCCCTGCCCCAGGTCGACGCGTTGACCGGGAGCTACCGCCCGGGAGAGTTCGCGCTGAACTACCGCTCCGAGCCGTTCCGCAACCGTCTGCTTGCGGCGGGCCGTGAGAAGTCGCACTCCTACTCCTCCTACGTCTTCGGCGACCCGGCAACCCCCATGCCGCGCGGCTACATCGGCGACCCGACCAAGTTCCGCCTGGTGCACGCCGGCGGCGAGAAGTTCCACGTCTACCACCTGCACGGCGGCGGCGACCGGTGGCGTTACAGCCCGGTGGCGGACACCACCTATCACTACGCCGACACCCAGCTGGACAAGCACCCGAAGACCGTCGACTCGCCGTCGAACCGGCTCGACGCGCAGTCCATCGGCCCAGGCGAGTCCTACAACCTCGAGCTCGAGGGCGGCGCCGGCGGCGTGCAGCACAGCGTCGGCGACCTGCTCTTCCACTGCCACATCGCCAAGCACTACGTCTCGGGCATGTGGAGCTTCTGGCGGGTCTACGACACCCTGCAGCCGCAATCGCTGGGCCAGGACGCGCTGGCCGTGCTTCCCGACCGTGCCCCGCACCCCGAGGCGGTCGACTCGACCGGTCTGCTCGGCAAGACCATGCCCGATGGCACCAAGCTCGACAGCGTGCAGAAGCTCGACGACTGGGTCCGGCCGCAGCTGCCCCCGGCGGGCGACCGCAAGGCGAACACCCAGGACCCATCGGTCTGGAACTGGAAGATCGACAACAGCGACCCGTCGAAGCCGGTCTACTACGGAGAGCCCGAGGACACCGCCTCGCCAACTGTGTTCCCGGACCTGCGCACCGAGGTCGCGGGTCACCCAGGCCTGCTCCCGATCGACGTCGTCGACGGCCAGGGCAAGCCGCGAAGCCTGAGCAACGACGGCAACCGGCCGCGCCTGCTGTTCAACCCCGACACGGGCCGGCCCGCCTACCCGCTGTTGCGCACGCACGCGGGGACCCGCCCACCGTTCACCGGCGACGGCCACACCGGGTCACCGTTCCTCGGCGAGAAGGGCGACGTGGCTCCCACGCCGGGCAAGGTCAACCCGTTCGCGGCGCGCCCGGACGGGCTGTGCCCCCGCACCACTGCGGACGGCGTCACACCGACACCCATCCGACACTTCAACATCACTGCGTTCGGCACCGAGGTGCAGCGCAGCAAGACCTTCACCGACAAGGAAGGCAAGCTGTTCGTGCTGGCCGGAACCCAGGACGCCGTGCACAGCAAGCCCGCTGAGGCGACGCCCCTCGCAATCCGCACCAACGTCGGGGACTGCGACCGGGTCACCCTGACCAACGAGATGCCCGACGGCGAGGCGTTCGACGCCTGGTCGAAGACGACGATCCACATCCATCACGTGCAGTTCGACGTGCAGGGGTCGGACGGCGTCACCACGGGCTTCGCGTTCGAGCACTCGGTGCGGCCCTACAAGCAGGACCCGAAAAAGGCCTCTGCCGTCGACGCGGACCCGACGCTGACCGCGCCGACCGCCGCTGGTGACACGGTGCTGCATCTGTCCGACGTCCGCAAGTTCCAGCGCACCGACGCCAACGGCAACGCCTCGCACCCCTTCATCGCCATCGGTGAAGGAACCAACGGCATCGAGATCCGGCAGGTCAAGGGCGTGACGGTGACGAAGGCGGCGAGCGGGGCAGGGGACGTCACGATCGATCCGCTGGGCCCCGGCACTCTGGAGCCCGGTGACAAGGCCTGCGCCAAGCCGGCGGCTGCCACCTGCACGGACAACCCGCAGACCGGAGCTCACAAGGCCGGGGAGTCGGCGGGTATCGAGTTCATCCAGTACGAGTGGTACGCCGACGTGCTGCTGGACAACATCTTCTGGCACGACCACGTCGACGGCATCCACGGATGGGGGCACGGCCTGGTCGGACAGCTCGTCGTCGAGCCCGCGGGGTCGACCTACCACGACCCGAAGTCGGGCGCTCAGGTTGACTCGGGCACCATCGCCGACATCCGGGTCGACACGAGCAACCCGCTGTACACGCCGGTCGCCAAGGGGGTCAACAGCTTCCGCGAGCTGGCCCTGTGGCAGATCGACGACAACGACCGGGGCGACTACTCCACCTTGAACCTCAAGGCTGCGCCATTCACCGAGCGCCCAGACGCAGCCAACCGGTTCTCCTCCTACACCTACGGTGACCCGCTGACACCCATGCCGCGGGCCTACGCAGGCGACCCCGTCGTCGTACGCAGCATCAACGTCGGACCGTCGATGGACACCCTGCACTTCCAGGGGCAGCGGTTCCTCAACGAGTTCCGCTACCGGGACGACGCGGGCAATCCGGAGGGAAGCCTGATCGACACCATCCACAACGGGATGAGCGAGAAGTTCTCCATCGTCCTGGACGGCGGGCCGGGAACTACCGACCGACCGGGCGACTATCTCTACCTCAACGGGAACGCCCGCCGGACAGAGCAAGGCGCGTGGGGCATCCTGCGGGTCCTCGACGGGCGAGACAGCAGCCTGCAGCCGCTGCCGGGCAAGGTCCCGAGCGGGACGGCGACCGCGTTCCGCTCGACCGGCGGTGCTCCGCCGGCGACCACGAGCTCCGCCAACCCGTGTCCTGCGACGGCCAAGGTCGACACGTTCAACGTGAGCGCCGTGGACCTGCCAAGTGGCAACGGCACCGCTCGGGCGGCCTATGTCGACACCGCCGACGTGGCCGCTGCCAAGTCCCGGGCGCTCAAGCCGGCTCCGCTGGTCCTGCACGTCGCGGCTGGGGACTGCGTCGTCGTCAACTTCCGCAACGACCGCACGCCGGCTCTCGACCCGGCCACGGGAGCCCCGCTCGCCACCCCGCGGGCGTCGTTCTCGGCCGGCAAGCTCATCCGCGCAGCGTCGTCCTCCGGGGTCAACGTCGGCTACACCAGCGAGCAGACGGCAGCCTCCGGCGGCGGCACCGCGACCTACCGCTACTACGCGGACAGGGCGGAGATCGGCACGGCGGTCGTGTCCGACACGGGTGCCAGCGATGCTGCGGGTACGAAGCTCGGCCTCTACGGGGCGATCGTGGTGGCCCCTGCGAACGCGACATTCACCGACCCGGTCTCCCGCACGTTGACCGATCGTGGCGTCGCCGTAGACGTCCGCGTCCCGGGCAGCCCCAGCTACCGCGACTTCACGACGATCCTGGCCGACGACGACCCACGGATGGGCCAGGACTTCATGCCCTACCCGACCAACGCGGACCCCGGCAAGTCCGGCATCAACTACCGCAGCGCACCAGTCGGGGACGGTCCCAGCTCCTTCGCCGTCAGCAACCCCGGCACCCCGGTGCTCACCTCCTACGCGGGAGACCCGGTCGTCGTACACCAGGTCGCGGCTCCCGGAAGCGAGCAGGGGCACGTGTTCAGCCTCGGCGGTATGGCCTGGTCGCGGGACCAGTTCGTGCATGGCAGCGATTACACGAGCAACCAGTCGCTGTCGCCCTGGGAGTCGTTCGACGCCAAGATCGAGGGAGGCGCAGGCGGCTGGAACCACAGCACCGGCGACTTCTTCTACGGCGACCTGCGCCGGCCGTTCACCCAGAGCGGCGTCTGGGGCCTGCAGCGAGTCCTGCCGCCGGCCTGTCCGGCACCCGGCAAGGGCATCGAGTGCCTGTGACGGGACCGCGTCCCCGGTCGTCCGCCCATCGTGGTGGGCGACCGGGGGACGGGGCGGCGCTCCTAGCCAGCAGACGGCTCCTGCCACTCGTGCTGTGCGCCGCGGCTGTCCTCACGGGTTGCCAGCAAGGGATCACGACCGAGGCCGGGACAACGGCACAGCCGTCTACGCGATCGACGACACCCGCCGAGCCTCAACCGGTCGCCCTGGGCGAGGCCCAGGACATCCAGGTCGCTAACGCCTTCGGTCCTGCCAGCAGCGGCAGCGCCGTACCGGTGAGGGTCACGGTCCTCGCCGTACGTGACCACGTTGCCCCGAAGGTCAAGCCGCGTTCGCCGGCGAGCCACTGGACCAGCGCGCGGGTACAGGTGTGCCGCAGCGTCCCGGTCGTGCTGGGCTACCCCGCCTGGGTGCTGGGTGACGACGACGGGCGCACCGCGCAGCTGTCGCGGGCACTGCACCGACAGTTCCCCAAGCCGGCCTTCGACAACACCTCCACGGCGACGGGCTGCCAGCAAGGCTGGGTCACGTTTGTCACGTCCGACGACCTCGAGCCGACCAAGGTCACCTTCGAACAGACCCGTGACGTGCGCGGTCCCTGGCTCATCCTGCGCTGAGCACGGCGCTGAAGGGCTGCAGGACGCAGTCACGATCCCCGCTTGATCAGGAGAAGCGAATGGGCGCAGCCGTCACCGGGCCGCGAGGACGAGTCGCCGCGCCCGTCCCGCGACGCCGGCAGACGGCGACGTACACGCTCGTGGGCATCGTCACTCTCCTGGCGCTCCTCGGTGCGGTCATCGCCGCGCAGCAGCTGCGGGCCGGCTCGGGGGAGCCGTCGCAGCAGGTCGAGGGCACCGTGTCGACGAGCTTCGGGTCGCTGGTGGTCCACCAGTCCGAGGTGCTGGGCGGGCTGTCCTCGTCCGATCTCGGCGGCATGTCCCACGGGGTGCAGAACCTCGTCGCTTCCGGCAAGGCGGAGATCGCGGTCACCGTCACGTTGACCAACAAGAGAGCGGGCCGGATGCGGTACGACGCGGACCAGTTCCGGCTGGTCCCCGGCCGGAAGGGGCCCACCGGCCGGCCCGTGGCTCCCCTGGGCACCAGTCTCAGCTCGGGCACCCTGGCGCGCGGCGGAACCGTCGAGGGCACGGTGAACTTCGTCACCCCCACCAACGGGGCAGACCTGTGGCTGCAGTACGACGACAAGGGGCGCCAGGTGCTCGTCCGGATCGGTGCGACCGCCCGGCCGGGCGCCAGCGGCGCGCCGACCGATGGGACCGAGCACAGCCACTAGACCAATCGGTCGCGGCCGGGCGTATGGGGCTGCGCCAGGCCGGTGACCTGGGCGTTCGGGTGCCCCCGGCAGGATTCGAACCTGCGCCACCGCCTCCGGAGGGCGGTGCTCTATCCCCTGAGCTACGGGGGCCCGGGCAGGCCTGGAGATTACCAGCATGACCCATTCGCCCACACAGGCCGTCGACGGCGTCTAACCTCCGGTCATGGGTGATTGTCGCGGCCGCGTGCTCGTCGTCGATGACAGCGACGTCATCCGCACCCTGATCACGGTCAACCTGCAGCTCGAAGGCTTCGAGGTGGTGACCGCCGTCGACGGCCAGGACGCGCTGGACAAGGTGCATGAGGTCGCGCCCGACGTCATGACCATCGACGTCGTGATGCCACGGCTCGACGGCTTCGACACGGTGGCCAGGCTCAGGGCCGATCCGCGGACGCAGGACCTCAAGATCGCGATGGTCACGGCGTGTGCCCAGGAGGCCGACCTCAGGAAGGGTCGCGCCGTCGGGGTGGACGCCTACGTCACCAAGCCGTTCGACCCCGACACCCTCGTGCGCACGGTCCGCGATCTGATCGAGCAACAAGCCTGTTGAACCACCCCGATAATCTGGCGAGGTGACTCCCGCCGATCTTTCCGACGCAGTGCTGGCCGCCATCCGCGCGGCCGTCGACTCGGGTGACCTCGCGGTCGCCGCCCCCGGCGAGGTCAAGGTGGAGCGCCCCAAGGTGAAGGGGCACGGCGACTACGCGACCAGCGTCGCCCTGCAGCTGGCCAAGCCTGCCGGTCGGCCCCCGCGCGAGGTGGCCGAGGCGATCGCCAAGCCGCTGCGCGAGACCGCCGGCATCGCGGGTGTCGAGGTCGCCGGCCCCGGTTTCCTGAACATCACGATCGAGTCGGCCGCCCAGGGTGAGCTCGCGCGCACGGTGGTGATCGCGGGCGAGGGCTACGGGCGTACGACGACGCTGGCGGGCCACCGCTTCAACCTCGAGTTCGTCTCCGCGAACCCCACCGGTCCGCTGCACCTCGGGCACGTGCGGTGGGCAGCAGTGGGCGACGCCCTGGCCCGGGTGCTCGTGGCCAGCGGCGCCGACGTGACGCGCGAGTACTACTTCAACGACGCCGGTGTGCAGATCGACCGCTATGCCCAGTCGCTGATGGCGGCCGCCAATGGTGAGCCGACGCCGGAGGACGGCTACGGGGGCGCCTACATCGACGACGTCGCCGCGGCCGTCGTGGCCAGGCACCCGGACGTCCTGCGCCTCGACGGTGAAGCGGCCCTGGCGATCTTCCGCAGCGAAGGCCTGGACCTGATGTTCCAGGAGATCCGCAAGTCGCTCGCCGACTTCGGGGTGACCTTCGACGTCTACTTCAACGAGAAGGACCTGCACGACAAGGGCGAGCTCAGCGCGGCACTGCAACGGCTGACCGAGGCCGGGCACGTCTTCGAGCAGGACGGTGCGACCTGGCTACGGACCACGACGTTCGGCGACGACAAGGACCGCGTCCTGGTCAAGGCCGATGGTGAGTGGACCTACTTCGCCGCCGACGCGGCCTACTACCTGGACAAGCGGGAGCGCGGCTTCGACCGCGTCGTGATCATGCTGGGCGCGGATCATCACGGCTACGTCGGTCGGTACAAGGCGCTGGCCGCGGCCTACGGTGACGACCCCGAGGTCAACCTCGAGATCCTCATCGGCCAGATGGTCAACTTGTTCAAGGACGGCAAGCCACTGCGCATGAGCAAGCGGGCCGGGACCACGGTGACCCTCGAGGAGCTGGTCGAGGCGATCGGCGCGGACGCCGGGCGCTACGCCCTGGGTCGGTTCTCGACGGACAGCACCATCGACCTCGACCTCGACATGTGGGCCAAGCGCACCAACGACAACCCGGTCTTCTACGTGCAGTACGCCCACGCGCGCATCGCGAGCCTGCTCCGAAATGCTGCCGAGCTCGGTGTCGACAAGGGCGACCTCCGGCCCGAGCTGCTCGATCACGACCGCGAGGGTGATCTGCTGCGCGCCCTCGGCGACTTTCCCCGGGTCGTGGCCACGGCGGCCGAGCTGCGTGAGCCGCATCGCGTCGCGCGCTACCTCGAGGAGCTCGCCGGCACGTACCACCGGTTCTACGACGCCTGCCGGGTGCTGCCACGGGGCGACGAGGAGACGACGGACCTGCATCGCGCGCGGCTCTGGGTTGTCGAGGCGACCCGCATCGTGCTGGCCAACGGGCTGCGCCTGCTGGGTGTCACCGCCCCGGAGCGGATGTAGGTGCGCGCGCATCCGGCAGGCCCGGCACACGGCGACGTGCACCATGACGGCCTGCACAGCGGCCCGCCGGCTGACCTCGACCATCTCGACCCTGCCGTCTGGCCGCTGGGGGTGGCGCGTTCCCCGGAAGGCCAGCTGACCCTACGCGGGCACGACGTACGCGCTCTCGTGCGCGAGCACGGCACCCCCGCGTTCTTCGTCGACGAGGCCGACTTCCGGTCGCGCTGCCGCGACTATCGCGAGGCGTTCGGCGGTGCCATGGTGTTCTACGCGGCGAAGGCGTTCCTCAGCACCGGCGTCGTCCGCTGGCTCGAGGAGGAGGGCCTCGGCATCGACGTCTGCACCGGAGGAGAGCTCGCCGTCGCGCTGCGGGCCGGCTTCCCCGCAGAGCGGCTGCTGATGCACGGCAACAACAAGTCGGTCGCAGAGCTCGCAGCCGCACTCGATGCGGGTGTCGGACGCATCGTCGTCGACTCCTTCGACGAGATCGAGCGGCTGGCCGGGCTGGCCGAGCAGCGCGACATCACGGCGCGGGTGCTGGTGCGCGCGACGGTGGGCGTCGAGGCACACACCCACGAGTTCATCGCCACCGCCCACGAGGACCAGAAGTTCGGCTTCTCGCTGGCCGACGGCAGCGTGCACGAGGCGGTACGACGAGTGCTGGCCGCCCCGTCGCTGGAACTGCTCGGGGTGCACTCCCACATCGGCTCCCAGATCTTCGACACGTCCGGTTTCGAGGTCGCGGCACACCGGGTGGTCGGCCTGCTTGCCGCCGTCCGCGACGAGCACGGTGTCGAGCTGCCCGAGCTCAACCTGGGGGGCGGCATGGGCATCGTCTACACGAGCGCCGACGACCCGGTCGACGTAGCCGAGACGGCTCGTTCGCTGGACGACATCGTCGCGCGCGAGTGCGCGTCGTACGGCCTGGCCCGGCCGCGCCTGGCGATCGAACCGGGCCGCGGCATCGCCGGACCGGGCACCGTCACGGTCTACGAGGTGGGCACCGTCAAGCCCGTCCACGGGCTGCGGACCTTCGTGTCCGTCGACGGGGGGAT
>JAVEDJ010000112.1 GCA_030841025.1 Actinomycetota bacterium
AGTGACCCCACCGAGATCGAGGTGAATGCCCCGGGCGCGAGCACCTGTGGTGGAAGGCACGAGCCGGGCAGCGAGCACGGCTCGCCGGACGTTCGGGTTGGGAACGGCTCATCGCCTTGTGTCCTTCGCTCGAAGACACAACCACGGAAGTGCCAACAGCGTCGCGTTCCACGCCTGCCGTGCCATCACCGCCAACGGCCGACGTGACTACCGGCCAGCAGGCATCTGGGAACTGCGGCTAGCAGTGGGCCACGGCGGACGCTAACCGCGATGACTCGCGGACCTTCAGCGAGCGACGCTGTTCTCGTGGCCAATGAGTCCACCTGGCGAAACGCAACCAAGAAGCCCACACCTCCCTCAAGGACCAGCAGCATGGAAATCCAGCACGAACTGACGGCAGACCAGGCCAGCCGGATGGCGGTCACCGCGGTCACCACGGACCTGGAGTACTGGGCGCGCTGCGCCTCCGTCGACGGTCGTGTCGGCCTCAACGAGCTGACGCGGATTCTCGATGTGATTCGCGAGGCCAGCGCTCCCGAACCGGACGGCTCGGACGCCAGCTTGGACTCGGCTGCCGGCATCGAGCTAGGGCTCGGAGCGGCGCACCTGGTCCGGGCCGACGCCGACTGACATAGAGGCAGACAAGACGCACGGCAACATCCGCCGCGAACCGGAGGTCCAGCCATGAGCAGCGATCGCGAAAGCCTTCCGATCACCACCGAGCTGTCTGCACGCCTGCTGCAGCCAGGCAGTAAGTCGGTCGCCGCGCGCATCCACCTGCAGTACAGATCCACCGATCCGTATGCCATCGAGATGACGATTCGACTACGGGGCGAAGAACCGATCACGGGACTGTTCGGACGCGACCTGCTCGACCACGGGCTTCGTCAAGAGAGTGGCGTGGGCGACGTCAGGATTGCCCCCTGCCCGCATGGGCCGACGGCACTTCTACACGTAACGCTGATCGACGACATCGGTGCTTTCGACTTGGAGATGCGCCTTGCACCGGTCGCTGAGTTTCTGCAGCTGAGCTACCTCCAAGTCCCCCAAGGCACCGAAGGGTCGTTCGTACTCATCGAAGACGACGTGAGCCCTCTTGTCAGTTGACATTACGTTCCCATCCACCAGCCCCGCGCGCAGAGAGAGCCCAGAGATGTCCGCATACCAGGCCGATGACAACCGATACGACGCGATGGATTACAAGCCGGCGGGCCGCAGCGGCTTGCGTCTTCCCGCGCTTTCCTTGGGGCTTTGGCAGAACTTCGGCGACGAGAACACGACCGATACGCAGCGCGCCATCCTGCGCAGGGCGTTCGATCGCGGCATCACCCACTTCGACCTCGCCAACAACTACGGTCCGCCTTACGGAGCAGCGGAGACCAACTTCGGCCGAATCTTCCGACAGGACTTCGCCGCCCACCGCGACGAGATTCTGGTGTCCACGAAGGCAGGGTGGGACATGTGGCCAGGCCCCTACGGCCAAGGCGGCGGCTCGCGCAAATACGTCCTCGCCAGTCTCGATCAGTCGCTGTCTCGCATGGGTCTCGACTACGTCGACATCTTCTACAGCCACCGATTCGATCAAGACACCCCCCTTGCCGAGACGATGGGCGCGCTCGACACCGTCGTGCGATCCGGCAAGGCGCTGTACGTCGGCATCTCCTCGTACTCAGCCAAGCGAACTCGCGAGGCGGCGGAGATTGCGCGCGATCTCGGCACGCCGTTGCTCATCCACCAACCGTCGTACTCGATGCTCAACCGTTGGATCGAGGACGAACTGCTCGACGAGCTGGAGGACCAAGGCATGGGATGCATCGTGTTCACTGCTCTGGCCCAAGGCCTGCTGACCAACAAGTACCTGTCCGGCATACCGGCAGACTCCCGGGCCGCCAGGAGCCACAGCACTCTGCCGGCCGACCATCTCGACGAGGCGGTCCTAAGACACGTCCGCGCCCTCAACAAGATCGCACTCGAACGGGGCCAGTCACTTGCTCAGATGGCGCTGCAATGGGTGTTGCGTGACAGCCGGGTCACCGCTGCGGTCATCGGCGCGTCCTCGGTCGAGCAGTTGGACATGAACATCGACTCACTTGCGGGTCCAGCGCTTACCCAGGAGCAGCTGACGGCGATTGACCGTGACGCTGTTGAAGCGGGAGTCAATCTATGGGCCAAACAGACCTCCGACTAGGACACAGGGACAACGAAATGGGCCTTGGAAAGGCTCATGGGCCGCTACCGATCTTCTTGGTCGGGTTGACCGTGGTAACCGGACTCGTTGATGCGTTCAGCTACCTAAGCCTGGCCCACGTATTCGTCGCGAACATGACCGGCAACGTCGTGTTCCTCGGCTTCGGACTAGCCGGTGCCGGCAACATCGCGGTGGACGCAAGCCTCGTGGCGATCCTCGCCTTTGCACTGGGGGCGGCCGCAGGCGGCCGTGCGGCAATGCGTCGGGAGCCGCACCGGGGCCACCTGCTGGCCGCGGCCGCGGCGACACAAGCCGTGCTTGTGGTGGTGGCCGCCGTCGTGGCAGAAACAACCGGGGTAAGTGGCTCAGCGACGCGGCTAACCCTTGTCGGTCTGCTGGCTGCCGCGATGGGTGGCCAGAACGCCATCGCGCGCAGGCTGGCCGTACCGAATCTGACCACCACCGTGCTCACTTTGACTGTCACCGGTCTCGTCGCCGACGCCACCTCGTGGTCGGTCCGCCTCTGGCGACTTGTACCGATCGTCGCCATGCTCAGCGGAGCCCTCGTGGGAGGTGCCCTCCTGCGGTGGGTCAGCACTCCAGCTCCGCTGTGGCTGGCCGCAGCCCTGCTCGGCTCCGTTGCTGCGAGCTCCTTTGCGGCGGCCCGCCGTCCGCTGTCAGACGGCTGGCGATAGCGCAATCAGAGCAGATTCCAGGAGCGAACGGTCAAGCAATGACGATTGTCAGCCTGAGCATGTCCCACCGGACGCCCCCGGCCGAGGTGCTCGAAAGGCTCGTCGTGTCGTCCGCACAACGCGCGGGCATGCTAGCCCGGTATGTGCTCTTCCGTCCATTGACGAGGTAGCCGTGTTGTCCACCTGCAACCGAGTCGGTGAGTGCAATGTCTCGGGACACCGTGCACAGGTGTCCCGGGACATCGTTCACGTTTGGGCTGTGGTTCGTATGCACGGTCGGGGTTGATCATGAGGGTGGCGAGGATCTCGCCGGTGTGGGTGATGACCCGGACGTTGAGGTCTTGGACCAGGATCAGGACGGGTTTGCCGCGGTGTCGGCGTCCGATGCCGAGGTGGTGCAGTCGGCTGTTGTGGCGCAGGGTGGGGCCGGACGGTGTTGCAGTCCCTTGAAAAGACCGTCGCAGCCGGTCAGCTGCTGGCCGGCTGCGACGGTGCAGGTGCGCTCGGGTGGCGGATGGATCAGGTGGTGGCGAGGCGCAGCACGAGCACGACGACGGCCAGCACGAGCGGCGGCACCGGCATGGCGAGGTTCTTGGTGTCGCGCACCCGCAGGTGACCGCCGACGGCGCCGAGGAAGTAGGCGACGAGGCCGGCCGCGGCCAGGACCCCGAGCGGCTCGAGCCACAGGCCGAGCAGGATGCCGGCGGCGCCGGCGATCTCGAGCGCGGCGAGTGCGGGCAGGTACTGCTGCGGGACGCCGACCGTGCCGGAGATGACGGCGAGGACCTGCTCGTGCTGGCGCAGCTTCATCGCGGCGGAGCTGAGGCAGATGGCGGCGAGCAGGGCAGTGAAGACGACGAGTGCGATGAACATGGGTGTCCTCGGGGATCGACTGGGGTGGTGGCGTCGCGCTGAGCGACGAAGCCGGGGCGGCCGTGGGGCCGCTACGAGAGCTCCTTGCGGACCTGCGGGAGCACCCGGGTGCCGAGCAGCTCGATAGCCCGCAGGTAGGTGGCGTGCGGCATGCCGCCGACGTCCATCTGCAGGATCTGGCGGGTGTGGCCGAGGAGGCTGTGCAGGTGCAGGATCCGGTCGGCGACCTCGTCGGCCCCGCCGGCGAAGACCATCCCGCCGGGCGCGAGCTGCGACTCCCGGCCGGGCGCTGCCATCGGCGGCCGGCCCATCTCGGCAGCGCCGGTGGCGAACATGCGCAGCTCGTGCTCGAGGTAGGTCGCCTTGGCGGTGTGGTCGTCCCCGCCGACGAAACCGTGCACGGCGACGGCGATGTCGGCCCCATCGGCCGGGTGGCCGACCTGCGCCCAGGCGTCGCGGTAGGCGCGGCCGTACTGCGCCCAGTGCTGCGGCGTGCCGCCCAGGATGCCGAGGAACAGCGGCACGCCGAGCTCGACCGCGCGGCCGACCGACTCGGGGCTGCCACCTGAGCCGAGCCAGATGCGCAGCGGCTGCTCCGGCCGCGGCACGATGAGCGCGTCCTGCAGCGGACGGCGGCGGTGCGGGCCGCTCCAGCTGAGCCGCTCGTGCTCGTTGACGGCGAGCAGCAGCTCCAGCTTGGAGGCGTAGAGCACGTCGTAGTCGCGCTCGTCGAGGTCGAAGATCGGGAAGGTGATGGTCGACGAGCCGCGGCCCGCGACGGCCTCGATGCGGCCGGGGGCGATCGCCGCGGCGGTCGCGAGCTGCTGGAACACCCGCAGCGGCTCGTCGGTGGACAGCACGGTGACGGTCGTGCCGAGCTTGATGCGCTGCGTGGAGGCGGCAGCCGCGGTGACCAGGGACGTCGGCGAGGACAGCGGCATCGACCGGGTGTGGTGCTCACCGAACCCGAAGAAGTCCAGGCCTACCTCCTCGGCCAGACGGACGGCTTCGAGGACGTGGCGGACGGCCTGCGCAGTCAGCCCGAAGCCGCCGTCGGGGGTGCGGGGCGTGTTGCCGAAGCTGTACACGCCGAGTTCCAGGGTCATTCAGCGTCCTTCATGAGGTGGCGGGAGGTCTGTGCGGTTAGCGCGTCGTGGTCGGCGCGCACGGTCATGCCTTCGTGCGGCCGCAGCCGAGTCGGCGCTCGCCGTTGCGGCGCATCGCGGCGACCACCTCGGGTGCCGTCGGCGCGGCAGGGCCGTCAGTGGCTGCCTGTGCACGAAAGCCGTCGAGCAGAACGTGAATCAGTCGTGCTGACGCCTCCGCGGAGATGCCGTGGGCGCGCTCGACCAGGCCGGCGTTGGCCATGAGCAGCAGGACGACGTCCTGGTCGGTGAAGTCGTCGCGGAGAACGCCGGCCTCCTGAGCGCGTGCGACGAGCCGCACGAGCCCGTCGTAGGCGCGCGAGCGCAGCTCCTCGATCTCTGGCGCGCTGGAGACGTCCATCGTGACCAGGTCGGCGATGCCGCGGTCACGAGCCTGCATGGCCGCCACCGTCTCGATGTAGGACGTGAAGCCGCGCCAGGGGTCCTCGTCGGCCAGCCCGGCCACGACCGCGTCGACGTGCTCGGCCATGCGGTCAGCGAAGACGGCCGCCACGAGGTCCCCCCGGGTGGGGAACCGGCGGTACAGCGTGGCGTTGCCCGCGCCGGCCTGCTTCGCGATCTCGTCGAGCGGGGCATCCAGGCCCTGCGCGGCGAACACGGCGCGGGCCGCCTCGACGATGGCCTCCCTGTTGCGGGCGGCGTCTGCCCGGAGCGTCATGATCGCCCAACCTACAGGAAGTGGGGAGGCTTCCCCACTATGGCGGTAGGGTCTCAGCCATGACCCAGCCCACACCCGCAGCCCAGCCGTCTGCCGCTCCCGAGCCGTCCCCGGCGCACGTCGATGCCCTCCGCTCCTCCCTCGAGCGCCTGCGCGACCTGGCAGCACCCATGAGCGAAGAGGAGCTGACGGCTGGCGCCTACCCGAAGGAGTGGACGGTCGCTCAGGTTCTGTCGCACCTCGGCTCTGGTGCGGTGATCATGCAGCGAAGCCTGGAAGATGCCCTCGCCGGCCAGGACACCTCGGACGACTTCGCGCCCGGCGTGTGGGACACCTGGAACGCCAAAGGCCCGGTCGCGCAGCGCGACGACGCCCTGGCCGCCGACGCCGCTCTGCTCGCCCGCATCGAGGCGGTTCCGCCGGACGACAGGAACACGTTCGCCTTCGCCATGGGTCCCATGACTCTCCGGTTCGCGCAGTTCGTGGGTATGCGGCTCAACGAGCACGCCTTCCACACCTGGGACATCGAGGTCGTCGCGGACCCTGACGCGACCATCCCGGTGCCGGTCGCCGCGCTCGTCGTCGACAACCTCGAGCTCGTCGCCCGCTTCACCGGCAAGCCCACCGGCGACACCACCGCCATCACGGTCGCCACCACCGACCCGGAGCGAGGCTTCACCGTCGAGCTCACGGCGGGCGGCGTCGGGCTCATACCCGGCGCCGCGGCCGCGTCACCAGACGTCGAGCTCCCCGCCGAAGTGTTCGCCCGGCTCGTCTACGGCCGACTTGACGCCGAGCACACCCCTACCGTTGCGCATGGGTCCGCAATTGACATCCTCCGGCGGCTGTTCCCCGGGCCGTAGACGGCAGGCGCCCCGGCGTCGGCCGAGCCCGACGGCGGGACGTACGTCGGGGCAGCCCAGGAACAATGCCTGCTCGATCCCCGCGTCCTGGCTCGCGATTTGCGTCCAGACCCGTCCTGCGCGGCCACGTCGTCACTCGAGCCGCCGGCCGTCCCGGCTCACTCGCGCCGGGCCGCAGCGGGAGGCCGGTTGTGTCCGACCTCTGCTGTTGACTGGGAGCTGAACACAGGGGGTCGAGATGACAGCGCACGACACATGGGAGTACGACACCGAGCAGGCCTGGACCGCGCTGCGGGGCGCGCTGATGACCTGGCTCGCGGACGTGCCAGCCGATGGGCACGTCATCATCGAGCTGCCGTGGCCCGACAAGGACATCGCCGGCGCCGCGCCCTACGTGCAGCTCGCCATCCACGGGTCCAGCGTG
>JAVEDJ010000162.1 GCA_030841025.1 Actinomycetota bacterium
GGCGGTTGAGCGCGCGTTCGTTGAGGAAGAAGCTGCCCCCTCGCGGCTCTCGGCCGCTGAAGATGTTCTGCGCGACCGTCAGGTCGGGCATCAGGTTGAACTCCTGGTGGATGACGCTGATGCCGAGCTCCTGGGCTTGCTTGGGCCCGGTGACCTCGAGCGGCTCGCCGTTGAGGAAGAACTGGCCCTCGTCGGCGGTGTAGATGCCAGACAGCAGCTTCATCAACGTCGACTTGCCGGCGCCGTTCTCCCCCACCAGGGCTAGCACCTCGCCGCGCCGCAGCTCGAGGTGCATGTCCTGCAGGGCCTTGACGCCGGGAAAGCTCTTGGCGACCCCCTCCACCTTGAGCAGCGGTGCGTCCCCGCGCGTCGTCTGGCCCTGCTCCATCAGCGACTCCTCGCCTCGGTGACGACGCCTTTTCGCAGGATGGCATTGCCGTAGGGCCGTGTCTCCCCGGTTCGGACGATGAGGTAGGCCGCGGCCGCCATCTCGTAGAACGCGTGACGGTCGATGAAGCGGACAGCGTCCTCCGGCGCTCCGGCGGCAAGGACCAGCTCGTCCTGCACGACTAGTCGTGCACCGTCGGCCGAGGCCATCAGATCCATGGCCGGCGCGTCGTCCAGCGGCAGCACTGTGCGCACGGCGCCTAGCAGCTGCGGGGTGGTCAGGCCCGGAAGGGTAAGCAGCCGGTGCGCGAGCCGATCGGCCGGGAAGTGCGCGTCGGCCAGGACGACGGCGTCGGAATGGCCCATGGCATCCAGGTGCGCCAGCAGCGCGCCGGAGAGGAACGGGTGGATGCCGGTCAGCACCGAGCCTCCTCAGAAATCGATTTCTCGGGGAATGTATGCGGTAGCCCTCGACGCGTCAACGGCTGGGCAACATCTCGGCAACGTTGCTGCAACACCGTTACCAAGGTCGCCCACGCATTCACGAGAGCCGCCGGTCGAGGCCGTAGACCGCGGTGGCCGTGCCGCCCAGCAGATGGCCCTGCTCGTCCGGTGACAGCTCACCGACCAGCGCCGAAAGCACTTCCCAGGTCCCGGCGTAGCCCTGCGTGAGCACCGTCATCGGCCAGTCGCTTCCCCACATCAGCCGCTGCGGGCCGAACAGCTCCAGCGCGGTCTCCCATGCCGGCCGCAAACCCTCGGCGGTGAACGGTCGACCGGGCAGCTGCAGCCCTGACACCTTGGCAGCCGTGCCCGGCTGCGCCGCCACGGCGGCCAGCGCGCGGCGCCAGGCCGCCCAGTCCTGTCCCTGGAACGGCGGCTTGCCGAGGTGGTCGACAACAACCCGCAGGTCGGGCAGCGCGGACGCCAGCTCCGCTGTGGCGTCGAGGTGGCGTGGCCAGGCGTCGGGCACGTCGAAAGCGAGGCCGCGGGCGGCGACGAGCCGCAGCGACTGCCGCACCGAGGGCAGCCCGAGGAACCCGTCGCGCGGGTCGTCGTGCACGAGGTGACGAATGCCGCAGAGCGTGGGGTGTCCCGCCCAGCGGTCCAGCTGGTCAGCAGCGGCACCAGGGTCGTCGAGCTGTACCCACCCGACAACGCCCACGACCCAGTCGTGGTGGGCAGCCGTGTCGAGCATGAGGTCGGTGTCGTGCAGGGAGTCCTCAGCCTGGATCAGCACCGCGTGCCCGACGCCGCAGGCGTCGAGCTCGGCCCTCGCTTGTTCTGCGGTGAAGGTCGCATGCAAGGCACCGAGCTCCGGGGTCACCCAGGAGTAGTCGCCCAGTTCGAGGTCCCAGAGGTGCATGTGGGCATCGACACGGGGCTGAGCAAGGGTCATGCCGGCACGAGTCCTTCGGCGTCGAGTCGGCTCCACAACTCACCCGGCACCGCGGCGCGCATCCGTGCGGCATTCTCACGGACCTGAGCGGGTGTCGCCCCGCCGACAACCACGGTGCGGACGGCCTTCTCCCGCAACGGGAACTGCAGTGCCGCGACCGGCAGCTCCACCCCGTGCTCCGCACAGACCTCCTCGATACGTCGGGCGCGCCGCAGGATCTGGGGCGGCACATCGGCGTACTCGTAGCGCGCATCCGCACCCGGCCGCGGCGACGCCAGCAGCCCGGAGTTGAAGACAGCCGCCGCCACGATCCCCACCCCGGACGCGCGGCACGCGGGGATGACCTCGTCGAGCGCGGGCTGCTCGACCAGGGTGTAACGCCCAGCGACCATGACAAGGTCCAGGACCTGCGTGCGTACGCCGGCGAGCAGGGCCTCGGTCGACTTGGACCCCACACCCACAGCAGTGACAAGTCCCTCCGTCCGCAGCTCGGCCAGTGCGGGAATGCCTGTCGCAAGCGCAGGACCCAGGTCGTACTCCTCCGGGTCATGCAGGAACAGGACGTCGACAGCATCGAGGCCGAGACGCTGGAGTGACTCCTCGAGGCTGCGGCGTACACCGTCGGCGGAGAAGTCCCACGCACGCCGCAGCGCCGCGGGCACCACGAACTGGTTGGCGTCGTCTAGCCGGTTCCCGGTCTCGGGGCTGGGCCGCAGTAGGCGTCCCACCTTGGTGGACAGCACGAAGTCGTCTCGCGGCTTCGTCGCGAGGAACCGGCCGAGGCGGCGCTCCGACAGCCCGAGGCCGTAGTGGGGGGCCGTGTCGAAGTAGCGGATGCCGCTGTCCCAGGCCGCGTCGAGCACTGCCCACGCCTCGTCATCGGTGACGGCACGGTAGAGGTTGCCGAGGTTGGCCGCCCCGTAGCCGAGTGGCCCCAGGTCCAGCCCCGCGGGACCGCGATCAGATACCGGAGGCATGGGAGTAGTCGGTCACGGACGCCGCGTGCATCTCGGTGCCGGCTCCGGGTGTCTTAGGGGCGAGGTAGCGCCCGCCCTGCACGTCGACCGGCGTGACGAAGTGCTCGTGCAGGTGGTCGACGTACTCGATCATCCGGCCCTCGAGGCTGCCCGACACCGCGACGTAGTCGAACATCGACAAGTGCTGCACGGCCTCGCAGAGCCCGACGCCGCCAGCGTGCGGGCAGACCCGCACCCCGAACTTGGCAGCGAGCAACAGGATTGCGACGTTCTCGTTGACACCGGCCACCCGCGTCGCGTCGATCTGCAGCACCTGCAGGGCGTCTGCCTGCAGGAACTGCTTGAACATCACGCGGTTAGCCATGTGCTCACCTGTCGCGACCGGGATGGGGGCGACGCCGCGCGCGATGGCGGCGTGGCCCAGCACATCGTCTGGGCTCGTCGGCTCCTCGACCCAGGCCACGTCGTAGGGCGCGAGCGCGCGCATCCAGTCGATAGCGACGTCGACGTCCCAGCGCTGGTTGGCGTCAACAGCGATCCCGACATGGGCGCCGACGACATCACGCGCGATGCCGAGCCGGCGTACGTCGTCCGCGAGGTCAGCGCCGACCTTCAGCTTGATCTGGGAAAAGCCGTCGGCGACGGCTTCTCGGCACAGCCGCGCGAGCTTCTCGTCGTCGTAGCCCAGCCAGCCAGGCGTCGTGGTGTAGGCCGGGTAGCCGTGCGCGACCAGGTCGGCATGCCGCTCGGTGCGACCAGCCTCCGCCTTCTTCAAGATGTCCAGCGCCTGGTCGGGTGTCAGCGCGTCGGTGAGGTAGCGGAAGTCGACCAAGGCGACGATCTGCTCGGGGGTCAAGGACGCGAGCAGCTCCCACAGCGGCTGACCGGCCCGCTTGGCCTTGAGATCCCAAAGGGCGTTGATCGCGGCACCGACGGCCATGTGCATGACGCCCTTTTCCGGCCCCAGCCACCGCAGCTGAGAGTCGTGGACCAGCTCGCGCCAGGTGGCGCCCATGTCCTCCAACAGCTCCTCCACGTCGCGGCCCAACAGGTAGTCCGACAGGGCGCGGATCCCCGCGACCTGGACGTCGTTGCCGCGCCCGATGGTGAAGACGAAAGCGTGACCAGCCAGGCCATCAGAGGCGTCGGTGCAGACCTGGAGGTAGCTCGCCGAGTAATCCGGGTCAGGGTTCATCGCGTCGGAGCCGTCGAGGGACAAAGAGGTCGGGAAGCGCACATCCGCGGTCTCCAGCGCGATGATGCGGCTCACGGGCTGTCCTCCAGGAGAGTGATCGGCGCTGAGCCTAGACATCTGATGTTTGCCTGTCAATCCCGGACCCCTGGTGCACCTGACAGCCGATGCGCTAAGAATGTGTCCCCAGGCATCAGATGTCTGGCCTTGCGCGCCCCCACCGGTCACTGGAGCTCCTGCCGCATGAACCTTGCCCGACTCGGGCCCCGCGGGGCCGAGACGCCGGTCGTCGTGACCGACGACGCAACGCTCGAGCTCAGCGGACCGATCACGGACCTCGACGAGGACTGCTTCGCTCGTGGCAGCGTCGAGCAGGCGCGCCTGGCGCGGGGTGGCGGCGAGCCGCCCGAGCTGCGCGAGCTGCCCGCGAGCCGAATCCTTCGCGTCGGCCCGCCATTGGCCCGACCGAGCGCCGTGGAGCTCGAGATCGAGGAGCTGCGCCGGCAACGGCACGAGATGGTGGGAGGCCCCCGGTGATGGCAGGCGACTTCGACGGGCTGGTTGCCGCGGTGACCGGCGGCTCATCGGGCATCGGAGCGGCGGTCGTGCACGCTCTGCTGGAGCAGGGCGCGCGGGTGGCGGTCCTCGACCTCGACCCGGAGTCCGCACCTGCGGACACCCTCGCGATCCGCACCGACGTCGCTGACGACGCCTCGGTGCGCGCGGCGGTCCATCAGGTCGTGGCCGAGCTGGGGCGTCTCGACGTCCTGGTGAACAACGCGGGGATCGGAGCACAAGGCACGGTCGCCGACAACGACGACGCCGAGTGGCTGAGGGTGCTCGACATCAACCTGCTCGGCATGGTCCGTGTCTCGCGAGCGGCCCTTCCGGCGCTGCGCCAGTCGCCGGCCGCGGTCATCGTCAACACCGGGTCGATCGCCGCGACCGCGGGTCTGCCGCAACGCGCGCTCTACACCGCCAGCAAGGGTGCCGTGCTCGCGCTGACCCGCGCCATGGCAGCAGATCACCTGTCCGAAGGCATCCGGGTCAACTGCGTCAACCCTGGCACCGCGGACACTCCGTGGATCAGCCGCCTGCTCGCTCTGGCGGACGACCCGACAGCCGAGCGCGCAGCCCTGGAAGCGCGCCAGCCGCACGGCCGGCTGGTGTCCGCAGACGAGGTGGCCGGTGCGGTCGTCTACCTGGCCAGCCCGCGCTCGGGTTCGACGACCGGTACCGCGATCTCGGTTGACGGGGGCATGCAGGACCTGCGCCTCCGGCCGCGGCAGTAGTCCGTGCCGAGACCCACGCGGTCGGCAGTAACCTCCAGGCACCATGGCTGCAACGATCTACGAAGTCGCCGCGCTGGCGGGAGTCTCCCCCGCCACGGTGTCCCGCGTCCTCAACGGAGCGGCGGTCTCGCCGGGCTACGCCGCCAAGGTGCGCGAGGCCGCGAACGCCTTGAATTTCCGACCCAACCGGACCGCGCGCACGCTGCGCCGGCAGAGCTCGGAGATCATTGCCCTGATCATCCCCGACATCGAGAACCCGTTCTATACCGCGCTCGCCCGCGGCGTCGAGGACCGGGCCCTTGCGGCCG
>JAVEDJ010000193.1 GCA_030841025.1 Actinomycetota bacterium
AGCCCGAGCCAGCAGCCGCCGGTGCCCGGTCCGCCTCGCGTCCCGCGCCGGCCCGGCGCCCGAACACGGGTGCCCAGCGCAACCAGCCGCGGCGCAGCGGCGGCAAGAGCCGTCCGGGCGGCAAGAAGCGCCGCTGACGATGACATCTGTGAACGACGCCGCGGCGCCGGCGGGCTCGCACGATCAGCTGCGCGGGCTCCTGCTCTCGCGCATCCGCGACGTCCCTGACTTCCCCGAGCCCGGCATCATGTTCAAGGACATCACGCCGCTGCTGGCCGACCCGGTCACGTTCACCGCCCTCATCGACGCGTTCGTGGACTATGCGGGCGACGTCGGTCCGGTGCACAAGGTCGTCGGCATCGAGGCCCGAGGCTTCATCCTGGGGGCTCCCGTGGCCTACCGGCTCGGAGTGGGCTTCGTGCCGGTGCGCAAGAAGGGCAAGCTCCCGGGAGCGACGCACGAGGGGTCCTACATCCTGGAGTACGGCACCGCGTCGATCGAGGTGGTGGCCGACGCGTTCACACCGGGGGAGCGGGTGCTGATCGTCGACGACGTGCTCGCCACGGGTGGCACCGTCGAGGCAACCCTCGAGCTGGTACGCCGCGCGGGGGCCGAGGTGGCAGGCATCGCCCTGCTGATGGAGCTATCCGCACTGGGCGGCAGGTCCCGGCTCACGGCGGCCGGCGACGACGTACTTGCTCTCCTGACCGTCTGAGGCGCCCGGGACCGGCCGACCCCGCTGCGTGGCGCAGCGCAGGGGGTCGTTTGTCCCGCCCGGTAGACTGAGCGGCCCCGACACCTTTGCAGCACGGAGCCGCTCGTGGCCGATGCCCCCTCGCGCAGCCCGGTCGACGTCGCCCGAGATGGTTCTGCTGCGCCCGCGGGCGGGCTCGAGGCCGTCAGCAAGACCGAGCCGGTCCCCGCCGCCACGACCGTGACCGAGGTCGACGCCACCGGCGTCGACGAGCCCAGCGTCAGCCATGTCGGCGCTTCCGCCTCCCGCCGGATGCGGGCGCGGCTGGTGCGCCTCGGGGCGCAGCGCAGCTCGGTCAACCCCGTCCTGGAGCCGCTGTTCCGCATCGTGCGGACCACCCACCCCAAGGCCGACCTGCGGCTGATCGAGCGGGCCTACGACGTGGCCGAGCGCCACCACCGCGGCCAGCTGCGCAAGAGCGGTGACCCGTTCATCACCCACCCGCTCGCGGTGACCACCATCCTCGCCGAGCTCGGCATGACTCCGCCGACGCTGTGCGCGGCCCTCTTGCACGACACCGTCGAGGACACGACCTACACGCTCGACCAGCTGCGCAAGGAGTTCGGTGACGAGGTCGCGCGCCTCGTCGACGGCGTGACCAAGCTGGACAAGGTCAAGTACGGCGAGTCCGCGCAGGCCGAGACGGTGCGCAAGATGGTCGTGGCGATGGCCCGCGACATCAGGGTGTTGGTCATCAAGCTCGCCGACCGGCTGCACAACATGCGCACCCTCAAGTACGTCAAGCCCGAGTCGGCCGAGCGCACCGCTCGCCAGACGCTCGAGATCTTCGCGCCGCTCGCCCACCGGCTGGGCATGAACACCATCAAGTGGGAGCTCGAGGACCTCGCGTTCGCCACGCTCTACCCCAAGGTCTACGACGAGATCGTGCGCCTGGTGACCGACCGGGCGCCCAGCCGTGACGAGTACCTGCAGGTCGTCGTCGACCACGTCACCGGCGACCTGAAGAACACCAAGATCCGCGCCGCGGTGACCGGCCGGCCCAAGCACTACTACTCGATCTACCAGAAGATGATCGTGCGCGGCCGCGACTTCACCGACATCTACGACCTGGTGGGCATCCGGGTCCTGGTCGACTCGGTGCGCGACTGCTACGCCGCCCTCGGCAGCATCCACGCGCGATGGAACCCGGTGCCGGGCCGGTTCAAGGACTACATCGCGATGCCCAAGTTCAACATGTACCAGTCGCTGCACACGACGGTCATCGGGCCCGAAGGCAAGCCGGTCGAGCTGCAGATCCGCACCTTCGCGATGCACCGCAGGGCGGAGTACGGCGTCGCCGCGCACTGGAAGTACAAGGAGGACGCGGTCGCCGGGTCGACGGCGGAGAGCAGCGCGAGCCGCGCTGAGAGCAGCGACGAGGCAGCCGCCAACGACATGGCTTGGCTGCGCCAGCTGCTCGACTGGCAGAAGGAGACCGAGGACCCCGGCGAGTTCCTCGAGAGCCTGCGCTTCGACCTCAAGTCCGCGGAGGTCTACGTCTTCACCCCCAAGGGGGACGTGATAGCGCTCCCCGCTGGGGCCAGCCCCATCGACTTCGCCTACGCCGTGCACACCGAGGTCGGGCACCGATGTATTGGCGCACGCGTCAACGGCCGACTCGTGCCCCTCGAGAGCACACTGGACAACGGCGACGTCGTCGAGGTGTTCACCTCCAAGGCGGCCGGCGCCGGGCCGAGCCGTGACTGGCTGACCTTCGTCAAGAGCCCACGGGCCCGCAACAAGATCCGCGCGTGGTTCTCCAAGGAGCGCCGCGAGGAGGCCATCGAGCACGGCCGCGATGCCATCGCCAAGGCGATGCGCAAGCAGAACCTCCCGATCCAGCGGCTGCTGACCACCGAGTCCCTGTCCGGGCTCGCGCACGAGCTGCGCTACCCCGACATCTCCGCGCTGTACGCCGCCGTCGGTGAGAGCCACGTCTCGGCGCAGTCGGTGGTCAGCCGTCTCGTCGAGTCGCTCGGCGGGGAAGAAGGCGCGACCGAGGACCTCGCCGAGATCACCACCCCGGGGGTCAGCAACAAGCGCCGTAGTGCCGGCGACCCCGGTGTCGTGGTCAAGGGCGCCTCCGACATCTGGGTCAAGCTGGCCCGGTGTTGCACCCCCGTCCCCGGCGACGGCATCGTCGGGTTCGTCACCCGCGGCAGCGGCGTGTCGGTGCACCGCGCCGACTGCGTCAACGCGCAGACGGCGCTGGCCAACGAGCCGGAGCGGTCGGTCGAGGTCGAGTGGGCGCCGTCGGCGTCCTCGGTCTTCCTCGTCAACATCCAGGTGGAGGCGCTGGACCGGTCCCGCCTGCTGTCCGACGTGACCCGGGTGCTCTCCGACCAGCACGTCAACATCCTGTCGGCGTCGGTGACCACCACACGCGACCGCGTGGCCATCTCCCGGTTCACCTTCGAGATGGGCGACCCCAAGCACCTCGGTCACGTGCTGCGCGCGGTGCGCGGCGTCGACGGCGTCTTCGACGTCTACCGCGTCACCAGCGGCAAGTCCTGACGGCTCGGGCGCTGCCGCCGGGTCGGACGTCAGAGGCAGATCGGCAGGGGGCGCCGGATCAGCGTCCGACGAGCGTGATCTCGAAGGTGTAGGTGTCGGCGCGGTAGACGTGGCGGCCCAGCTCGACCGGCCGGCCCGTGTCGTCGTACGTCGTGCGCTGCATGGTGAGCAGTGCGGCACCCTTGCGCACCCCGAGCAGCCGCGCCTCGGCCGTCGTCGCGGCCGCCGCGCCGATGCGTTGCTGGGCGATGCGCATGTTGACCCCGAAGGACCGCAGCAGCTCGTAGAGCCCGTGGGCGGCCAGCGCGTCGGCGTCGAGCTGCCCCAGGTCGGGGGGGAGCCAGTTGTGCATGATGGCCAGCGGCTCGTCGCGGGCGAACCGCAGCCGCTCCACGGCGAGCACCGGTGCGCCGGCTGCCAGCCCCAGCGCCTCCGACACCTCGTCGTCGGCGGGCTTGGTCTCCAGCGAGACGACGCGGGTGGACGGCCGCTGGTCGTTCTTGGAAAGGTCGTCGAAGAGGCTGCTCAGCTCGACCGGCCGGTTCACCTGGCCGTGCACCACCTGGGTGCCGACCCCCCGCTTGCGCACGAGCAGCCCCTTGGCCACGAGCTCCTCGATGGCCCGGCGCATCGTCGGGCGGGAGAGGCCGTAGCGATCGGCCAGGTCGACCTCGTTGTCCAGCCGCTGGCCCGGCTGCAGCTCCCCGCGCTCGATGGCGGCCTCGATCTGGCGGGCGCACTGGAAGTACAGCGGGATCGGGCTGGAGCGGTCCAGCACGACGCTGATATCGGCGACGTCCGTCATCGGATCGGCCCCATCTGGGAGGTCAAGCAGCACTTTGTAAAGACATGATGACTAAGTATTGACAGCACTGTAAACCCGGACGATGCTCCCATCAACCCAAGGGCACGAGAGGGCCCCCGGGCTGGACACCGCTCGAACCGCTGACGAGAGGTCTGCAACACATGCGCATCGGCCTAGCAGGTGTCGGCCGCATCGGAGCGTTTCACGCGGCGACCCTCAACGCGATCACCGAGATCGACTCGCTGGTGCTCGCCGATGCCGTGCCGACCCGGGCCCGCGACGTGGCGCACGCGCTCGGGGTCGAGAGCGTGGAGTCGCCGGAAGCACTGTTCGGCGCGGGCATCGACGGCCTCGTCATCGCCGCCGCGACCGACGCGCACGCGCCGCTGATCCTGGCCGGGGTCGACGCCGGGCTGCCGACCTTCTGCGAGAAGCCGGTGGCGCACGACGTCGACGGCACCATCGCGGTGCTCGACAAGGTCAGCGGCGTGGACATCCCGGTGCACATCGGCTTCCAGCGCCGCTACGACGCGGGTTACCTGACCGCTCGTGCTGCCGTCGCGTCCGGCGAGCTCGGCTGGGTGCACACGATGCGGTCGGGGACGCTGGACCCGGCTCCGCCGTCGCCGGAGTACATCGCCTCCTCCGGCGGGTTCTTCCGGGACTGCAGCGTGCACGACTTCGACAGCGTCCGCTGGGTGAGCGGCACCGAGGTGCGCGAGGTCTACGCCGTGGGAGCCAACCGTGGCGAGGAGTTCTTCAAGGAGGTCGGCGACATCGACACCGCGGCGGCCGTCCTCACACTCGGGGACGGAACGATCGCGCTCGTCTCGGGCACGCGCTACAACGCCCGAGGCTACGACGTCCGGCTCGAGGTTCTCGGGTCGCTCGACAGCCTCTCGGTCGGCCTCGACGAGCGGCTGCCGCTGCGGTCCGCCGAGCCGGATGTCACCTTCCCGAACGGGACGCCGTACCCGGCGTTCATGGAGCGGTTCCGCGCTGCCTACGTCGCCGAGCTGACCGCGTTCACCGACATGGTCGCCGGCCGGGCGTCGGCGACCTGCACCGTCGCGGATGCCCTGGAGGCCTTCTACATCGCTGAGGCCTGTGAGCTCTCGCGCATCGAGCACCGACCGGTCCTGGTCGACGAGGTACGCCGATGAGGTGCCGCGCGGACTGGCTCCTTTCGCTGACGACCCGTCAGACACCGCGATGAGCACCGTGGACGTCACGGCCCGGATCGCCGGCGCGCCCATCTCGTGGGGTGTCTGCGAGGTGCCGGGCTGGGGCCACCAGCTCGAGCCGGAGCGGGTGCTGGCCGAGATGCGCGACGCCGGCCTGTCGGCCACCGAGTTCGGCCCGGCCGGCTTCCTGCCCGATGACCCGCGGGACAAGGCGCGGGTGCTGGCCGACCACGGCCTGGCCGCCGTGGGCGGCTTCGTGCCGGTGGTGCTGCACGACAGCGCTCACGATCCGCTGCCGGAGGTCGACCGAACGCTCGACGGACTCCTGGCGGCAGGTGCCGATGTGCTGGTGCTCGCCGCCGCGACCGGCCGTGCCGGCTACGACGGGCGCCCGACCCTCGACGACGGCACGTGGAAGGAGCTGCTGGGCAACCTCGACCGGCTGACCGAGCACGCCGCCGGGCGCGGGGTGCGCGCCTGCCTGCATCCGCACGTGGGGACCATGATCGAGTCGTCCGGCGAGGTCCACCGCGTGCTGGACCAATCCGCGGCGGCGCTGTGCCTGGACACGGGGCACCTGCTCATCGGCGGCACCGACCCGGTCGCGCTCACTAGGGAGGCCGTCGACCGCATCGTGCACACGCACCTGAAGGATGTCGATGCTGAGTGGGCGCGCCGCGTGCAGTCTGGTGAGGTGACCTACACCGACGCCGTGGCTGCCGGGATGTACCGCCCCCTCGGGGCGGGCGACGTCGACATCGCCGCGATCGTGACCACGTTGGAGTCCGGCGCCTACGCGGGGTGGTACGTCATGGAGCAGGACACGGTGCTGACCCAGGAGCCCGGCGACGAAGGACCGCTCGCGGACGTCCGTGCGAGCGTCGCCTATCTGCGGGCGTTGGGCGGTGCGGCCGCATGAGTCCCTACGATGTCCTGACCATCGGTCGAGTCAGTGTCGACGTCTACCCGCTGCAGGTCGGCGTCGCCCTCGAGGACGTCGACACGTTCGGCAAGTTCCTCGGCGGCAGCGCCACCAACGTCGCCGTCGCAGCGGCCCGCCACGGTCGTCGTACCGCCGTCATCACGCGCACGGGAGACGACCCCTTCGGCCGCTTCGTGCACCGCGCGCTGGGCGAGCTCGGCGTGGACGACGCGTTCGTCTCCGCGGTGCCCGGTCGCCCCACCCCCGTGGTCTTCTGCGAGATCTTCCCGCCGGACGACTTCCCGCTCTACTTCTACGGCCGCCCCGACGCGCCCGACATGATGATCGAGCCGGACGAGCTCGACCTCGGCGCCGTCCGCAGCGCCCGAGTCTTCTGGTCGACGGTCACCGGCTTGTCGCAGGAGCCCAGCCGCGAGGCGCACCACGCCGCGTGGGCCGCGCGCGCCCGGCAGCCGCTGACGGTGCTGGACCTGGACTACCGGCCGATGTTCTGGTCGTCGCGCGAGGACGCCAGCGACGCCGTGGGCAAGGCGCTCGAGCACGTCACGGTCGCCGTAGGCAACCTCGAGGAATGCGAGGTCGCGGTCGGCGAGACCGACCCCTTGCGCGCCGCGGACGCGTTGCTCGATCGCGGCGTCGAGATCGCCGTCGTCAAGCAGGGCCCACGCGGCGTGCTCGGCCGCACGCGGGACGAGACGGTGCTCGTCGAACCCGTCGCCGTCGAGGTCGTCAACGGGCTCGGCGCCGGTGACGGGTTCGGCGGCGCGCTCTGCCACGGGCTGCTCGCGGGCTGGACGCTGGAGCACTGCCTGCGCTTCGCCAACGTCGCCGGGGCCATCGTGGCGTCGCGGCTGGAGTGCAGCACGGCGATGCCCACCACCGCCGAGGTGGACGCGGCGTCGGAGGAGCTCCATGCCTGACCTCGAGCTCGACTTCGACCGACTGCGCGAGCTGCGCGCGCATCATCCGGAGGCGATCGCCGAGGCCTGCGTGAACCGGCGGCGCCGGCGGGTCCTCGATGAGTCGGGACGCCTGATGATGGTGGCCGCCGACCACCCCGCCCGCGGGATGCTGTCGGTCCGTGACCAGCCCACGGCCATGGCCGACCGCTACGACCTGCTCACCCGTCTGGTCACCGCCCTGTCCCGTCCGGGCGTGGACGGGGTGCTGGGGACGGCCGACATCCTCGAGGACCTGCTCCTGCTGGGTGCCCTCGAGGACAAGGTCGTCATCGCCTCCATGAACCGCGGCGGGCTACAGGGCTCGGTCTTCGAGCTCGACGACCGATTTACCGCGTACGACGCCGAGTCCATCGACCGGTCGGGTTTCGACGGTGGCAAGACACTGACCCGCATCGACCTGGATGACCCAGGGACGGTCCGCACGCTCGAGGCCACCGCCCGGGCGGTCGACGCCCTCGCGACGCTCGGGCTGATCGCGATGATCGAGCCGTTCGTATCGCGTCGGGTGGACGGCAAGGTGCGCAACGACCTGTCTGCCACAGCAGTCGTGAGATCGGTCGGGATCGCGTCGGGCCTCGGCGCCACCAGCGCCTACACCTGGCTCAAGCTGCCGGTCGTGCCCGACATGGATCGAGTCATGGCTGCGACGACGCTGCCCACGCTGTTGCTGGGCGGTGACCCGGACGAGGCCCCCGAGGAGACCTACTCCACGTGGGAGAAGGCGCTTGCGCTCCCGGGGGTGCGCGGCCTGATCGTCGGCCGCACCCTGCTCTACCCGCCCGACGGCGACGTCGCGGGTGCCGTCGACATCGCGGCCGGTCTCGTGCGCGTCCCGGCCGGGAGCCAGCCATGACCGCCGCTCTGCACCGCCCCGCCGGAACGCTGGCCGACGGGCCCTGGACGCTGTCGCTCGACCCCCGCGGTGCCGGGTGGGGGCATGCCGGCCTGCGCATAGCTGACCTTGCACCGGGCGAGTCTGTCGCCTTCGACACCCGCGACGACGAGGTGCTCGTGCTGCCGCTCGCCGGCTCCGCGGTCGTGGAGTGCGACGGCGAGAAGGTCGAGCTGACCGGCCGCCCGAGCGTCTTCGCCGCAATGACCGACTTCGCCTACGCCCCACGCGATGCCCACGTCAGCATCACCAGCGCCGACGGTGGCCGCTACGCCGTCCCGACGGCTCGGGCCACGCGACGGCTGCCGTTCCGCCACGTCGCCGCCGGCGACGTCTCGGTCGAGCTGCGGGGCGCCGGTGCCAGCTCGCGACAGGTCAACAACTTCGCCACCCCTGACGTGCTGGCCGCCGACCGGCTGATCGCGTGCGAGGTGCTGACCCCGGCCGGCAACTGGTCGTCCTACCCGCCGCACAAGCACGACGAGGCACGGGCCGGAAAAGAAGCGGTACTCGAGGAGGTCTACTACTTCGAGGTCGCCGACGGTCCCTCCGGACCAGGGTTCGGCTACCAACGGGTCTACGGCACCGCGGAGCGACCGGTGGACGTGCTCGCCGAGGTGCGCAGCGGTGACGTCGTACTCGTACCCTTCGGGTGGCACGGGCCGTCGATGGCGGCTCCGGGCTACGACCTCTACTACCTGAACGTGATGGCCGGTCCGGGCGACGAGCGCGCCTGGCTCATCTGCGACGACCCGGCCCACGCGTGGGTGCGGGGCACGTGGGCCCAGCAAGAGGTCGACCCGCGGTTGCCGTTCTACGCCGCGCCGCCGACCCCGGGATCGGGGGATCGGGCATGAGCACCCAGCGGCTGACCGTCGGGCAGGCCATCGTGCGGTTCCTCGCGGCACAGCGCAGTGAGCGCGACGGTGTCGAGCACAAGCTGGTCGAGGGCATGTTCGGCATCTTCGGGCACGGCAACGTCGCCGGTGTCGGGCAGGCGCTGCTCGAGGCCGAGCTGCATGCGCCCGGGGCGATGCCCTATCACCAGGGCCGCAACGAGCAGGGCATGGTTCATGCCGCGACAGGTTTCGCCCGGATGCGCAACCGGCTGTCGACCCTGGCGGTCACAGCGTCGGTCGGGCCCGGTGCGACCAACATGGTCACCGGAGCGGCACTGGCGACCGTGAACCGGCTGCCCGTGCTGCTGCTGCCCGGCGACGTCTTCGCCACACGGGCCGCCGGCACAGTGCTGCAGCAGCTGGAGAACCCGGCGTCGGCCGACCTGTCGGTCAACGATGTGTTCCGTCCGGTGTCGCGCTTCTTCGACCGCATCAACCGCCCCGAGCAGCTGCCCGAGTCGCTGCTGGCAGCGCTGCGGGTCCTGACCGACCCGGTCGAGACCGGCGCCGTCACCCTCGCTCTGCCGCAGGACGTGCAGGCCGAGGCCCATGACTGGCCGAGCGAGCTGTTCGAGCCGCGGGTGTGGCACGTCGCACGCCCGGTGCCCGAGCCGGCGGCCCTGGCCCGAGCGGTCCAGGTCATCCAGGGGGCGAGGCAGCCCCTGATCGTGGCCGGGGGAGGCGTCATCTACTCCGAGGCGACGGCCGCGTTGCGGGCGTTCGTCGAGGCGACCGGTGTGCCGGTGGGGGAGACACAGGCCGGCAAGGGGTCGCTGCCCTACGACCACCCGCAGTCGGTCGGGGCGATCGGTTCCACCGGTACGACCGCCGCGAACGAGCTGGCACGTGAGGCCGACGTCGTCATCGGGATCGGCACCCGTTGGAGCGACTTCACGACCGCTTCGCGCAGCGCCTTCGCCGCCAAGGACGTTCAGTTTGTCAACGTCAACATCGCGTCGTTCGACGCTTCCAAGCACTCCGGCGTCGCAGTCCTGGCCGACGCGCGGGCCGCTCTCGAGGCGCTGGCGCATGCGCTGCGCGGCTGGGCCGTCGACGCCGGCTACAAGTCCCGCGCCAGCGAGCTCGCGAGGCGCTGGGACGAGACCGTCGAGGCTGCCTACTCGGCCGGCCATTCGCCGCTGCCCTCCCAGTCGGAGGTGATCGGCGTCGTCAACGAGCTCAGCGAGCCCCGCGACGTGGTGGTCTGCGCCGCCGGGTCGATGCCCGGTGACCTACACAAGCTGTGGCGGACCCGCGACCCCAAGGGCTACCACGTGGAGTACGGCTTCTCCTGCATGGGCTACGAGATCGCCGGTGGGCTCGGGGTGAAGATGGCGGCCCCCGACCGCGAGGTTTTCGTCATGGTCGGCGACGGCTCCTACCTGATGATGGCTCAGGAGCTCGTCACGTCCGTGCAGGAGCACGTCAAGCTCGTCGTCGTCCTCGTGCAGAACCACGGCTTTGCTTCGATTGGCGCGCTGTCGGAGTCACTTGGTTCGCAGCGCTTCGGCACCAGCTATCGCTACCGTTCCGGCGACACCGAGACCGGAGGGCGCCTTGACGGCGACCTGCTCCCGGTCGACCTGGCCGCCAACGCCGAGAGCCTCGGCGCCGACGTACTGCGGGTCAGCACCATCGGCGAGCTGCGCAGCGCCCTCATCAAGGCGAAGGACTCGGAACGGACGACGGTGGTGCACGTGGAGACCGACCCGCTCGTGCCGTCACCGAGCAGCGAGAGCTGGTGGGACGTCCCTGTCGCGGAGGTCTCGCAGCTCGACACCACCCAGGCCGCACGCGCGGCCTACGACGAGGCCAAGCGCGCCCAGCGCACCTACCTCTGAGAGGACACGACACGATGCGCACGATCGAGCACTGGATCGGTGGCCACGAGACCGCCGGGTCGTCCACCCGCCACGGCACCGTGTGGAACCCCGCCACGGGGCAGGAGCAGGCGCAGGTCCTGCTCGCGGAACCGGCGGACATCGACGCCGCCGTCCAGGCCGCGGCCAAGGCGTTCCAGGACTGGCGGGACGTCGGCGTGCTGCGCCGGGCACGGGTGATGTTCAAGATGCGCGAGCTGATCGAGAAGAACATGGACGAGCTGGCCGGCGTCGTCGCCGACGAGCACGGCAAGACGGTGGACGACGCGAAGGGCGAGATCACCCGGGGTCTCGAGGTCGTCGAGTTCGCTGCCGGCATCCCGTCGCTGCTCAAGGGCGAGTTCTCCGAGCAGGTGGCGACCGACGTGGACTCCTACTCGTTCCGCCAGCCGCTGGGCGTGGTCGCGGGCATCACGCCGTTCAACTTCCCGGTGATGGTCCCGATGTGGATGCACCCGGTGGCCATCGCGACCGGGAACACGTTCCTCCTCAAGCCCAGCGAACGCGATCCTTCGGCCTCGAACCTCGTGGCACAGCTGTACGCCGATGCCGGGCTGCCCGAAGGGGTCTTCAACGTCGTACACGGAGACAAGGTCGCGGTCGACGCGATCTTGGACCACCCCGGCATCGAGGCGGTGTCCTTCGTGGGGTCCACGCCGATCGCGCGCTACATCTACGAGCGCGGCAGCGCGTCCGGCAAGCGGGTGCAGGCCCTGGGCGGCGCGAAGAACCACGCAGTCGTGCTGCCGGACGCCGACCTCGACTACACGGCCGACCAGCTGGTGTCGGCGGGCTACGGCTCCGCCGGCCAGCGCTGCATGGCCATCTCGGCGGTCGTCGCTGTCGGAGCCGCCGGTGACGCGCTGGTCGAGAAGGTCCGCGAGCGCAGCGAGCGGATCGTCGTCGGCGCCGGCCGCGACGCCCGCTCGGAGATGGGGCCGCTGGTCACGCCGGAGGCACGGGACCGGGTGGTGTCGTACGTCGCCAGTGGTGCCGATGCGGGAGCCACAGTCGTCGTGGACGGTCGCGGCCTGTCGGTCGAGGGACACGAGGACGGCTTCTTTGTCGGGCCGACACTCATCGACGGCGTGACCACCGACATGGACATCTACCAGGACGAGATCTTCGGACCGGTGCTCGTCGTGCTGCGAACCGACACGTTCGAGGAGGCGATCGAGCTGGTCAATGCCAACGCCTACGGCAACGGCACCGCCATCTTCACCTCCAACGGTGAGGCGGCGCGGACCTTCCAGCGGCGGGTCACCGTCGGCATGATCGGCGTCAACGTCCCCATCCCGGTGCCGATGGCGTTCTACTCCTTCGGCGGGTGGAAGGACTCGCTGTTCGGCGACCGGCACATGCACGGTCCCGAAGGCGTGGGCTTCTACACCCGCGCGAAGGTCGTCACCAGCCGGTGGCCGCACGTGCACGACGCCACCGGAGCGCAGCTCAACTTCCCGACGGCTCACTGACGCCGGGCCCATCCACGACAGCAGACAGACCACTCGCGGGTTCGCCCGCTCACAGGATGCGGACCACGAGGGTGCCGCCCGAATCGGAGGAAACCAGGATGAGAGTCAGGAAGCGGCTTTTCGCAGCACTCATGGTTGCACCCCTCGCGCTCGTAGGGTGCACGAGCGACAGCAACGGCGGCAACAGCAGCAGTGACAGCACCAAGGCGGCGTCCGCGGGCTCCGGCGGCTCGGGCACCTACGGTTACAACTTCGCCGTCGTGACGCACGGCGCGGCCGGTGACACCTTCTGGGACGTGGTCAAGAAGGGCTCCGAGCAGGCGGGCAAGGACGAGGGCGTCAAGGTCAAGTACCAGAGCGACGGTGACCCGGCCAAGCAGTCACAGCTGATCGACGCGGCCGTCAACCAGAAGGTCGACGGGATCGTGGTCTCGATGGCCAACCCCGATGCCCTCAAGGCCTCGATCGAGAAGGCCGTGGCCGCCGACATCCCGGTGATCACGATCAACTCGGGCCAGGACAAGTCGGCCGAGTTCGGCGCCCTCGCACACGTGGGCCAGGACGAGACCATCGCAGGCGAAGGCGCGGGGGAGAAGCTCAAGGAGGCCGGGGTCACCCACCTCATGTGCGTGATCCAGGAGGCTGGCAACGTCGGTCTGGAGCAGCGCTGCGCGGGCGCCAAGAGCACCCTCGGTGGCAAGGTCGACAACGTCCAGGTGCAGAACAGCGACCCGGCAGGCGCGCAGGCCACGATCAAGGCCAAGCTTCAGCAGGACACCTCGATCGACGGCGTGTTGACGCTCGGTCCGGTCATCGGAAGTGCGGCGATCAAGGCACTCTCTGACGCGGGCTCCGACGCGAAGATCGCAACGTTCGACCTGAACGCCGACGTCACCAAGGCCATCGCCGACGGCAAGATGCTCTTCGCGGTCGACCAGCAGCAGTACGTCCAGGGCTACCTGCCCATCGTGATGCTCACGCTGTACAAGGCCAACCTCAACACCATCGGTGGCGGTCACCCGGTCCTGACGGGTCCCGGCTTCGTCACCAAGGACAACGCCGCCAAGGTCCAGGACCTTGCCAAGGCAGGCACCCGCTAGGAGGCTCGCGGGGAGGGGCCTTCGAGGCCCTTCCCCGCGCAGGCTCATCTCGCCTCGGAGGACGAACATGTCAGTCACCACAGCCGCGCCCGAGCGGCAGCAGGACGAACGGGTTGCGAAGGTCGGCTTCCTGCGCAGCCTCCTGGTCAAGCCCGAGCTGGGCTCTCTGCTGGGAGCCATCGTCGTGTTCGCCTTCTTCGCCACCCAGAGCAGCGTGTTCTGGCATGCGAGCGGCGTCGCCAACTGGCTCGACCCCGCCTCGACCTACGGCATCATGGCCGTGGTCGTCGCGCTGCTCATGATCGGCGGGCACTTCGACCTGTCGGCCGGCGTACAGCTCGGCACCGCAGGCCTGACGACGGCCATCCTCACGACCGAGTACAACATGGTCATCTGGGTCGCGATGGCCATCTCGTTGGCGCTGTGTCTTGCCATCGGGTTCCTCAACGGTTACCTCGTGGTGCGCACCGGGCTACCCAGCTTCATCATCACCCTGTCGACCTTCCTGATGCTCCAGGGTCTCAACCTCGGGCTGACGAAGGTCATCACCAACACCGTCTCGGTCGGCGGCATCGACCAGGAGCCCTACTTCAACGGCCCGCAGAGCCTGCTCGCGAGCCAGGTGACGCTGTTCGGCCAGAAGTTCTACATCGCCATCCTCTGGTGGGTGCTGTTCACGGTCGCGGCGTCCTACCTCCTGCTGCGCACCCGGTTCGGCAACTGGATCTTCGCCGTCGGCGGCGACGAGACGGCCAGCCGCAACGTGGGCGTGCCCGCGAACCGCACCACCATCACGTTGTTCATGCTGGTGTCTTTCGGATCATGGTTCGTGGGCAACATCTATCTTTTCCGGTTGACCTCGATCCAGGCGAACACCGGCTTCGGTTTCGAGCTCATCTACATCGCTGCGGCGGTGATCGGCGGGTGCCTGCTCACCGGAGGCTACGGATCGGCCGTCGGCGCCTCGGTGGGCGCGCTTATCATCGGCATGACCTCGCAGGGCATCGTCTACGCAGGCTGGGAATCCGACTGGTTCAAGTTCTTCCTCGGCGCGATGTTGCTCCTCGCAGTCCTCACGAACCAAGTGGTCCGCAAGTACGCCGAGCAGAGCCGGAGATAGCACCATGACCGACACTGACCCCACCGCAGCAGCAGGCCCGACTGAGGATTCCTCCCTCGGCGACGGCACACGGCCAGCCGCCGACGGCGTACCGCTGCTGGAGATCCGCAACGTCTCCAAGTTCTTCGGCAGCGTGATCTCCCTCAAGGACATCTCGACGACCGTCCGGGCCGGACAGGTCACCTGTGTCCTGGGTGACAACGGCGCCGGAAAGTCGACGTTCATCAAGATCCTTTCCGGCGTCTACCAGGCCGACGAGGGTGAGCTGCTCGTCGAGGGCACGCCGACGACCTTCCACACACCGCGACAGGCCCTCGACGCGGGCATCGCAACGGTCTACCAGGACCTCGCGATGATCCCGCTGATGGCGACATGGCGGAACTTCTTCCTCGGCTCGGAGCCGACCAAGGGATTCGGCCCGTTCAAGCGGTTCGACAAGGAGAAGGCCAAGCGCATCACGCGCAAGGAGATGGCCGACATGGGCATCGACATCCGCGACCCGGAACAGCCGGTCGGCACCCTGTCCGGGGGTGAGCGGCAGTCGGTGGCGATCGCGCGCGCTGTGTACTTCGGCGCCAAGCTGCTCATCCTCGACGAGCCGACGTCCGCGCTGGGCGTGCGCCAGGCCGGCGTCGTGCTCAAGTACATCGTCCAGGCGCGTGACCGTGGTCTTGGTGTCATCTTCATCACGCACAACCCGCACCACGCCTACCCGGTCGGCGACCGCTTCCTGCTGCTCAAGCGCGGCAAGAGCCTGGGTGACTTCGCCAAGAGCGAGATCAGTCGAGACGAGCTGACCCGGCTGATGGCCGGTGGCGCCGAGCTCGAGGAGCTCGCGCACGAGCTCGAACGCGAGGGCGGCAAGGCGGACATCGGCCGCGAGCTCGCCGAGGAGGTCAAGGCGCTGCCGGGCTGAGCCTTGCGGATCCTCGCGGGTCCGTAGGCTGGTCGGTCAGGAGAACTCGGCGAGGGTTCGCTGGGCCTCGGCCAGCCACTCCCGTCGAGCCGCTGCGGCCTCCTGGGCCTTGGTCGCCTTGTCCAGCTGGCCGGCCTCGGTCGCTGCCGCGGCTTCCTTGTCGAGTGACGCGATCGAGGACTGCAGCTGGTTCACGGTTGCCTCGGCGCGGGCACGGGCCTCGGGGTTGGACCGCTTCCACTCGGCTTCCTCGGCGCCCCGCACGGCGTCGTCCACCTTGCGCAGTCGTCCCTCAACCGCGTCCTTGTCGTCGCGGGGAACGTGGCCGGCCGCCTCCCACCGATCGTGGATCGAGCGAAGGGCGTTGCGCGCCGCGCGTACGTCGGAGACGGGCACCAGCCGCTCCGCCTCCTCCAGCAGTGCCTGCTTCTTCTGCAGGTTGACCGCGAGATCGGCGTCGCGGGCGGAGAAGACCTCGTTGCGCGCGGTGAAGAAGGTGTCCTGGGCGGCGCGGAAGCGGGCCCACAGCTCGTCCTCGACGTCGCGCCGAGCACGACCGCGGGCCTTCCACTGGGTCATCAGGTCGCGGTAGCGGCGCGCGGTCGGACCCCAGTCGGTGGAGCTGGACAGCTCCTCCGCCTCCCGGATGAGCTTCTCTTTGTCCTCGGCTGCCGATGCCCGCTGCGTGTCCAGCTCGGCGAAGTGCGCCCGACGGTGCTTGTCGAAGGCCGTGCGGGCGTGGCTGAAGCGTTTCCAGAGGGCGTCGTCGGTCTTGCGGTCGAGGCGCGCCGCGGACTTCCACTCGTCCAGCAGGGCGCGCAACCGGTCACCGGTGCGCTTCCAGTCGGTCGAGGTGCTCAACGACTCTGCCTCGCTGACGATGCGCTCCTTGACGACGACTGCGGCGCGCCGGGCGGCTGCGCGGCTGGCGTCGGCCTGCTTGCGCTGTTCGCGCACCTGCACGACCAGCCCGTCGACCCGCGCCGTGAGCGCGTCGAGGTCACCGACGGCGTGCGCCGCGGTGATGCCGTCCCGGAGGTTCGTGATCGAGGTGTCGGCATCCTTCGGTGACACACCACCGGCCCTGATCCGCTGCTCCAGCAACGTGATCTGGCCCTCGATCTCCTCGAACTTGCGTACGAAGTAGGCCAATGCCTCGTCCGCGGTCGCGCCCGGATAGGACCCGACGGACCGCTCGCCCGTCGACGTGCGTACCCACACCGTGCCGTCGTCGTCCACCCGTCCCCACTGCGCGTGGTCGGTGCCCGCCGCGGTCACGGTCTCCACCGGGGCCGCAGGGGGCGGATGCTCCTGTACGACGGACGCCACCGCGGCGGGCGTCGGCACCGGAGCTCCCGCCCGGGTGGGGGTCGTGCCGTTCGCCGAGGGGGCCGCGTCGGCTGTGGCAGGCAGGCCTTCGGCGGTCTCGGGCTGGGCCAGCTGCGCCGTCGGTGGTGTGTCCGTCACCGGGTCGGCAACCTCGGGCTCGGTCGGCTCCGGCGCACTCCGCTCGGGGTCGGTCGGCGTGGGCTGAGTCGGTTCCGGCTCGGCCGGCTCCACGGCCGGTGAGGTCTCCGGCTCCGGCTCCGGCTCCGGGGCCGCTGCCGGCTCGGTCGACAACGCGGGTGGCCGCGTCTGTTCGGCCGCGGTGGCCGGTGCGGCGTCCGCGACCTGGGCGGTGGGGCGGTGCAGCGTCGTCCGGTCGCCGGTCGACCCGTCCTCGGGGGTCTCGGTCACATCAACCCTTCCCGATCGTCGCCGACTCGATGGTCACGGTGTTCTTGGGTGCGCCGTCGCCGCTGCCGTCAGCGGTGCCGGCCTTCGCGAGCTTGGTGACCACGTCGAGGCCCTGGGTGATGGTGCCGAAGATCGTGTACCCGCTGGGGTCGGGCAGTGCCGTGTCCTTGTAGACCAGGAAGAACTGGCTGCCGTTGGAGTTGGGATCCTGGGTCCGTGCCATGGCGACGGTGCCCGGCGGGTAGCTGCCGTCCTTGGGTGCGTTCTCCACGCCGAAGCTGTAGCCCGGCCCGCCGCCGCCCTTGCCGGTCGGGTCGCCGCACTGCAGGACGAAGATGCCTTCCGTCGTGAGCCGGTGACACGGGGTGCTGTCGTAGAACTTCGAGGTCACGAGGTTACGGAAGCTGTTGGCCGTGCACGGCGCCTTGTCGGCAGCGAGCTCGATGACGATGTTCCCCTGGTTGGTCTTCAGCGTCGCAGAGAACGGCTTCCGGTAGTCCGCTGCCTTCGCCTTGTCGTACTTCGGGATGCTGACCGGCTTCGAGGCCTGCTCCGCACTCTTCGGGTAGCTGCACTCACCGGCGGCGGCGGACGGCGAAGCCGGGGGGGAGGACGAGTCGGCAGGTGTGCTTGCCGCGGACGTGTCCGGGCTGGCAGCCGCACTCGTGCTGTCGTCGCCGTTCAGCATCTGCGCGAGGAACGCGACTGCCGCGACGACCACTACGACGGAGACCACCACGGCGGTGACCTGCTGGATGCGCCGACGCCGGGCAGCCAGCTGGGCGCGGCGTGCCTGCTGACGCAGGTAGTGCTCCCGCGCCAGCTGTCGTTCCCGCTTCGAGCTGCCGGCCACTTCTCCTCCTCGTGCTGCCCCGACGCCCGTGAGCAGGCGCTGCGGGCGGTCCGGGCCCATCGTCGGTGGCACAGTCTAGGAGGGCTGACCGCTCATCCGTTGCGTCACCGCCCCTCTGGTTCGCCCCGTGCCACCGCCCGCCGGTAGTCTCGACTGTCCTGTCCGTCCATGTCCGGAGCCTTGGTCACCCGTGCTCATCACCGGATTCCCGGCTGCCGCTTTCGGCACCAACTGCTACATCGTCGCGCCCGAAGCGGGTGCCGAGTGCGTCGTCGTGGACCCGGGCGTCGAGGTGGTCGACCAGCTCGACGAGCTGCTCGACCAGCACCGACTGCAGCCGGTTGCCGTGCTCCTGACCCACGGGCACCTCGACCACACCTTCTCGGTGACCCCGGTGTGTGGCGCGCGCGGTATCCCGGCCTACCTGCACCCCGCCGACGACGGGATGCTCGCGGACCCGATGAGCGGCATCTCGCCCGACACCCGCGCACTGTTCGGCGGTCGGCTCGAATGGAGCGAGCCCGACGACGTCCGGGCGCTGGGCGACGGTGAGCGGCTCACCATCGCCGGCCTCGAGATCACGGTGGACCACGCCCCCGGTCACACCGGCGGTTCCGTGCTGTTCCGGCTGCCGCACGAGCAAGCACCCGAGGTGTGTCTCTCGGGCGATGTCCTGTTCGCCGGGTCCATCGGTCGCACCGACCTCCCAGGAGGTGACCACGCGCGCATGCTGCACAGCCTGGCCACCAAGATCCTGCCGCTGCCCGACGAGGTGGTGGTGCTGCCGGGGCACGGTCCGCGGACCACCATCGGACGCGAGCGCGCCACCAACCCCTTCCTGCAGGACCTGGGAACGGACGGCGCCGACCTCCCTTCGACCCGGCGAGGACTGTGACGCGCCGACCATGAGTCAACCGAGTCCCATCAGCGGCTTCCCCGAGTGGCTCCCCGCCGAGCGCATCGTCGAGCAGCAGGTGCTCGACGCGCTGCGCGAGGTGTTCGAGCTGCACGGGTTCGCGTCGATCCAGACCCGCGCTGTCGAGCCGCTGGACCAGCTGCTGCGCAAGGGCGAGACCTCCAAGGAGGTCTACACGCTGCGGCGGCTGCAGGCGGAGCCCGACGAGCCGGACGACGAGTCGTCGGCGCTCGGGCTGCACTTCGACCTCACCGTGCCGTTCGCGCGCTATGTCCTCGAGAACTCCGGCAAGCTGAAGTTCCCGTTCCGCCGCTACCAGATCCAGCCCGTCTGGCGCGGGGAACGGCCGCAGGAGGGGCGCTACCGCGAGTTCGTCCAGGCCGACATCGACATCATCGACAAGGACTCACTGTCCTTCCACCACGAGGTCGAGATCGCGCAGGTGATGGCCGACGTGTTCGCCCGGCTGCCGCTTCCGCCGGTGCGCCTGCTGGTCAACAGCCGCAAGCTGATCGAGGGCTACTACCGCGGCCTGGGCATCGCGGACGTCGACGACGCCATGCGGGTGGTCGACAAGCTGGACAAGATCGGTGCGGCCGGTGTCGAGAAGACGCTGGTCGAGGACGTCGGGCTCAGCAGCGAGCAGGCGCGGGGCTGCCTCGCGCTGGCCGAGATAGCCGGTGACGACGCATCGGTACGCGACCGAATCACCGCACTGGGGGTGACCCACCCACTGCTGGACGAAGGCGTCGACGAGCTCGTCCGCGTCCTCGAAGGCACCGCCGGGCTGCGCAGCGACAGGTTCACGGTCGGGGCCGACCTCGCCATCGCGCGAGGGCTCGACTACTACACCGGCACCGTCTACGAGACCCGCATGGAAGGCTTCGAGCACCTCGGCTCCATCTGCTCCGGCGGCCGCTACGACGCGCTGGCCAGCGACGGCCGCACGACCTATCCAGGGGTGGGCATCTCGCTCGGCGTGACCCGAGCCCTCGCTCCGCTCTTCTCGCGCGGCCTCCTCACGGCCTCGCGCAGTACGCCGACGGCGGTGCTGGTGGCGCTGCCGGCCGACGAGCAGCGGGCGGCGTGCACCGAGGTCGCGGCTGCGCTGCGCGGCCGCGGCATCGCGGTCGAGGTGTCACCGACGGCCGCGAAGTACGGCAAGCAGATCCGCTACGCCGAACGGCGCGGCATCCCCTTCGTCTGGTTCCCGCAGGGAACCGAGGGCCATCAGGTACGTGACATCCGCTCCGGCGACCAGGTCGACGCTGATCCGGCGGCGTGGGTCCCACCGGCGGAGGACCTGCGCCCGACCATCACCGGCCCCGCCGCCGCGTCGGACTGACTGCCGTGCCCACAGCACGACGTACCCCCGTGCCTGTGCACGATGACACCTGTGCCTGTGCACGATGGAGGAGGAGACCCCTGTGATTCGCACCCACACCGCCGGCTCGTTGCGTGGTGAGGACAGCGGCCAAGCCGTGACGCTGGCCGGCTGGGTGGCGCGCCGCCGCGACCACGGCGGTGTTGCCTTCATCGACCTGCGTGACGCGTCGGGCTTCGTCCAGGTCGTGATCCGCGACGAACAGGTCGCCGCCGGGCTGCGCAACGAGTTCGTGCTCCGGGTGGTCGGCGAGGTGTGCCGGCGCCCGGAGGGCAACGCCAACCCGAACCTGCCCACCGGTGACATCGAGGTGGTGGCCTCGGAGGTGGAGGTCCTCAACGAGGCGGCCCCGCTGCCGTTCCAGATCGACGACCACGTCGAGGTCGGCGAGGAGGTGCGGCTGCGCTACCGCTATCTGGACCTGCGCCGCTCCGCTCCGGCCGCCGCGCTCCGGCTGCGCAGCGAGGTCAGCCGGACCGCGCGCGAGGTGCTGCACCACCGCGACTTCGTCGAGGTGGAGACGCCGACGCTGACCAGGTCCACGCCCGAGGGTGCGCGCGACTTCCTGGTGCCGGCGCGGCTCTCGCCGGGGAGCTGGTACGCGCTGCCCCAGTCGCCGCAGCTGTTCAAGCAGCTGCTGATGGTCGGCGGCATGGAGCGCTACTTCCAGATCGCTCGCTGCTACCGCGACGAGGACTTCCGCGCCGACCGGCAGCCGGAGTTCACCCAGCTCGACCTCGAGATGAGCTTCGTCGACCAGGACGACGTCATCGAGGTCGGCGAGGCGGTCATCACCGCGCTGTGGAAGCTGATCGGCCAGGACCTCGCGACGCCGTTCCCGCGCATGACCTACGCCGAGGCGATGCGCCGGTTCGGCAGCGACAAGCCCGACCTGCGCTTCGGTCAGGAGCTGGTCGACGCGACCGAGTTCTTCGCCGCGACACCGTTCCGGGTCTTCCAGGCGCCGTACGTCGGTGCCGTGGTGATGCCCGGCGGGGCCGCCCAGTCGCGCAAGGAGCTCGACGCCTGGCAGGACTGGGCCAAGGCCCGCGGTGCCCGTGGCCTGGCCTACGTGCTCGTGGGCGAGGACGGCGAGCTGGGCGGCCCGACGGCCAAGAACCTGTCCGAGGCCGAGCGAGCCGGGCTGGCCGAGCACGTGGGGGCATCCCCGGGTGACGCGGTCTTCTTCGCGGCGGGCGACGTGTCACCGTCACAGGCCCTGCTCGGTGCAGCACGCCTGGAGATCGGGCGACGTGGCGGACTGATCGACGAGGACGCCTGGTCGTTCCTCTGGGTGGTCGATGCCCCGCTGTTCGAGCCGAGCGCCAAGGCGCGGGCCAGCGGTGACGTCGCGGTCGGCGCCGGTGCCTGGACGGCGGTGCACCACGCTTTCACCTCCCCGAAGCCCGACTGGATCGACCGGTTCGAGCAGGACCCGGGGCAGGCCCTCGCCTACGCCTACGACCTGGTCTGCAACGGCAACGAGATCGGCGGCGGGTCGATCCGTATCCACCGCCGCGACGTCCAGCAGCGCGTCTTCGAGGTGATGGGGCTCTCCGCGGACGAGGCGCAGGAGAAGTTCGGCTTCCTGCTCGACGCCTTTGCCTTCGGCGCACCCCCGCACGGCGGTATCGCGTTCGGCTGGGACCGGATCGTCGCGCTGCTCTCGGGCAGCGACTCGATCCGCGACGTCATCGCGTTCCCCAAGAGCGGCGGTGGCTACGACCCGCTGACCGCGGCGCCCGCGCCGATCACCCCGGAGCAGCGCAAGGAAGCCGGCATCGACGCCACGCCTCCACCCCCGGACCCGGACCCCGCCGACCCCCCGCGCTGACGCTCCTTCGCCGTTGATCATGCAGCAAGGGACGGGGCGCAGAAAAATGCAGGTCACGCGGCTCCTCTGCGGGCATTGATCATGCAGTTGGGGACGGGCCGCAGGGGAGCCGGCCCGACCCCGGACGACAGGAGCGCAGGCCGGGTGGTCCGGCGGACGCGCTCGGTCCCAGTACGGTCGTCGTCGTGGACCTGTTCGAGTCGGCGGCCGACGAGGGCGCAGCCGAGCGCGCACCCCTCGCGGTGCGGATGCGCCCGCGGACGCTCGACGAGGTCGTGGGGCAAGACCACCTGCTCGTCGCCGGGTCACCGCTGCGCCGGCTGGTCGACGGCGACGGGGGAGTGGCCGGCCCGGCGTCGGTGATCCTGTGGGGTCCACCGGGCACCGGCAAGACCACCCTGGCCTACCTTGTCTCCTCCGCGACGGGACGGTCGTTCACCGAGCTGTCCGCGGTCAACGCCGGTGTCAAGGAGGTACGCGCGGTCGTGCAGGAGGCGCGCCGTCGTACCGGCATGTCCGGACGCGAGACGGTGCTGTTCATCGACGAGGTGCACCGCTTCTCCAAGACCCAGCAGGACGCGCTGCTGCCGGCCGTCGAGAATCGCTGGGTCACGCTGGTGGCCGCGACCACCGAGAACCCTTACTTCTCCATCGTGTCGCCGCTGCTGTCGCGGTCGCTGCTGCTGACGCTGGCGCCGCTGGACGACGCGGGCGTGGCCGAGGTCGTACGCCGCGCGGTGGTGGACGAGCGCGGCCTCGCCGGCTCGGTGTCGGTGACCGAGGAGGCGATGGCCCACCTGCTGCGGGTGGCCGGTGGTGACGCGCGGCGGGCGCTGACGGCGCTCGAGGCCGGCGCCGGAGCGGTGCTCGCGGTCGGCGGCACCGAGCTGGACGTCTCGACGCTCGAAACCGCTGTCGACCGGGCGGCGCTGCGCTACGACCGCGACGGCGACCAGCACTACGACGTTGTCTCGGCCTTCATCAAGTCCATCCGCGGTTCCGACGTGGACGCCGCACTGCACTACCTCGCTCGCATGATCGAGGCGGGGGAGGACCCGCGGTTCATCGCCCGCCGGCTGGTGATCCTGGCCTCGGAGGACGTCGGCCTGGCCGACCCCGCCGCGCTGCCCGTCGCGGTGGCGGCAGCCGAGGCGGTGGCGCTGATCGGCATGCCCGAGGGGCGCCTCAACCTGGCGCAGGCGGTCATCCACCTCGCCCTGGCCCCGAAGTCCAACGCAGTGATCATGGCCGTGGACGCGGCCCTCGACGACGTACGCCGCGGCCTGGCCGGACCGGTCCCGTCGTACCTGCGTGACGCCCACTACCGCGGCGCGCAGCAGATCGGTCACGGCCGCGGTTACCGCTACCCCCACGACGAGCCGGGCGGCGTGGCGGCGCAGCAGTACGCGCCGGACGCGGTGGCCGCGCGGACCTATTACAAGCCCACGCGGTACGGCGCGGAGGCGCGGCTGGCCGACCTCTGGGACAAGCTCCGGGCCCTGATCCGCGGGGCCTGAGCTGCCTTGCGCGGTGGCGTATTGGACCCGCCGAAGTCACCCATCGGTGCTCTGTGATCGGTGTGCTGGACCGTCAGCGCATCCGGGGCGCGTCGGCGCGACTGTGCCCGCACCGTCCACAGATGCGCCGACTCCCGTTTCGTGCCAACAGCCGAGCATCGGCCGCCCCAAGTCCAGGGTGCGGAAGTGATGTCAGCAGGCTTGGACCATCACGGTAGGGTCGAATGCATGTCGGCTGGAGAGATCGCGGGCCTCATCGCCGCCGTGGCGTTCGTCCTGCTCGTGGGTGTCCTCGCGGTGCCGCTGC
>JAVEDJ010000213.1 GCA_030841025.1 Actinomycetota bacterium
CCCGCGCTACCCGCGCTGCCGCCGCAGCCGGCGAGCAGGGTGACAGCAGCGACCAGCATCGCGATGGCCCGTCCCTGCCTACCGGTCACGCCGACGCCGCAACCTGGGTCGGCGTCTTGACCAGCAGGGCGGCCTTCACCGGGTCGGTCTCTCCCTCTCCGTAGGACGGGCAGAGTGCCGCGATCGGGCAGGCGCCGCACGCCGGCTTGCGCGAGTGGCAGATCCGTCGGCCGTGCCAGATCAGCCGGTGGCTGAGCATGGTCCAGTCCCGCCGCGGGAACAGCGCGCCGACCTCCGCCTCGACCTTGTCGGGGTCGGTCTCGGTGGTCCAGCCGAACCGCCGGGCCAGCCGGCCGAAGTGGGTGTCGACGGTGATGCCGGGCTTGCCGAACGCGTTGCCGAGTACGACGTTGGCCGTCTTGCGCCCGACACCGGGCAGCGTGACGAGCTGTTCGAGCCGGTCCGGCACCTCCCCGTCGTACCGCTCGACCAGCGCCTGGCCCAGCCCGATCAGTGAGTTGGTCTTGGCCCGGAAGAAGCCGGTCGGCTGGATCAGGACCTCGAGCTCGGCCCGGTCGGCACCGGCGTAGTCGGCCGCGGTGCGGTAGGTGGCAAACAGCGTCGGGGTCACGAGGTTGACGCGCGCATCGGTGCACTGGGCCGACAGGATGGTGGCGACCACGAGCTCGAGGGGCGTGCCGAAGTCGAGCTCGCAGTGGGCGTCCGGATAGGTGTCCGCGAGGATCCGGTTGATGCGCCGCGCCCGGCGGGTCAGCGCGAGCTGGGATTGCGACGACGCGACCGGCTCGGTCGGCGCGACCGGCTGCTGGGCCGATTGGCGTGGCGGGGACACGCGGCAAGCGTACGGTCCCCGGGCGGCCGTCCACCGTACGGGTGACGGTGTCTCAAGCGGACGGCTGAGGCCGACGATCACGCCCTGTAGCCGAGGCACGGACCGGCAGCCAACAGCCACGAAAGGGTTGATGTGATCACCGCGCAGGCAGCAGGCAGCCGGTCCGATGGCCGACGACCGGCCAGGATCCGGCCGGAGCCCAGCCGGGCCCCCGAGCTCGCGCACCTGACCCTGTCCGAGCTGCGTGGCTACCGGCAGCAGCTCGCGGAAGAGGAGACCCGCGTCTCCTACTGGCGGCGCATCCTGCAGGCGCGGCTGGACTCGGTGATCGCACCGGGCGACCAGGCAGCGCTCGACCGGCTGCGCGGTGTCCTGCACAACCATGCGCGGGGCAGCCGCCGGCTCGCGATGCTGCCCGTCGCCATCCCCGACGGCGCGCCGCCACTGCCCGACCTCACGGCGCTGTGGGAGACGACCGTGACCGGCGACCCCGACGACGGCGAGCGCCTCGCCAGCCGGCTGACCGAGGCCGAGCAGGAGCTCTCGTCCTACCGCCACTGTCTGCACCAGCGGCTGGACGCGGCGACGGGCGAGCTGATCTCGCGCTACCGCGAGGTCCCGTCGCTGGCGCTGTGCGCCCTCCCGCTGCCGCAGCAGCGCACCGCCTGAGCATGCCGCGCGATGTGGGGTACGGCACACTGGTGTCGGACGCGTTCGGAGCGTCTGGACGGCAGCTGGGAGGAGCGGCGTGGATCAGCAGGCGGACGAGGGCCTGAGCAAAGCACCACTGTTCGCGGCTCTCGACGACGACGCCTCGGCCGCACTCCGGGCGACCATGAACGAGGTCAATGTGCCGCGGGGCCAGACCTTGTTCGACGAGGGCGATCCCGGCGACCGGCTCTACGTCGTGACCCACGGCAAGATCAAGCTCGGTCGCACCTCTCCCGACGGGCGCGAGAACCTGCTCGCCGTCCTCGGTCCCGGTGAGATGTTCGGCGAGCTCTCCCTCTTCGACCCCGGCCCGCGTACCGCCACGGCCACCGCGGTGACCGACTCGACGCTGATCGGCCTCGGGCACGACGACCTGCAGCCCTGGCTGACGGGGCGCCCGGAGGTGGCGGCACAGCTGCTCGGCGCCCTGGCCCGCCGGCTGCGGCGCACCAACGAGGCGATGGCCGACCTGGTCTTCAGCGACGTCCCCGGCCGCGTCGCCAAGCAGCTGCTCGACCTGGCCCGTCGCTTCGGCGTGCCGACCGACGACGGGGTGCGGGTGACCCACGACCTCACGCAGGAGGAGCTCGCCCAGCTCGTCGGTGCGTCGCGCGAGACGGTCAACAAGGCCCTCGCCGACTTCGCCAGTCGCGGCTTCCTGCGGCTCGAGGCGCGCGCCGTCGTGATCCTCGACGTCGAGCGCCTGTCCCGCCGCGCCGGCTGAGGTCGACTTCGCTGTTCTAGGGCGAGGGTGGAGGTTGGGGCTGGTCCAGGTAGTCGAGCTGGGCGCGCACCGAGAGCTCGGCGGCCGCCCACAGCACCGGGTCGACGTCGGCGTAGACGACGCGTACGACGTCGCGGGCGCTCGCCGCACCGGCGGCCCGGGCTGCACGCACCTGCGCGAGCCGCTGCTCGCGGTGAGCCAGGTAGTCACTCGCCACCGCCGCAGCGTCCGGGCCGACCGGTCCGTGGCCGGGCAGCAGCAGCACCGGGCGCTGCGGGAGGTCACGGATGCGCGTCAGCGAGTCGAGATAGGGACCAAGTCGCCCGTCGGGGTGCGCCACCACGGTCGTACCGCGACCGAGGATCGTGTCGCCGGTCAGCAGCGCCGGGACGTCGTCCTCGACGGAGAAGCTCACGGAGTCGGACGTGTGCCCCGGTGTCGTCACCACCCGTAGCCGCAGGCCGCCGGCCCCCTGAATCCGTTGACCGTCGCGCAACGGGTCGGCCGCGACGGTCAGCCGCGCGTCGGCCGCGGCGATCGGCGCCGAGGTCATCTCGCGGAGCAGGTGCGCGCCTTCGGCGTGGTCCGGGTGTCCGTGCGTGAGCAGGATCAGCTCGACCGGTCCCAGGGCCGCCACGGCCTGCAGGTGCTGCTCGTCGAGCGGTCCGGGGTCGACGACCACGGCGGCGGCCGCACCCGGTGCTCGCATCACGTAGGTGTTGGTGCCCTCCAGCGTCATCGGGCTCGGGTTGTCGGCCCGGATCAGCGTGCACCAGGCGGGCAGCGTGACCGTCATGACCGGGCTCGCACGAGGTCCTCGGCGAAGACCTCACCGTCCGGGCCGTCCACGACCAGGCCTACGTCGTCGCCGACGACGACGGGGCGCGGCTGCACCGGGAAGACCCGTGGCTGGGCAGCGAGCACCTCCGCCAGCGAGTCGTAAGCGGCCAGCTCGCGCAGGGCGATGATGGTCGGCGGCAGCATGCCGAGCTCGCCCGCCCCCACACGCCGGATCACGTCGGCAACGGGCAGCCACACCGCGAGGTCGGCCTCCCCACTGATGTGCCGGGCGCGCTGCCCCCGGGGGACGGCGGCGACGAAGAAGCGGGTGTCGAAGCGGCGCGGCTCGAACTCCGGCGTGATCCAGTGCGCCCAGGCCCGCAACAGGTCGCTGCGCAGCACCAGGCCGCGCCGCTCGAGCAACGCGGACAGCGACACGGACCGGTCGAGCAGCGCGAGGC
>JAVEDJ010000233.1 GCA_030841025.1 Actinomycetota bacterium
AGCTCGCGGTGAGGAAGCGGTCGAGCACCCGGACGCCGAACTTGAGCGAGTCGACCGGTACGCGCTCGTCGATGCCGTGGAACATGCCGGTGAAGTCGAGCTCGGCAGGCAGCCGTAGCGGGGCGAACCCGAAGCCGCGGATGCCCAACAGCTTGAACGACTTGTTGTCGGTGCCGCCGGAGAGGCAGTAGGGGATCGCGCGTGAGCCGGGGTCCTCGGCCTGCAGCGCGCCGACCATCGCCTCCACCAACGGGCCGTCGAACGATGTCTCGAGCGCGATGTCCTGGACCATTGCTTCACGAGTGACGTCCGGACCGATCAGCTCGTCGATGGTCGAGAGCAGCTCGTCCTCGAAGCCGGGCAGGAAGCGGCAGTCGATGAACGCCTCCGCCGTCTGCGGGATGACGTTGTGCTTGTAGCCGCCCTTGAGCATCGTCGGGTTGGCGCTGTTGCGCAGCGTCGCACCCACGATGCGCGACAGCGTGCCGAGCTTGGCCAGCGCAGGCTCGGGGTCCATGGGGTCGAACTCGATGCCGAGCGCCTCGGTCATCTCCTCGAGGAAGCGCTGCACCGTGTCGGTCATCCGGATCGGCCACTCGTACCGCCCGATGCGCGCAACCGCCTCGGCGATCGTCACGATGGCGTTGTCGTCGGCGACCATCGACCCGTGACCCGCCCGGCCCTTGGCCACCAGGCGCAGCCACTGGATGCCCTTCTGCGCGGTCTCGATGAGGTAGGCACGCTCACCGCCCGGCAGGGTGAACGAGAAGCCGCCCACCTCGCTGACCGCCTCGGTCACCCCCTCGAACAGCTGCGGCTGGTTGTCGACCAGCCAGTGCGCTCCGTACTTGCCGCCCGCTTCCTCGTCGGCGAGGAAGGCGAGTACGACGTCGCGCGGCGGCTTGCGTCCCTGCCGACGCCAGTCGCGCACCAGGGCGAGCGTCATGGCGTCCATGTCCTTCATGTCGACGGCGCCTCGGCCCCACAGGCAGTCGTCGGCGATCTCCCCGGCGAACGGGTGGTGCGTCCAGTCGGATGCCTCCGCGGGTACGACGTCGAGGTGTCCGTGGACGAGCAGTCCGGGCCTGCTGCGGTCCTCGCCCTCCCACCGGACCACGACACTCGTGCGCCGGTCGGCGGACTCGAAGACGTCGGGCTCCAGCCCCACCTCGGCCAGCTTGCCGGCGACGTACTCCGCCGCCTCCCGCTCCCCCGGCCCGCTGCCGTCGCCGTAGTTGGAGGAGTCGATGCGGATGAGGTCGCGCGCCAGCTCGACCACCTCGTTCTGGCCACTGGTCTGAGCGCTGGGGGCGACGTCCGCCACGGTGCCTCCTGAGGGGTCGCGCTGGGATGTCCATCCTGCCCCAGTGGGCACGCCCGATGGGTGCGGGGTGGGCGCGCACGGTTTGCTAGTGTTGGCGCGCACTGAGGGTCGGCATGCCGGTTTTCAGGCACCTCGTCCGGGTGGCGGAATTGGCAGACGCGCTAGCTTGAGGTGCTAGTGCCCTTTACCGGGCATGGGGGTTCAAGTCCCCCCTCGGACACAGAGATCGATCCGTAAAGGCGCAGGTCACAGCATCTGCGGCTGTTGTGATTCGGGGGTCAGAGACTGCTCTGGTCACCGATTGGTCACAAGTCATCTTCTGGCTCCTCCTCCACGGCTGTTATCCGGCCGGCGAGCAAGAACGAGGGCACGTCACAACGGGCTCCCGAGGATGAGAGCCGCGACACGATCGGCAGCGTCGGTCTCCATGGACGGCATGACGTGGCTGTAGACATCGAGGGTGATCCCGATGGTCGAGTGACCCAGTCGTTCCTGGACAACCTTCGGGTGCACTCCTGAACCAAGCGCCAATGTTGCCCAGGAGTGCCGCAGACCGTGGACCGAAAGAGCGGGGAGGCCGTGGCGGGCGACTTGCTCGCCAAAAGTGCGGGAGAAGCGCTCCGGGTGCCACGGCCGGCCGTCGGGCCGCGCGAAGACCAGATTGTGGTCCACGTAGCCAGCGCCCACGAGCAGGCGCTGCTGTGCCTGGGCAACTCTCACCGTTCGCAAGGCTGCGACCGTGCTGGGGTCGAGCGCGATCGACCGCCGGCCGCGGGCAGTCTTCGGGTCCGACCACACTGGTTCGTCGCCGTCGAGATCGACCAGCGTCCGGCTCACTGACATGCGGCCGGCTTCGAGGTCCACCGAGGACCAGGCAAGCCCGAGGGCCTCACCGCGGCGCAGTCCGGTGGTGGCCAGCAGCAGCCACGCGACCCAGTGCTGATGTCCGCGTGTGACTTGGAGGAAGTGCGCGAGCTGCTGCTGCGTCCACGTCCGCATCTGTTCGTGGCGAGTTGCGGAAGCGCTCGCCTTCGGGACCTCTGCTCGCCGGGCCGGGTTGCTGGCGATGAGGTTCCCGCGCACAGCGGCCTCCAGGCACTTGCCGAGGATGGTTGCCAGGTACGCCACGGAGCGCCCGGAGAGCCCTTCTCCGCCCCGATGGTCTACCCGACCGCTTACCAGAAGCCGGGCGTACAGCGTTGTGAGCTCGGCCGCCTTGATCGATTGCAGAGGCCGGGCGCCGAGAGTGGGGAGCACGTGCAGCCGTAGGTTGCGCTCGTAGCTGTCGTACGTCTGGCGCCGCACCTGGGTACGCAGGACGGGGAGCCACTCGTCAACCCACTGGGCGAGCGTCATCCGCTGCGGCCGGACAAACGAGCCGGCCCCGACTTGAGAGCGCGTGCGCCCAAGCCAGACCCGGGCCTCGCGGTACGTCGCGAACCGGCGCTTCAACTGCTTTCGTCGCTCCCCCGGTGCAGCGACGTCAACAACGACTACGTACCGTCCGGTGGCTTCCTTGCGGATCGGCTCAGCGCTCACGGCTGCCTCCAGTCCTCTCATGCGGAGCGGTGATACCAGCGTGTGCTCCAACTGATCTTTGCGATTTCGCCCGGTGACCCGGAGGGTCGTGTGACCAATCCTGTGACCGAGGATGGCCGGGCAATGTAGTCCAAAGTGTTGTCCTGGCGCTCTGGCAGCACCCCCACCGCAGGTCCGATGCCGTCCGCCCGCCAAGACTGGCGCAAAGGCATCGGCGCGACGCCGGCGCGGCACAACTCGGCCGAGCAGGAACGTCGCTGGACCGGCTCGGCTAGTGCCTGTCCGGACCGTCGAGATGCGGTTCGCCGCCGGTACGGGAGCCGTCGGCGATCTGTTGAGCAAGATCGCGGAGTTTGACGTTGGTGCGCTGGGATGCCCGGCTCAACATCTCGAACGCCTGCTCACTGCTCACGTTCGTTTGCGCGCGGAGAATCCCGATTGCCTCACCGATTACCTGCCGGGAGGCGATGGCGGCACGCAACTGCTCCTGTTGCCGGGAGGCATCGACCACCACAGCGCCGAGGGAAGACAGCAGGATGGCGAGCATCTGGTCCTGTGTGGTGAACGCATGCGGCGTCGTCGCATAGAGATTGAGGCCGCCCAGCGTCTTGTTAGGCGCCGCGTCCAGGGTCATGCGGCAGGAGAACATGCTCTGCACGCCCAGCTCGTGCGACAAGCGGGATGCCGACCGGGGCCAACGCGGATCCACGCCCAGGTCAGGGGTGGAGACCCACTGCTCCAGCAGGGCGGCGTCCATGCACGGACCTTCGGCTTCGTCATACTGGATCTGATCACCTTCATCCGCTAGGACGTCGGTGGCGCCGCAGGGGACTGGCCCATTTTTCGTCATCATGCTGATGCTGGCCGCCTCGCACCCGCCGATGGCCTGCTCGGCGGTCGAGGTGATCCTGCGAAG
>JAVEDJ010000236.1 GCA_030841025.1 Actinomycetota bacterium
CGTCACCTCGCCGATGACCGCCGAGTCGATCACCACCTCGTCATCGGGCCGTCCGGACACCCGTGCCCCGGACGCCAGCTCGAGCCGGGCCTCGGCCCGCACCCGGGCCGCGAACCTGGCCGCGACCAGCAGCTGATCGGCCTGCACGGCGGCGACCCGAGCGGAGGCAGCACGCAGCGCCTCGAGCTCGGGCCACACGGCGGCGCCGCCGTCGTGGAGTGGGTCACGGTCTTCCTGCATGACCCCAAAGCTAGCCACGACCCCGGACACAACCCCTCTGCCGGAATCCGCAGAACTCCTTTATCCACAAGGACTTCCGACGTCCAGCTGTGGACAACCGGCAGCGACAGAACGAAGACCGACCCGATCTCGGATACCGTCGACCCCCGTGCCCGCCAGCCCCGCCCCAGCCAGCTCCGACGTCCCGCGTCCCACGCTGCGGGAGCTGTTGGCTGCCGCCGTCGAAGCGGTCGGCGGCACGGAGCGGCCGGGTCAGGTGGAGATGGCCGACGCAGTGGCCGCTTCGATGCACGATGGTGAGCACCTGCTCGTGCAGGCCGGCACCGGTACCGGCAAGTCGTTGGCCTACCTCGTACCGGCGCTGCTGCACCGCGACGAGTCGGACGAGGCCGTCGTGGTGGCGACAGCGACCATCGCGCTGCAGAACCAGATCGTCGAGCGAGACCTGCCGACCCTGGTCGATGCCGTGGAACCGCTCCTCGGCCGTCGCCCGTCCTACGCGATCTTGAAGGGTCGAGCCAACTATCTCTGCAAGAACAAGGTGCTCGGCGGCATGCCCGACGACGCCGAGGACGCACTGTTCGACCCGTCGCCGACGACCGCCCTGGGCCGCGACGTCGTACGGCTGCGCGGGTGGGCCGACGAGACCGCCACCGGTGACCGTGACGAGCTCGACCCCGGGGTAGCCGACCGAGCGTGGCGTCAGGTCAGCGTGAGCGCGCGGGAGTGCCTGGGTGCGGCCAAGTGCCCGTACGGCGCTGAGTGCTTCGCCGAGCTCGCCCGCGGCCGGGCCGGCGAGGCGGAGATCGTGGTGACCAACCACGCCATGCTGGCCATCGACGCCCTCGAGAGCTTCGTGGTGCTGCCCGAGCACGACGTCGTCGTGGTCGACGAGGCGCACGAGCTCGTCGACCGGGTGACGGGGGTGGCGACCGACGAGCTGACCGCCGTGATGGTGGAGCGGGCCGCCGCACGGGCGCGTCGGCTGGTCGACAACACCGACGACCTCGTCGATGCGGGGGCGGCGCTCGAGACGGCGTTGGAGAGCGTCGACGAGGGGCGCATCGTCGACATGCCGGAGGTACTGGCGAGCGCTGTCGCGCTGGTGCGCGACGCCGCTCGTGCTGTGACCTCCGAGCTGTCGCGGGTGAAGGAGGCCGACGACGGGGCCCGCAAGGTGGCGCATGCTGCAGTCTCGGCGGTCTACGACACCGCCGAGCGGATCGCCGGGCACTCGCCGTACGACGTCACCTGGGTCAGCCGTGATCGCCGGCCGCAGCGCGGCGCAACGATCCGGGTCGCCCCGCTCGCCGTCAACGGGCTGCTGCGTGAGGCCCTCTTCGGCGAGCGCACTGTCGTGCTCACCAGCGCGACGCTCGAGCTGGGCGGCAGCTTCGACCCCATCGCCCGGCAGATGGGGCTCGCCGGCGACGACGCACCGACCTGGACGGCGCTCGACGTCGGATCGCCGTTCGACTACGGCCGGCAGGGCATCCTGTACGTCGCCCGGCGGCTCCCGCCGCCCGGACGCGACGGCGCCTCGCCCGCCGCGACCGACGAGCTGGCCGCGCTGATCGAGGCAGCGGGCGGTCGCACCTTGGGACTGTTCTCGTCCATGCGTGCTGCCGAGGCTGCGGCGGAGGCGATGCGCGAACGGCTCGACGTGCCGGTGCTGTGCCAGGGCGAGGAACGCACGGCCACCCTCGTGCGGCGGTTCGCCGATGACGCGCCGACCTGCCTGTTCGGGACGCTGTCGCTGTGGCAGGGCGTCGACGTCCCGGGGGAGGCGTGCCAGCTCGTCGTGATCGATCGCATCCCGTTCCCCCGGCCCGACGACCCGCTGATGTCTGCCCGCGCGCAGGCCGTGGACGACGCGGGTGGCAACGGGTTCATGTCTGTGTCGGCAACGCACGCGGCCCTGCATCTCGCACAGGGCGCCGGTCGGTTGATCCGCCGTGCCTCGGACCGCGGCGTGGTTGCGGTTCTCGACTCGCGGCTCGCAACGGCGCGGTACGCCGGCTTCCTGCGCACCTCCCTGCCACCGTTCTGGCTGACCACCGACCACGACGTCGCGGTGGGAGCGCTGCGGCGTCTGTCCGCTCCTTGAGCGTCCGGTCGGCGTCAATTCGCCCGATCGTCGTTTTCTGGTGATCCGCAGGTCTCCCGAAATGGGCGCTTAGCCACATAAGGTGCGCGATGACCCGATCTCCTGCGACAGGACACCCACGTGCGCCCATCCCGATCGCGAGCACTCGGCGCCATCAGCGTCGTGGCGGCCATCGCCGCCAGCTCCCTGCTCTCGGCTGCCACGGCTACCGCCGCACCGCCGACCGCTCCCTTCATCTCGGAGATCCACTACGACAACGGCGGCGCGGACGTCGGCGAGTTCGTCGAGGTGCAGGTGCCACCAGGCGCGAGCACCGCGGGGTGGAGCATCGTGCTCTACAACGGCGCCGGCGGCGCGAGCTACGCGGCCCTCCCTCTGCCGGCCGTCACGGTGGCACCCGGCGGCACCGCTGCTGTAGCCGTGGTGCCCGGCCCCTCCTCCGGCATCCAGAACGGCTCACCGGACGGCTTGGCGCTGGTCGACGACGGTGGTCGGTCGGTCGAGCTCCTCTCCTACGAGGGCTCGTTCGCGGCCACTGACGGCCCGGCGATCGGGACCACGAGCACCGACATCGGACAGTCCGAGCCAGGCGCCGGCCCGGCCGGCAACTCGCTGTCCAGACGACTCGACCCGGCTTCGGGGAACTACGAGTGGCAACCGGAAGCAGCTGCCACCCGAAACGAGCTGAACCCTCCGCTGGATGTCACGCCACCGCGTGACCAGCCGTGCGACGTCCCGGTCACCGACGAGATCGGCGAGGTGCAGGGCAGCGGTCCCAGCTCCCCCCTGGCCGGCGGCCAGGTCACCGTCGAGGGCGTGGTCGTAGGCGACCTGGCCGGTCTTGGCGGCTTCTACCTGCAGGACGCCGACGGTGACGGTGACGCCGCGACGTCAGACGGCGTGTTCGTCGAGAGCCCCGTCTCCGTCAGCCTCGGCGACACGGTCGCCGTGACCGGTGGCGTGGTCGAGAACTTCGGCCAGACCCAGATCACCTCCCGCGAGGACACCCAGGTCTGCGCCGCGGGCTCGGCGGCCGACCTGCCGTCGGCGGCCGCACTCGACCTGCCGGCCGACAACGCCGCCAGGGAGAAGTTCGAGGGCATGCTGGTGGCTCCGGCCGACAGCCTCACCGTCAGCGAGGTGTTCGGGCTGACAAGGTTCGGCGAGCTGACCCTCTCCGAGGGCGGCCTGCTGGTCCAGCCCACCGAGCTGGCCCGCCCCGGCACCGACGCGGCGCGCAAGGTCGCCGAGGACAACGCGCTGCGGCGCATCCTGCTCGACGACGGGTCGAACGCCAGCCGGAGTGCGACCAACCGCCCCTACCTCAGTGCGGGCACCCCGGTGCGCGTGGGTGACCAGCTCGACTTCACGGCGCCGGTGGTGCTCGGGTTCGGCTTCGGCTCCTGGCGGCTGCAGCCGTCCGACGGCTCGGCCGAGGGCACCTTCGGTCCGCAGAACACCCGCCCCTCCCAGCCGGACGCCGTCGGCGGCGACGTGCGGATCGGCGCCTTCAACGTCCTCAACTACTTCCTGACGCTCAGCGGTCCGGACGCGCGTGGAGCTCGGACGCCCGCGCAGCTCGAGAAGCAGGCCGCCAAGATCGTGACGGCGATCGAGGCGCTCGGTGCCGACGTCGTCACCCTGATGGAGGTCGAGGACACCAACTCCACCGGTTACGGCGACGGCACGCCGGACCAGGCGCTCGCCGACCTGGTCCACCGGCTGAACACGGCTGCCGGCCATGACAAGTGGAGCTACTCGCCACTGCCGGCCGAGCTGCTCACGGTCGACCGTGACGTGATCCGCAGCGCGATCATCTACCAGAAGGGTGTCGTCCAGCCGGTCGGAGACCCGGTCGGGCTCATCGACGAGGGCGTCTGGTTCAACGCCCGCGAGCCGATTGCCCAGACGTTCGCGAAGGACGGCGACCGGTTCACCGTGGTGGCCAACCACTTCAAGTCCAAGAGCCCGGGCGCCCCCACCGGCGACAACGTCGACAGCGGCGACGGACAGGGCGAGTGGAACGGTGACCGCAAGCGGCAGGCGGCATCGCTCGCCACCTTCACCGAGAAGCTCCGCCAGGACACCCACGACCAGGACGTCTTGGTGCTCGGTGACCTGAACTCCTACACCCAGGAGGACCCGGTCGAGGTGCTGCGCCAGGCCGGGTTCACGGACCTGGGCTCGACGTACGACGGTGCGCGCTACAGCTACGTCTTCGATCAGCTCTCGGGCTCGCTCGACCACGCCATGGCGACTCCTGCCCTGACCGCAAAGGTCACCGACGTCGCGCACTGGAACATCAACGCGGTCGAGTCGTTCGCCTACCAGTACACGGGTGACCCAGCGTTGTACGCACCACACCAGTACCGCTCCAGCGACCATGACCCGCTGGTCGTGGGCCTGGACCTGCAGGAGCGGTGCATGGGTCTGCGGCCGACGATCCGCGGCACCAACGGCGACGACGTCCTCACCGGCACCGACAGGCGTGACGTCATCATGGGTCTCGGGGGCAACGACGTCATCGCAGGCGGCAACTCCGAGGACGTCGTGTGCGGCGGCGCCGGCGAGGACAAGGTCAGCGGTGGCAGCGGCAACGACCTGCTGCTCGGTGGCCTCGGCGACGACAGCCTCTTCGGGGGTAACGGCTCCGACGCCCTCGTCGGCGGGCCCGGGACGGACGTGCTCGACGGTGGGAACGGCCGGAACCTGATGACGCAGGAGGGTCCGGAGTCCTGACCTGAGTGCTCGGCACGGGCTGGGGACGGGCACGCGCTGGGGACGGGCACGCGCCCGTCCCCAGCCCTGCTCGAGCGCCGCG
>JAVEDJ010000277.1 GCA_030841025.1 Actinomycetota bacterium
GTGTCGGAGAAGGTGGCCGTCCCCTTGTCGGCGGCGACGACCAGGTACGGGTCCTCGCCGTCGTGCACGGCCATGCTGTAGCCCACGATGGCCGTGCCCTTGGCCGTCACGCTCGCCGCCGCGCCCACGGCTCCAACACCCCGCAAGGCCGGACCGCGCCCCGGCCGCAGGGTCTGCAGGGGCTGGAGGGTGAACTTCTGCTTCCCGCGCCAGACCATCGCGGTCTGTCGGCCACCAGGGCCGGCGGAACGCTCCCGCCGGGTGCCGGTCAGCAGATCTGCGGCGGCGCCGGTCACCGTGCTCTCCGACCCCACGCCGACGCCGGCGAGCTGACGTGGCCGGCCGGCGCGGTCCCAGATCACCGCGCGCAGCCCAACCCCGCCCAGAACCGCCTCGCCCGCGGGTCGGCCCGAGTTGGTGAAGGCGTGGACGGCGCCACCACCGTGGCTGCGTAGCGCGGTCGGTCGGCCGGCGAGGTCCCACACCACCGGGGTGAACGTGTCACCGGCCGACACCCCGCCGATCTTCTTGCCGCGGATCGCGAACGCATGGGCGCCCTCGTCACCGGCCAGCGGACCGAGAAGTCGTGGCAGGCTGCGGACGGACGGCCAGTACACGGCGCGCTCCACGTCGTCGACCACGTTCCCGTCCGCGTGGTCCTCGTCGCTCGCGACCGCGCCGACCACCCGGCCCGCGTCGTCGATGGCGCTGGGGAAGGCGGTGTCACCCTGATCGGTCGGCAGCAGCCTGACCCGCCCGTCCCAGTACCAACCGACGGGGAGCTGGGAGCGGCGGTCAAAGCCCGTGCCGACCACGACACCGTGCTTGTTGACGGCAACGGGCACGGCACCTACCAGCTTGGTGCGGATGCGGGTGACCCTGCCGTCCCGCCACATGACCGGGTGCGACTGCAGCCGGGCGTCGTCCGTGATGCCGACGGCGATCCCGGTCCTGCTCACCGCAGTTGCGTTGCCGTGACCGCCTCCCAGGGAGGCGAGTCGGTTGGTGACGCAGGACACACCGCTCCTGCCGGAGGTGGGCACGGCGGGCTCTTTGGCCGACTGGCCGACTGCCGAACCACCCAGTGCGATGAACACGGCGAGCGCCGAGAGCATGGTGACGGGCCTGCGCAGCGCAGGGGGCGACGTGTCGCGTCGCGTGTACGGCCATCCGGTCATGGCGAGCCCCTCTCCATCCTTCGAACGTAGGCAAGCGCTCACGGCGCGGTCACTGTCATCTGACGTAGTCCGCTCGGGCCCGTAGTCGGTGGGGCGACGTAGTCTGGGATCACACCCCCGGCCGCCTCGCGGTCCGGGGCTGCCGTGCTGTCTGTTGCCAATCCCGGAGCACTTGTGAGCCTCACCGGCATCCTCGATGTCCTGCTCGACCCGGCGTCACCCGACGCCGCTTTCGCGGCGGCGGTCGACGCCGCGCGTTCGAGCGCTCAGGCCGATCTCGACCTGACCACGCCCGGCGGCGTTCGCCCCTTCGTGCTCGCCGCGCTCGTCGACCGGGCCCAGCGCCCGGTCCTCGCCGTGACGGCGACCGAGCGCGAGGCTGAGGGCCTTGTCGCTGCCCTGCACGACCTGCTCCCTGCCGAGTCCGTGGCCGCGTTCCCGGCCTGGGAGACGCTGCCCCACGAGCGGTTGAGCCCGCGCAGTGACACCGTGGGCCGGCGCCTCGCGGTGCTGCGGCGGCTGGCGCATCCCGAGGACGAGCCCGACCGCGCCCCGTTGCGGGTCGTCGTGACACCGGTCAGGAGCCTGCTGCAGCCGATGGTCGCGGGGCTCGGCGAGCTCCAGCCGGTCGCCGTTCAGGCCGGGGAAGAGGTCGACCTCGACGATGTCATCGCCCGCCTGGTGGCTGCGGCATACAGCCGGGTCGACCTGGTCGAGAAGCGCGGCGACTTCGCTGTGCGCGGCGGCATCCTCGACGTCTTCCCGCCCACCGAGGAGCATCCGCTGCGGCTCGAGCTGTGGGGCGACACCGTCGAGGAGATCCGCTACTTCAAGGTTGCCGACCAGCGCAGTCTCGAGTCCGCCGCCGACGGGCTGTGGGCGCCGCCGTGCCGCGAGCTGCTGCTGACCGACGAGGTTCGCGCCCGCGCGACGGATCTCGCCGAGACGCATCCCGGTCTGGCCGAGGTGTTCGGCAAGATGGCGCAGGGCATCGCGGTCGAGGGCATGGAGTCGTTGGCTCCTGTGCTGGTGGACGACATGGAGCTGCTGCTCGACCAGATGCCCGAACGGACACTGGTCGTCGTCAGCGACCCCGAACGGGTACGTACCCGGGCGCACGACCTGTTCGCCACCAGCAAGGAGTTCCTCGAGGCGTCCTGGGCCAACGCCGCCGCCGGAGCCGCGACCCCCATCGACCTGGGCGCCGCGGCCTATCGCAGCCTGGCCGAGGTACGGACGCTCGCGTCCGCCAACGGTGTGCCGTGGTGGACGCTTTCGCCGTTCTCCCTCGACGACCCAGATGCAGACCGCGACCAAGCTGCCCCAACCGGACAGGGCGCCGTCATCGACGCCAGGGCTGTCGATGGCTACCGGGGTGACACCGCCCGAGCGCTGGCGGACATCAAGGGCTGGACCGGCGACGGCTGGCGCATCGTCCTGGTCACCGAGGGCCACGGCCCGGCGGAGCGCCTCGTCGAGGTGCTGCGCGGCGAGGACGTCGCGGCGCGTCTCGATGCCACGATCGAGCTCGCGCCCGACGCTTCCGTCGTACATGTGACGTGCGGTGGTCTCGACCGCGGGTTCGTCAGCGACGGCCGCCGTCTCGCGGTGTTGACCGAGACCGACCTGCTCGGCCAGGTGGGTCCGTCGACCAAGGGCGAGCGGCGCATGCCGAGCCGGCGACGCAACACCGTCGACCCGCTGCAGCTCAAGACCGGTGACTACGTCGTGCACGAGCAGCACGGAGTGGGCCGCTACGTCGAGATGATCCAGCGCACGGTGCAGGGCGCGACGCGCGAGTACCTGCTGATCGAGTACGCACCGTCCAAGCGCGGCCAGCCGGGAGACCGGCTGTTCGTGCCGACCGACCAGCTCGACCAGGTGACGAAGTACGTCGGCGGCGAACAGCCCGCCCTGCACCGCCTGGGTGGTGCGGACTGGCAGAAGGCCAAGGGCCGCGCGCGCAAGGCGGTCAAGGAGATCGCTGCCGAGCTGATCCGGCTCTACGCCGCGCGCACCTCGGCGCCCGGCTTCGCGTTCGGACCGGACACGCCCTGGCAGCGCGAGCTCGAGGACGCGTTCCCCTACACCGAGACGCCCGACCAGCTCGGCGCGGTGGACGAGGTCAAGCGCGACATGGAGCAGACCATCCCGATGGACCGGCTGATCTGCGGTGACGTCGGCTACGGCAAGACCGAGATCGCGGTCCGCGCTGCCTTCAAGGCCGTGCAGGACGGCAAGCAGGTGGCCGTGCTGGTGCCGACGACGCTGCTGGTCAACCAGCACCTGTCGACCTTTGCCGAGCGCTACGCCAGCTTCCCGGTCACCGTGGGCGCGCTGTCGCGGTTCCAGACCGACAAGGAGGCCGCGGAGGTCAAGTCGCGGCTGGCGGAGGGCAGCCTCGACGTCGTCATCGGCACGCACCGCATCCTGTCCAACGAGGTGCGGTTCAAGGACCTCGGACTCGTGATCGTCGACGAGGAGCAGCGCTTCGGCGTCGAGCACAAGGAACAGCTCAAGCACATGCGCACCAACGTCGACGTGCTGACGATGTCGGCGACGCCGATCCCGCGCACGCTCGAGATGGCGGTCACGGGCATCCGCGAGATGTCCACGATCCTGACGCCACCGGAGGAGCGCCACCCGGTGCTCACCTTTGTCGGTGCCTACGACGAGAAGCAGATCGGCGCGGCGATCCGTCGTGAGCTGCTGCGCGACGGGCAGGTCTTCTACATCCACAACCGCGTCGAGTCGATCGACCGCGCGGCTGCTCGGCTACGTGAGCTGGTGCCGGACGCGAGGGTCGCGACCGCGCACGGACGGATGAACGAGCACGCGCTCGAGGCCGTCGTGAACGACTTCTGGGAGAAGCGGTACGACGTCCTGGTGTGCACAACGATCGTGGAGAGCGGCCTGGACATCTCCAACGCCAACACGCTGATCGTCGAGCGGGCCGATGTCATGGGTCTGTCCCAGCTGCACCAGCTGCGCGGGCGGGTCGGTCGCAGTCGCGAGCGCGCCTACTCGTACTTCCTCTACCCGCCCGAGAAGCCGTTGACCGAGAACGCTCATGACCGGCTCGCCACCATCGCTGCTCACAGCGATCTCGGCGCCGGCATGTACGTCGCGATGAAGGACCTCGAGATCCGCGGGGCGGGCAACCTGCTCGGTGGCGAGCAGTCCGGGCATATCGCCGCCGTGGGCTTCGACCTGTACGTCCGCCTCGTCGGTGAGGCCGTCGCTGACTTCAAGGGCGAGGCAGTGGAGCAGCTCGGCGAGGTCAAGGTCGAGCTGCCGGTCGACGCGCATCTGCCGCACGAGTACATCCCGGGGGAGCGGCTGCGCCTCGAGGCCTACCGCAAGCTCGCGTCCGTCGCCAACGAGGAGGAGCTGGCCGCTGTCGTGGCCGAGCTCGACGACCGCTACGGCGAGCTGCCCGAGCCGGTGACGAACCTGGTCGAGGTGGCTCGCTTCCGGCTGCACGCACGCAGCGCCGGTCTCACCGACGTAGCCCTTGCCGGACGCAACGTCCGTTTCGGGCCCGTCGACCTGCGGGAGAGCCAGCAAATGAGGCTTCAGCGGCTCTACCCGGGCTCGCTGGTGAAGACCGCAGTACGTACGATCCTGGTGCCGGCTCCGGCGACCGCGCCGGTCGGTGGTCGGCCGTTGCGAGACGTGGACCTGCTGCGGTGGTGCCGTGACCTGATCGATGCGGTGCTGCTCGACGGCGCACCCGTCGGAGACAAGCAACAGAAAGCATGAGGACGAGGACCCTGATGAAGATCTCCACGCATGCGACGCGCCTGCGGCGCGGCCTTGCTGTCGCGGCCGCAGCACTGCTGGCCACCGTCTCGCTGTCGGCCTGCAACCCCGACGAGCTGGGTGCCGCCGCGATCGTCGACGGACACACCATCACGACCCAGCAGCTGCAGACGGCGACGCAGGGCTACCTCGCCGCTGTGCCCGACGGCGACAAGTCCAACGCCCAGCTGCGCATCCTCGAGCGCATGATCCTTTCGCGCGTCATCGACCAGGCCGCGGCCAAGGAGGACGTGCGGGTCGGCAAGGGTGCGGTCGCGCGGCAGCGCGACCAGATCCTGGAGAGCACCAACGGGCGCAAGGGCCTCATCGTGGCGCTGTCGCAGCAACAGAACCCGGTCGTGCTCGCGCCCTCGCTGATCGACCAGTGGGTGCGTGACCAGTTGCTCTACGGGCGGCTCGTGACGAAGATCGTGGGGCCCGGGGACCCGAACTCCCAAGAGGCGGCCACCCAGGCCAGTGCTGCGCTGATCGCCGCCGGCAAGTCCATGGACATCACGGTGAACCCCCGGTACGGCACCTGGAACCCGCAGCGTGGTGTGCAGCCTCAGATCAGCGGTGGTCTCTCCCGGACCGCAGCCCAGCTCGACGGCAAGTGACCGCGACGGCGCGCGGCTGCGGAACCGAACGGCGATGAGCCGAGGTCGGCTCGTCCTGCTGTCCACGAGCCCGCGGGTGGCGCCCGGGCTGCTGTCCTGGGATGCGTGGTCGGTGCTGCGTACCGCTCAGGTCGTCGTCGCAGACCCTCAGCACCCCGCCCTGCCCTATGTCGGGGCCGCTCGCATCGACGTCGAGGTCGCGCAGCCCGACCAGCTCGCCCGGACCCTGCTCGCACGTGCTGTCGCGTCGGACGTCCCGGTGGTCTACCTCCTGGATCCTGCCGGCGACGACGACTTCACCCGTCAGCTGAGCACGCTGCTGCTCGACGGTGCCGGGCTCGACGCCCTGCCCGACGTGGAGGTGCTCCCCGGCTCCTACGACCTGCCGGGCGCCCGGCTGCTCGACCTGGTAGCAACCATGGACCGGCTGCGCTCTCCCGGCGGCTGCCCGTGGGACGCCGATCAGACGCATGAGTCACTGGTGACCTATCTCGTGGAGGAGACCTACGAGACCCTGGAGGCCATCGAGACCGGTGACCGCCAGCACCTGCGCGAGGAGCTCGGTGACCTCCTCCTGCAGGTGATGTTCCACTCACGGATCGCCGCAGAGGACCCTGACGAGCCGTGGACGGTGGACGACGTCGCCGGCGACATCGTCGACAAGCTGGTCCGCCGTCACCCGCACGTCTTCGCATCCGACGGCGGCGATGTGGATGCCAGTGACCTCGAGGCCCGCTGGGAGACCCAGAAGGCGCAGGAGAAAGGCCGCACGTCCTCGATCGAAGGAGTGCCCGCCGGCCTGCCCGCTCTAGCGCTCGCCGCCAAGCTGATGCACCGGGCGGAGAAGGCGGGCGTCCAGGTGGTCGAGGACGACCGGTCCGAGACCCTCGACTCTGTCGGAGAGCGACTGTTCGCACTCGTCGCCGAGGCACGCGCCCAGGGTCTCGACCCCGAGGCGGAGCTGCGGGCGCGGATCCGGCGCTATACCGCGGCGGTCCAGGCCGCCGAGACTGCCCGGCCCGGCACCGGACCACACCCGACGCGGGAGGGGCCCGACTCGTAGGGTCGGGCAGTGTGACGCAGACACCGACCGCCTCCGACTGTGCCGCCCTCGGGCGCGAGACGCTCGACGGGCTTCTTCAACGCCATCCCGATCTGGCCACGACGCTGGGCGACCACCGCTTCGACGACCGGCTGCCCGACCAGTCCGCCGAGGCGCTCGACGACGAGGTCCGGTGGATCGACTCGCGACTCGGCGATCTGGATGCGCTGGACGAGGCCGCGCTCGCCGCCGACGAGCGGGTCGACCAGGCCATCCTGCGCAACCGGCTGGCGGCACTCCGCTTCGACATCACGCAGGTGCGCGACCACGAATGGGACCCCCTCGTGGCCAACCCCGGCACGGCGATCTACACCCTGCTGGTGCGCGACTTCGCACCACTGGGCCACCGGCTCCGGTCCGCGGCGGGTCGCCTCGCCGCCGTACCAGCCGCCCTGGAGACCGCGCGCCGTTCGCTTCGTGACATGCCGCGGGTGCACGTCGAGACCGCGGTGGGTCAGTACGTCGGCACACGCACTCTCGTCGCGACCGAGCTGGAACGTGCCCTCGGCAAGGAGCCGTCGCTGCGCAGCGAGGTCGAGCCGGCGCGCGAGCAAGCGCTGGCGGCACTCGACATCCACATCGCCTGGCTGCGTGGCCGCATCGAGGACGCACACGGTGAGCCACGGCTGGGTGCCGAGCGCTATTCGCGCAAGCTGTCTCTCACCCTCGACACAGACAGCGATGCAGACGCCGTGCTGAGCCGCGCGGAGGCAGACCTCGAGCGGATCGAGGATGCGATCAGCGAAACTGCCGCGCGGCTCGACGCGCGGGGCGACAGCAACGGCCGGGTCCGGAGGGTGCTGGACCGGCTCGCCGACGACGGGCACGTCGACAACGACACGATCGTCGGGTTGTGCAGCCAGGCGATGGCCGAGTGCGCCGACTTCGTGCGCACTCAGGACCTCGTGACCGTCTACGACGACCCGGTCGAGATCATCGTGATGCCGGAGATTCACCGCGGGGTGGCGGTCGCCTACTGCGACCCGCCGGGTCCCCTCGAGACCACGCCGCTGCCGACGTACTTCGCCGTCTCCCCTACCCCGGAGGAGTGGTCCGGCGACCGCGTGGCGTCGTTCTTCCGTGAGTACAACGCGCACATGCTGCACAACCTCACGGTGCACGAGGCGATGCCTGGTCACGTGCTGCAGCTCGCCCACAACGCGCGCTTCTCGACGCCGGTGCCCGTGCGGAAGGCTTTGTGGAGCGGCTCGTTCGTCGAGGGCTGGGCGGTCTATGCGGAGCAGCTGATGGTCGAGGCCGGGTATCGCAGCGATGCCGGACTGGCTGATGCCTTGCAGATGCAGCAGCTCAAGATGCAGCTCCGTATGACGATCAACGCCATTCTCGACGCGCGGGTGCACGCGCGGGGTATGACCGAGGCAGAGGCCATGCAGCTCATGACAGTCCGCGGTCACCAGGAGGTGGGTGAGGCCGGGGGCAAGTGGCGACGTGCCCTGCTGACGAGTGCGCAGCTGTCGACCTACTACGTGGGCTACGTCGAGATGGCTGACATCGCGGGCGATCTCGCGAGCGCCCGGCCTCAGTGGTCACCACGCGAACGCCACGACGCGATGCTCGCGCACGGCTCACCGCCGCCGCGGCACCTTCGCTCTCTGCTCGGCCTCTAGGCGCCGTTCCTGCGATCAGGGGCGGTGGTCACCCGGCCCGTCGACGGCCACGCGGCGCAGGACCTCGTTCAGCCGCTGGAGCACGTCGTGCAGATTTTGCTGTTCGGACTCGGTCCAGTCGCCGAAGTGCCCGGCGATGCGGTCCCTGCGGTAGTCGCGGAGCGAGGCCATGGCCTCCAGCCCGGCTGATGTCGGCTCGACGACGGTTGCGCGTGCGTCGTCCGGATGGCTGCGGCGGCTGATGTGCCCGGCCCGGTCGAGGGCGGCCAGCTGGCGGGTCACGGTCGATCCGTCCAGGCCCAGGGCGGTGGCGAGCTCTGCGACGCGCTGGGGTCCGTGCGCGTCCAGCCGACGCAGCAGCAGGTAGGCGGCACGATCCATCGGATAGCGCTGCCTGCGCTGCACGGCCTCGAGCCAGCGGGCAAGCATGAGCAGCTCGGTCTCGATGCCGGCGGCGGGGGGAGCAGTGCGGGGCATGGGTGTAATATACAGCGATATATCTGTACGATACAGCGACCTGGAAGAAGTCATCGATGACCGAGGTCACCGTCACCACCGGATCTGCGGACTCCGCGTCTGGGCACGGCCGGGCCGGCCTGCTGGACGCCGTCAAGGGTCAGCCGAGAGCCGTGTGGGTGACCGCCTTCGCGGCGGTGATCGCCTTCATGGGCATCGGGCTGGTCGACCCGATCCTCAAGTCGATCGCTGCGGGTCTCGACGCGACGCCGAGCCAGGTGACGCTGCTGTTCAGCTCCTACATCTTCGTGCAGGTCTTCGTCATGCTGCTGACCGGCATGTTCACCGCGCGGTTCGGCGCCAAGACCACGGTCCTCACCGGTCTCACCGTCATCGTCATCTTCTCTGCGCTGTCGGGCACCTCGACATCCATCGGCGAGCTCGTTGGTCTGCGGGCCTTCTGGGGCGCCGGCAACGCGTTCTTCATCGCGACCGCGCTGTCGGTCATCGTCGGCTCGGCGACGGGCGGGCAGACAGCGGCGATCCTGCTGTACGAGGCCGCCCTAGGGCTCGGCATCTCCGTCGGCCCGCTCGTCGGTGCGGCCCTTGGCAACATCAGCTGGCGGGCGCCGTTCTTCGGCACCGCTGTGCTGATGGGTGCTGCGCTCGTGCTTTGTCTTACGCAGCTCCCACGTGACGAACCGACGCGAAGTGGCGTGTCGTTGGGCGCGCCCCTGCGCGCGCTGCGCCATCGCGGTCTGCTGACGGTGGCGATGTCGGGCTTCTTCTACAACTACGGCTTCTTCACGGTGCTGGCCTGGACACCCTTTGTGCTCGGCTGGGGCCCCACGGCGATCGGGCTGCTGTTCTTCGGCTGGGGGCTGCTGGTCGCCATCAGCTCCGTCGTCTGGGCACCGCGGCTCGCCGCACGCGTCGGCGAGGTGCCGGCGATGTTGCTGGCCCTGGGGGCGTTCGCAGTGTTGCTGCTCGCCGACGGTCTTGGATCACACGCAGTGGTTGCGGCGGTGACGGTGCTGGTCGGCGCCTGCTGCGGGCTGCTCAACACCTTCTACACCGGCGCCGCCATGTCTGTGTCCGATGCACCCCGTCCGGTCGCCAGTGCCGGCTACAACTTCCTGCGGTGGTTCGGCGGCGGCCTGGGCGCCTTCTTCGTGAGCCGCATCGCCGAGTGGAGCGGTGACGATCAGTTGCCGTTCCTCATCGCGGTCCTGGTCGTGGCCCTGGGCGCCGCGACGCTGCTGGCGGGGCGCCGCTCTGTGGGTGATCCGCACCACGTACCGGAGCTCGCGCCCGCGCTCGGCGAGAGCAACTAGGGGGCGCCGCCTGCGACGTCGAAACCCGGGTTCGAGCGCGGCTTCTCCCATTTCGCGAGCGTGAGTCACCGGGCCGATGAACTCCAATTCCCCTTGTGGATACAGGGTTTTTGGGCCGGGTTGTGTCCGCGTGGCGGCTAGCGTGGAGTCATGGAAAAGAAGCCCGACCCGTTCGGGTGTCCGGGCAGCCGGACGACCTGCTGGTGATCGACGCGGCGGTGACCGGTGAGGATGGCCGCCCGCCGGCACGCCCGGACCGAGCTGGCCCGCGGCGCCCCCGCGTCCGTGCTGCTCACCCGACAACCTCGCCCCCGCTGCCGCCGCCACGAGCTCAAGGCCCGGCACCTGGTGCGCACCACGCTGCACCCGGACGGCCCGGTCAGCGTCACCATGCTCGCCGGCACCCTGCT
>JAVEDJ010000417.1 GCA_030841025.1 Actinomycetota bacterium
CGTCGAGTGGGACGACAACTTCCCTGGCTTCCGCCGCTGCTACGTCGCCGATCCCCACGGCAACCGCCTGGAGCTGCTCGAGCCGACCCAGGCGTCGACCTGACGAGCGGGCGCACATCCCCGCCGAACATTCCCCGCCGCCCGGGCTCCCGCCTGGTATCAATGTGTGACAAAGCGCGGCCAGAGTGGTGCCCCTCGTCGGCGCGACCGCCGTACCGACGCCGAACCGGGGGCTCCGTGACCGACAACCGCACAGGTCACTCAGCGGCGTTCACCGCTCCGACGCGGCGCGGCCGGCGGATCGTCCGTCGCTGGGCGGTGTCGCTGCTGATCGGGAGCCTGCTGCTCGGTGGCGTCGCGGCCTGCGGTGACTCGCCGCCCGACCCAGAGCCGACGGCGACGCGGCTGGCCGCCGCCCTCACGTCGGGCAAGCTGGCCAAGGTGCGGTTCAGCAACGTCACCCGCGCCGCGGCCGCACAGCAGCTGGCCACGGCGACCGAGGCGATGGGCGGTCTGCGGCCGACCGTGCGGGTCCGGGACGTCGAGCAGGGAGACGGTGACTCCCGCACCGCGACCCTGGCTGTCGCCTGGGACGTCGACCGCACCGAGAAGGACTGGACCTACCGCACGACGGCAAGGCTGCGCCTCGACGGTGAGGTGTGGAAGGTCCGGTGGTCCCCCGCGCTGCTGCACCCCGACCTGACCCGCGCCCGGCGCCTCGTGCTGCGCCGCGACAGCCCGCAACGCGCGGAGATCCTCGGTGCCGGCGGCTCGGTGCTGGTGACCAACCGGCCGGTCCGCCGCATCGGCATCGACAAGACCAAGGTCGACGCGGCCAGCGCCGCCGGGTCTGCGACCAGACTCGCCCGCCTGGTCGACGTCGATGCCGACGGTTTCGCCGGCCGGGTGGCGGCGGCCGGGCCCAAGGCTTTCATCGAGGCCATCACGCTGCGCGAGAAGGACGCCGGGCCGATCCTCGACCGCATCGCGGCGATCAACGGAGCGGTCGCACTGGCCAGCGAAGCGCCGCTCGCGCCCACCCGCGACTTCGCGCGCCCCGTCCTGGGGACCGTCGGTGCGGCCACCGCCGAGATCATCGGCAAGTCCGACGGCAGGGTGCGAGCCGGCGACCTGGCCGGTCTCACCGGCCTGCAGCAGCGGTACGACGACCAGCTGCGCGGCATCCCCGGCACGACCGTGGAAATGACCGCGGTTCAGCAGCCCACGGCGACGCCATCCACGTCAGGGACCACCGAAGGGCAGAGCAGCCCCGAGCCCGTGGTGCTGTACCGCAGCGAGCAGACGCCCGGCACCGCCCTGCAGACCACGCTGCACGAGGGCCACCAACGAGCAGCCGAGAACGCACTGGCCCATGTCGGACCGCCCAGCGCGCTGGTCGCGATCCAGCCGTCCTCAGGCGACGTCCTCGCCGCGGCGAGCGGACCGGGCGGCAAGGGCTACTCGACCGCAACGGTCGGTCGGTATCCCCCCGGCTCGACGTTCAAGGTGGTGACGTCCCTGGCCCTGCTGCGTTCCGGGCTCACACCTGCGACGGCGGTCCGCTGTACCTCCTCGATCGTCGCCGACGGCAAGCGCTTCAAGAACTACGACGACTACCCGTCCAGCGCACTCGGCCGCATCCCGCTCCGGACCGCGATCGCCAACTCGTGCAACACGGCACTCATCGACCGCCGCGACGACGTCGCCCAGGCCGACCTCAGCACTGCGGCAGCGTCACTCGGCCTCGGCGTCGACCATGACCTGGGGCTCCCGGCGTTTCTCGGCTCGGTGCCGCGCGAGGCCGGCGGGACGGAGCACGCGGCGTCGATGATCGGGCAGGGCAAGGTGCTGGCGTCGCCGTTGGCCATGGCGGCCGTTGCGGCGTCGGTGGCCCGCGGTGAGACCGTCGTGCCTCGCCTGCTCGCCGACCAGGCGGCCGAGCCGCCGAGCAGCACCCTGACCCAGGCGGAGGCCCGCGACCTGCAGGGGCTGATGCGGGGCGTCGTCGAGGTCGGCAGCGGGCGGTTCCTGCGCGACCTGCCCGGCCGGCCGATCAGCGCAAAGACCGGGACCGCGGAGTTCGGCTCCCAGACGCCGCCGCGCACTCACGGCTGGATGATCGCGATCCGCGGCGACCTGGCGGTTGCGGTGTTCGTCGAGGATGCGGTGTCCGGCTCGCGTACGGCCGGCCCGGTGCTGGAACGGTTCCTGCGGTCGGTGCGGGGCTGACGCTGCCGTCAGCGCTGGCGGTCGGGGTCCATCAGGCCGGGCTTGGCTTCCAGTCCGGACAGGCCGTTCCACGCGAGGTTGACCAGGTGCGCGGCGACGTCGGCCTTCTTCGGCTTGCGCGCGTCGAGCCACCACTGACCGGTCAGCGCGACCATGCCGACGAGCATCTGCGCGTAGATGGGCGCGATCCTCGTGTCCAGGCCGCGCGACTTGAACTGGTGGACCATGATGTGCTCGACCTGGCTGCCGACGTCACTGATCAGTGAGGCGAAGGACCCGGTCGACTGCGCGACGGGGGAGTCGCGCACCAGGATGCGGAAGCCATCGCTGGACGACTCCACGTAGTCGAGCAGGGCGAAGGCGGCGCGCTCGAGCAGCTCACGCGGGTGACCGCTGCTCATCAGTGCGCCGGTGATCGCGTCGAGCAGGGCGCTCATCTCGCGGTCGACCACGACGGCGTACAGGCCCTCCTTGCCGCCGAAGTGCTCGTAGACGACCGGCTTCGACACGCCGGCCTTCTGTGCGATCTCCTCGACCGACGTCGCGTCGAACCCCTTCTGCGCGAACAGTGCACGGCCGATGTCGAGCAGCTGCTCGCGTCGTTGCTTGCCGGTCATGCGCGAGCGGCCGTCCCGCTTCGGAGCGTGCTCGACCGCGGGGGCGGCAGCGGGTGCGGCCTTCTTCCGCGACCGGCTCACCTGACCATCGGCGCGCGTCGTCATCCGGTCGCCCGGCGTGCGTCGAGGCGGTCCTGCCTCGGCCACCGCACGTCGTACGCCCAGTTGCACGCCTCGAAGAGCTGGATGACGCGGGCACCGGAGTCGACCTGGCCCTTCAGTACGCCGGTGCGCGCGCAGGTCGGGTCGGCGTGGTGCAGGTTGTGCCAGGACTCGCCCATCGAGAGCACGGCGAGCCACCAGACGTTGCCGGCGCGGTCGCGACTCTCGAACGGGCGCTCGCCCATCGCGTGACAGATCGAGTTGATCGACCAGGTGACGTGGTGCAGCAGGCCGATGCGCACCAGGCTGGCCCAGAAGAACGCGGTCAGCGCGCCGTGCCACGACCAGGTCAGCAGACCGCCGAGGACCGGTGGTACGACGAGGCTGGCGAGCGCGATCACGGGGAACGCCCTGCTGACGCGGACGATGTCCTTGTCGGCGAGCAGGTCAGGTGCGTACTGGCGCTGCGGTGTCTGCTCGACGTCGAACAGCCAGCCCATGTGGGCATGTCCCAGGCCCTTGATCAGCGCCGGCACCGACTCGCCGTAACGCCACGGCGAGTGCGGGTCGCCCTCCTTGTCGCTGAACTTGTGGTGCTTGCGGTGGTCGGCGACCCACCGGATCGCAGGCCCCTCGATCGCGAGGCTGCCGGCGATGGCGAGCCCGATGCGCAGCGGTCGCTTGGCCTTGAACGAGCCGTGCGTGAGGTAGCGGTGGAACCCGACGGTGATGCCGTGACCGGAGACGGCGTACATCACGAAGGCGATCAGCACGTCGGACCAGCCGAGCCAGCCGCCCCAGGCGACGGGGATCGCGAGCACGATGGCGGCGAACGGCACGGCGATGAAGGCCAGCAGCGCCGCCTGCTCCAGCCAGCCCTTCTGCTCGCTGCCCATGGTGCCGCTCGGCAGCGGGCTGGTCGGTGCGTCGGTGGTCGCCACGGCAGGGGTCATCAGAAGGCCTCGGGTCCAGCTCGGGAACACTTACCTACTGAACCGTAACCTACGACCGAGTAGGTCCGGCCCTCCCAGCCGTCGCACCTGGAGCGGCATCGAGATCATGCTGCAGACGCCGGGGGTGCGACGGACGGCCACCGTCTAGCCTGGTGCAGATCTTTCCCGGATCGTCCAAGGGCAGGACTGTCGGTTTTGGTCCGACCAATCGAGGTTCGAATCCTCGTCCGGGAGCTGCTGTCTGTCCCGTCGTGGTCCGCATCGGCCCCCACCCACGCGTCACGTGCCGCCGCCGCCGGGTCCTCGTCCCGCGGCGGGTATCGTGAGGGGCGCCCCCGACCGCCTCGCCGAGGAGCGCTCCGCGCGTGAGCCCCGCCCGACCGGCCGCCGTTGTCGTCCTCGCCGCTGGCGAGGGCACCCGGATGAAGTCGTCGATCCCCAAGGTCCTCCACCCCGTCGGTGGCCGCTCCCTGGTGCACCACGCCGTCGCCGCGGCGGCAGCGCTCGATCCTGAGCACCTCGTCGTGGTCGTGGGGCATGGCCGCGAGCAGGTCACGGCGCACCTCGCCGAGGTCGCCCCCAAGGCGGCGACCGCCGTGCAGGAGGAGCAGCTCGGCACCGGGCACGCCGTCAGTTGCGCGCTGCAGGAGCTGCCACAGCTGACCGGCACGGTGGTCGTGACCTACGGCGACACCCCGCTGCTGACCGGCGAGACCCTGCGGCATCTGGTCGACGAGCACGATGCCAGCGGCAACGCCGTCACGATCATCACGGCCGACTTCGACGACCCCACCGGTTACGGCCGAGTGCTGCACGACGCCGACGGCCGCATCCTCGGCGTGGTCGAGCAGAAGGACGCGACCGCCGAGCAGCGCCAGATCCGTGAGGTCAACTCCGGCATCTACGCCTTCGAGGTCGCGACGCTGACCGACGCCCTCGGGCGGCTGGGAACGGACAACGTGCAGGGTGAGCTCTACCTCACCGACGTCGTCGGCATCGCCAGCTCCGACGGCAAGCAGGTGGGGGCCCTGCACATTGACGACACCTGGCAGACCCAGGGCATCAACGACCGGGTGCAGCTCGCCGACGTGCACCACGAGCTCAACCGCCGCACCGTCGAGCGATGGATGCGCGACGGCGTGACCGTGCGAGACCCGCAGACGACCTGGATCGACGCCGACGTCACCCTGGCCCGCGACGTGACCCTCGAGCCCAACACGCTGCTGCGCGGTGCGACGACCGTGGCCCAGGCCGCCCTGATCGGCCCGAACACCGAGCTGGTCGACACCGAGGTGGGCGCCCGCGCCGAGATCAGCAACACGACGTCGTACGGCGCGGTGATCGGCCCCGACGCCACCGTCGGCCCATACACCTACCTGCGGCCGGGCACCCGACTCGGTGCCCACGCCAGGGCCGGCGGCTTCGTCGAGATGAAGAAGGCGGTGCTGGGCGAGGGCGCGAAGGTGCCGCACCTGTCCTACGTCGGTGACGCGGACATCGGCGCCGGCGCCAACATCGGTGCGGGCACAATCTTCGCCAACTACGACGGCGTCACCAAGAGTCACACCGCCGTCGGCGAGCACTCGTTCGTCGGCAGCAACAGCGTGCTCGTGGCGCCCGTGGAGATCGCCGATGGCGCCTACGTCGCGGCCGGCTCCGCCATCACCAACCGTGTCGAGGCCGGTGAGCTCGCCGTGGCGCGCGGCAAGCAGCGCAACATCCGGGGGTGGGTCGCGCGACGACGCGCCGGCACCCGTACGGCGGCTGCGGCTGAGCGAGCCGACGCCACGACCGACACCGCGCCGGACGAGTCGAGAGAGCACTCGAGCGAACAGCACGACCATGGGCAGGGCGACAGCAAGGGGCCGGACGCATGAGCTTCATCAAGACCACGGGCGAGAAGAAGCTGATGCTCTTCTCCGGCCGGGCCCACCCCGAGCTGGCTGAGTCGGTCAGCGAGCACCTCGGCATCGAGCTGACGCCGACGACCGCCTACGACTTCGCCAACGGCGAGATCTACATCCGCTACAAGGAGTCCGTCCGCGGTTGCGACGCCTTCGTCATCCAGAGCTGCACGTCGCCCATCAACACCTGGGTGATGGAGACGCTCATCATGGTCGACGCGCTCAAGCGCGCGTCCGCCAAGCGGATCACCGTGGTCGTGCCGTTCTTCCCCTATGCCCGCCAGGACAAGAAGGGCCGCGGCCGCGAGCCGATCTCTGCCCGGCTGATGGCCGACATGTTCAAGACGGCGGGTGCCGACCGGCTGATGGCAGTCGACCTGCACACCGCTCAGATCCAAGGTTTCTTCGACGGCCCCGTCGACCACCTCTACGCCCTGCCGCTGATCGCCTCGTACGTACGCCGCCGGGTCGACACGTCCCAGGTCGCCATCGTGTCGCCCGACGCCGGACGGCTGCGACTGGCAGAGCGATGGTCCGAGACGTTCGGTGGGGCCCCGATCGCGTTCATCCACAAGACACGCGACCCCGACCGGCCCAACGAGAGCAAGGCCAACCGGGTCGTCGGTGAGGTCGACGGCCGGGTCTGCATCCTTCAGGACGACATGATCGACACCGGTGGCACGATCACCAAGGCCGCTGACGCGCTGTTCCAGGCCGGTGCTGCCGACGTCATCATCGCGTCCACCCATGCCGTGCTCTCCGGGCCCGCGGTCGATCTGCTGAAGAACTCCCGGGTGAGCGAGGTCGTGGTCACCGACACGCTGCCTATCGGCGAGGACCAGCGCTTCGACAAGCTGACCGTGCTGCCCATCGCGACCCTCATCGCCCGCGCCATCCGTGAGGTGTTCGATGACGGCTCGGTGACGAGCCTGTTCGACGGCCACGCCTGACCGAGGCCAGCGCCGCATGGATCCGGCCGCGGCGGCCGCAGACCGGGCGGACGAGAATGGGGTCCTGCAGGTCCTCGCCGGCGCCTGCGCTCGCTCGCCGAGGTCGGCCGTCGCCGGGCACCGGAGTTCGAGGAGATCAGCGCCGCGAGCGGCCGGTCCGGGCTCGACCCGGTGCTCGCCGACAGCCTCGCCCAGGCGCTGCGCGGCGCGGCTGGACTGACCGGTCGGGACGCGTTTTGGGCCTGCGCCCGCCCCACGGCTAGACTGCTGCGGTTGCCCGGCGAGGGAAGCCCTTCGGCTCCGTCATCGACGCGGTGGTCACAGTTCGTCTGTGCCTGCTCGCGCGCCGGCACCAGACCACCGCAAGCGCAGGCATCACGAGGAGTCGAGCACCGTGTCCGAGGTCCGTTTGTCCGCCGAACCGCGCATCGAGTTCGGCAAGGGCGCCGCTCGCCGCATCCGTCGGGAGAACAAGGTCCCTGCCGTGCTCTACGGCCACGGCTCCGACCCGCGGCACATCTCGCTGCCAGGTCACGAACTGATGCTCGCCCTCAAGACCCCCAACGTGCTGCTCACCCTGGCCCTCGACGGCGGCAGCGACGAGCTGGCCCTGCCCAAGGATGTGCAGCGCGACCCGATCAAGGGTTTCATCGAGCACGTCGACCTGGTCGTCGTGCGCCGCGGGGAGAAGGTCAACGTCGAGATCGCCGTCCACGTCGTGGGCGAGGCGGCTCCTGACACCTTCGTCACGACCGAGCAGCAGACGCTGACGGTCGAGGCCGAGGCCACCCACATCCCCACGGGCGTCGAGGTGTCGGTCGAAGGGCTGCAGGTCGGCTCGCAGATCCACGCCAGGGACGTGGCGTTGCCCGCTGGCGTCACGCTCGTCACCGACGAGGACGCTTTGGTCGTCAACGTCACCGCCGCCACGACGGCCGAGGAGCTCGAGGCTGAGCTCGCCGAGGCCGAGGCCGAGGTCGGCATCGTGCACGAGGCCACCGACGAGGAGCAGGCCGCGCAGGCAGAAGCCTCGGCCGAGGGCGCCGAGGACGCTGGCTCGTCCGAGGGCGCGCCCACTGCCGAGGGTGAGAAGGCGGACAGCTGAGCCTGTTCCGGCGGCGACACTCACCGGATCCTGCGGTGCCCGACAGCGACCTGTGGCTGGTCGTCGGGCTGGGCAACCCCGGTGACGGTTATGCCGGCAACCGGCACAACGTCGGCTTCATGGTCGTCGACCTGCTTGCTGAACGGATGGGTGCACGGTTCAAAGCCCACAAGGCTCGGGCGGACGTCGTCGAGGGCCGGCTGGACGGGCGCCGCGTGGTGCTGGCCAAGCCCCGGTCGCACATGAACGACTCCGGCGGTCCGGTGTCGTCGCTGCGTGATTTCTTCAAGGTGCCGATGGACCGCCTGGTCGTCGTCCACGACGAGCTCGACCTGCCCTACGGAGCCCTGCGGCTGAAGACCGGCGGCGGCGACAACGGCCACAACGGGCTGAAGTCGCTCCGGCGCTCGCTCGGGTCCGGCGAGTTCCACCGCGTGCGCTTCGGCATCGGTCGCCCGCCTGGCCGCATGGACGCCGCCTCCTACGTGCTGCGCGACTTCGGCGCCGCCGAGCGCAAGGACCTCGGGGTCGATGTCGACCGCACGGCCGACGCCGTGCAGGCGCTCGTGTCCGACGGTCTCGAGCGGGCCCAGAACACGTTCAACAGCTGAGCTAGACGCGAGTCCTGCTGACCAGGGCGAGGCCGTAGCCGACGGCTGGGCCCACCAGCAGTGCGAACAGCACGGTGCCGATGCCCACCGTGCCGCCGAGCAGCCAACCCACGACGAGCACGGACACCTCGATGGCCAGGCGCACCGGTGTGACCGGCAGGCCGGTGTGTCGGTGCAACCCGGTCATCAGACCGTCTCGGGGGCCGGGGCCCATGGCGGTCGTGAGGTACAGGCCGCTGCCGACGCCGATGAGGCCGATGCCCAACAACACGAAAGCCAGCTTGCCCAACGCCGCGTCCGGTGACGGCAGCAGCGGGACCGTCACTCCCAGGCTGAGGGCCACGATCACGGCGTTCGACAGGGTGCCGAGGCCGGGCCGCTCGCGTAACGGGACCCACAGGAGGAGCACCGCGACGCTGATCAGAAAGGTCGCGGTCCCGATGCCGATGCCGCTCCGCGTACCGACGCCCTGAGCGAGCACGGTCCATGGGCTCACGCCGATGCCCGCGTCGACGAGAAACGCCTCACCGGCACCGAACAGCCACAAGCCCCCGGCGAGGATCGCGAGTGTGCTCGGGCGGCCCCTCCAGCGAGAGCTCGCCCGCCATCGCGTGTGGGGCACGGTCCGCGCAGGAGCGAGGCGTCGGAGCAACGGCGGAAGCACCGCTGCACCCTAGGGTGGCCGGATGACCGACCAGTCGGCGTACCCGAACGCTGAGATCCTTGCTGGTCGCGTCAGGCGCTCGGCCTGAGCGGCACGTTGCTGGGCTGGACCCCGTTTCTCCGCGATGGGGTCCGACGCAAGGCGCGCGCCGGGCTCGTCGCCTACCTCGCCGATCACCCGGGCCCGCCCGCCTGAGCGATCAGGACCCTCACAGGCGAGGGCGTTCCCTGCCGACCGTGATGTGCGGTCAGCCGGTGTTGCGCAGGCCCGCTGCGATGCCGTTGACGGTGAGCAGCAGGGCCTGCCGCAGCTGCGGCTCCAGCTCCGCGCCCGCCGCACGCGTGGCTCGAGCGCGTCGCAGCAAGGTCACCTGCAGGTAGGAGATCGGGTCGAGGTAGGCGTCGCGCACCTGCAGTGTCTGCGCCAGCAACGGGTTGTCGCCGACCAGCTGCTGCTGTCCCGTCACGGCCAGCACCTCGCGCACCGTCGCGACGTGCTCCTCGCGCACGAGGTCGAACAGCGGCCGCAGCGAGGGGTCGGTCAGCGAGGACACGTAGTGTTCCGCGATCCGCATGTCGGTCTTGGCCAGCGTCATGGCGACGTTGGAGAGGAACGTGCGGAAGAAGTGCCACCCGCCGTACATCTCGTCAAGGGTGTCCCCGTGCCCGGCGGCGCGGACGGCGGCCAGCCCGGCACCGACGCCGTACCAGCCCGGAACGATCTGGCGAGACTGCGTCCACCCGAACACCCACGGGATCGCCCGAAGGCCCGTGAGAGCGGTGCCGCTGTCCGGGCGACGGGCTGGTCGTGACCCGATGTTGAGGTCGGTCAGCAGCTCAACCGGTGTCGACTGCACGAAGTAGTCGGCCAGGTCGGGGTGCTCGACGAAGTTGCGGTACCTCGTGTGGGCGGCCTCGGACAGCAGGTCCATGACCTCGTCCCAACGGGCCAGCGTCTCGGCGCTCGTGCGGGACTGGCGGTGCAGCACGGTTGCCTCGAGGGTGGCCGCGACCGTGAGCTCGAGGTTCTCCCTAGCAAGGGCCGGCAGCCCGTACTTGTCTGAGATGACCTCGCCCTGCTCAGTGACCTTGATCTCTCCGTCGAGTGTTCCCCACGGCTGGGCCAAGATCGCGTCGTGGCTCGGTCCGCCTCCGCGGCCGACGGTGCCACCGCGGCCGTGGAAGAACCGCAGCCGCACGCCGTGCTGGCCGGCCACGTCGCGCAGCGCACGCTGAGCGCGGTGAATCGTCCACTGCGACGTGGCGATGCCCGCCTCCTTGTTGGAGTCGGAGTAGCCCAGCATCACTTCCTGCACATCACCACGCAGGGCGACCAGACGGCGGTACGACGGCTCGCTGAGCAGCTGGTCCAGGACGTCGCCCGCCACCGACAGCTCGTCCACGGTCTCGAGCAACGGGACGAAACCCACTCGCGCGACACCGCGGCCAAGATCGACCAGGCCGGCCTCACGACCGAGCAGCACCGCCGCGAGCACGTCGTCGGCGCCTCGCGTCATCGACACGATGTAGCTCTCACACACGTCCGAACCGAAGCGGTCGAGGGCCTCACGCACAGTGGTGAACACGTCGAGCGTGCGTTTCCCCGCCTCGTCGAGGTCCGGTGGGGCGGGGGAGAGGGGACGGCGGCCGGCGAGCTCCTTGCTGAGTACGGCGAACCGGTGCTCGCGCGGTAGATCGGCGTAACGCCAGGAAAGCTCGCCGAGCCCGTCGAAGAGCTGGGCGAGAGCATGGTGGTGCGCGTCGGCATGCTCGCGGACGTCGAGGGTGGCGAGATGCAGGCCGAACGTCGCGACTGTGCGGATCAGCCGGTCCATCCTGCCGCGTGCTGCGAGCTGGCCCCGGTGCTGCTCGAGCGACTCGCGCATCAGCACCAGATCGGAGAGCAGCTCCGTCGTGCCCAGGTAGTCGTGTCCCGGCTGGTGCGGGCGCGCGGCAGCAATACGGGCGCGCGTGTTGGCCAGCCGCTGCATGATGCATCGGCCCTTGAGCCGGTAGGGCTCCTCGGCGTTGATCCGCAGCGTGCGCGGGTCGAGCTCGGGCAGTACCTCGATGTCGCGCGCGACGCTCTCGAGCAGCTCGCTGCTGGCTCCGACCAGGCGCACCGATGGTGAGAGGTCCTCGAGCAGCGCGTCTATCAGCGCCGTGAGGTCACGGATGGCGTGCCCGTGCTGGAGCACCAGCACCTCCGAGGTCACCTGGGGTGTGACGTTGGGGTTGCCGTCCCGATCGCCGCCGATCCAGGATCCGAAGCGCAGCGGCCGTGCCGTCGGCGGCAGGTCGATGCCGAGCTTCCCTAGCTCGTCGGCGAGCTCCTCGAGCACGTCGCCCACCGTGTGCAGCATGAGCTCGTCGAGGTAGTACGCCGCGCCGCGTGCCTCGTCCAGGGGGTCGGGTCGCTCCTGCCGCAGCTCGTCGGTCTGCCACAGCAGATCGATGATCTCGGCGATGCGCGCGCCGGTCCGGCGGTCGTCGCCGCCGGGGTCGGCCTCGAGCAGCTCCGCGACGCGTCGCCGCTTGGACAGGATCGAGCGACGTGCCGCCTCGGTGGGGTGCGCGGTGAAGACCGGACGGACGGCGAGGTGGCCGACCAGTGCGGCGACCTCGTCGTGCGGCAGCCCCGCAGCCTGGATGCGCTCGACGGCGCGGGCCAGCCAGCTGCCCTTGGCCCCGCGCTCCCGCCGCATCGCGCGGGCTCGATGCACCTGTTCGGTGACGTTGGCCAGGTGGAAGTAGGTGCCGAAGGCCCGCACCAGCCGTGCGGCCGTCTCGAGGTCGACCGACTCCAGCAGCTCGGCGAGGGCTGTGGCATCGGAACGACTGAGGGCGCGGACCTGCTCGACGAGTGCGAGCAGCTCGTCGCCCTCCTGCCGCACCAGCGACTCGCCCAGCAGGTTGCCCAACCGACGGATGTCGGCGCGCAGGGCCGCGGACTCGTCATGGTCGGGCAGGGCCGTGGTCATGGGCGCCTCCTCGGCAGGGCTCGACCGGGGGTGAACTATCACCGCGACGATAGGACGTCGGCGAGGGCGGAGATCAACAGAACCGGCATGCGAGACGTGACGTGCCGTGATGATCTAGGTGGCGTTGCCGTGATTCCGGCCGGCGTTGATGTTTCCGTCTTGTTTCGGTGCGGTGCCCACGGGGACCATCGAACGCATTGGGTGATTCGTGTGACTGACAGGTGTCGACTTAGCGACTAGCGTGGGTATTCGGCGGTCAACGACGGGTCTTCCGCCGGAACTGACAGGCTCGCTCGGGGCGAGCACGGGGCGGGGAACTGCATGACTTTGGCGACGTGGACGAGCGTTCCCGGCGGCGACGACGGGGGCACGGTCGATGCGTGCGCCGAGATCGCTCATGATCTACGGCAGCCCATCGTCACGATCCGCGCGCTCGTCGCTTCGTTGAGGGCGGCCGAGGTCTCGCCCGACGCTTTTCGCTGGCACCTGGACAGCATCGATGGCCAGCTTGAGCACCTCGGCGAGCTCACCAGCGCCTTGCTGTTCGCCTCCGTCCCCGACCCGGACGTGGCTCCTGCCAGCGGGCTGGCGGAGGAGGTCCCGTTCGTGGAGGCCACCAGCCTGGTTGCCGATGTGGTGCGGGTCTTTGCCGTCACCTGGCCGGGCCACCTCACGACCTTCTTCGGCGAGCAGGCAATCGTGCCGAGCCCACCACACATGTTCCGCCGGTCGGTGCGCAACGTCCTGGACAACGCCGCGCGGGCGGCCGGGACAGCCGGCGCCATCCAGGTCTCAGTGACCACCTCACCGACGGGCATCAGCATCGCCGTCGAGGATGACGGGCCCGGCTTCGGAACGCTTCCGGCCCAGCACTCGATCGGCCTGAAGATCGTTGACAGAACGGTGTCCGAGGCTGGAGGAAGGCTGGAGATCACCACATCGGAGGCCCTCGGTGGAGCTCGCGTGTCGCTCGCCTTCCCACGCCTGGCGGGTTGAGGCCGGCAGCACATGAGGCTGCTGCTCTGCGACGACCACCGGTTGTTCACCCAGGCGCTCAGCAGCGCGCTAGAGGCACACGGGCACGACGTCGTCGCTGCTGTCACCACTGCCGCCGAAGCCGTACGGCTGGCCAAGGAGCTACGGCCCGAGGTCTGTCTCGTCGACCTGCACTTCCCCGCGGGATCGGCGATGCAAGCAATCCGCGACATCTCCGAGATGTCGGGCGGCCCGAAGGTGCTCGTGCTCAGTGGCTCCGACACGCCGGGCATCGTTGCCGCGGTGCTCGAGGCGGGTGCCTACGGCTACGTCGGCAAGGACCAGCCCGTCGAGGTGACCCTGCACGCCCTTGAACGTCTCGCCAACGGTGAGCTGTCGTTTGATGCCGCTCGGCTACGGGCGGGCATGCGCCGTGGTAGATCCGATCATGGTGACGTCGAACGACTGGTCGCTCAGCTGACACCTCGCGAGCGGCAGGTGCTCGGCCGGCTCATGCAGGCTGAGTCGACCGATCAGATCGCGGCAAGCCTCGGCATCACCAGGACAACCGCGCGCGCGTACGTGCAGAGCATCCTGACCAAGCTCGGCGTGCACTCGCGGCTGCAGGCGGTCGCTCTCGTCACCCATGCCAAGGTCGAGGATCTCTAGCGACCTTTGAGCTACCGACGGGTCTGGCCGGGCACATCGAAAAGTGACCAGGCACTCTGGACTGGCCATTCCGAACTAGCCGACGCGGACCCTGTGCAGATGGCGTAGCGGAGACGCGTCATCGGCGGGTGGGCGCGACCGGCATACCCGGCGACGATTCATGCATGCAGCCGATTCGCGTCATGCTTGTCGACGACCACCGGGTCTTCCTCGAGACGGTGGCGATGCGGTTGCGCACCCGGCCGGAGCTACAGGTCGTGGCGGCCGAGTCCGATCCCGAGCGGGTCCTCGATGCGCATCTGGTCTGCTCGGTCGATGTGGCGGTGCTCGACCTGCGCCTCGGTGACGTCGACGGCACCCAGCTCGGTCAGCAGCTGCGGATGATCAACCCCACCATCGGACTGGTCGCGCTCACGGCGAGCGAGACCGCCGATCACGCGGCCGCGGCGGTCCGCGTGGGCTTCACCGGCTGGGCCGCCAAGGACGTGACCATCGACGAGCTCGTCGCGACCATCCGCGGCGTGCAGGCCGGAGAGACGCGCATACCGAGCCATCTGCTCGCCACCGCACTGCGGCGACTGCAGACCCGCGGTGCCGCACGGCTCGAGGCCGAGAAGCGTCTGAGGTCGTTGAGCTTGCGCGAGCGACAGGTGCTCGAGCTGCTCATGTGCGGCCTGGACCGGCGCAGGATCGGCCAACGGCTCTACATCTCACCCAACACGGTGCGTACTCACCAGCAGCACATCTTGTCCAAGCTCGACGTGCACAGCGTTCTCGGAGCGGTCGCGTTCGTGCGGGCAAGCCATCCCGACTACAGCCTCGAGGCGACAGCGCGATGAACCAGCCCCCGCCGCTCATCAACGGCAACAGCAACGGCAACGGCCACCACCCGTCGGCCTCTCCGCCGTCCATGATCGACCTGACGGCTGCGGCCGCGGTTCCTCAGGCGCCGGCGGCGGTGATTCCCGCCCAGCGCGACTCGGGCCTGTTGCGCGTCACGCTGGTCATCCCCGCGATGAACGAGGAGAACAACATCGCCTGGGTGCTGCACCGTGTCCCCCCGCGCGTCGGCGAGGTGGTCCTCGTGGACGGCCGCTCGACCGACCGCACCGTGGCAGCGGCGCGCGAGGCTCGCCCCGACATCGTTGTGGTGCAGCAGCGGGGATCCGGAAAGGGAGCCGCCCTGCGCACCGGCTTCGAGGTCGCCACCGGAGACATGATCGTGATGATGGACTCCGACGGGAGCATGGAGCCCGCGGAGATCATGAACTTCGTCACCGCCATCGAGCACGGGTACGAGTTCGTCAAGGGCTCGCGGTGCGTGCCGGGAGGTGGCTCCGCTGACCTGACCACGGTCCGACGCATGGGCAACCGTGCGCTGACCGCAACGGTCAACCTGCTGTTCTTCGTGCCGTTCAGCGACCTCTGCTATGGCTTCGTCGCATTCCGGCGGGACCGGCTGGAGAGCCTCGCCCTGACCGCGCAGGGTTTCGAGTTCGAGACCGAGATCGCGATCCACGCCATCAAGGCTGGCTTGCGCATCGCGGAGGTGCCGAGCGTGGAGAGCCCGCGTCGGTACGGCACCTCCAACCTGCGGGCGGTCCGCGACGGTCAACGAGTCCTGCGCACGATCGCGCGCGAGCGGCTGTCGCAGCGGCGACGTCCGGTCGTCGACTGCTTCCACCCCGAGGACCTGCTCCTTGACTTCAACCCGATCCTGGGGGAGCTGTCATGACGGCACATCACCGGCGCCGTCGATTCCACGCCGTAGCTGGCCATCTGGTGCGGTCCGCCCTCGCCGGCGGCATGGCCGTCGTACTCGGGCTAGGTCTGCTGTTGGCGCCGGCCGCAAGCTCGGCAACGGACGTCGGTTACGTGGGCCCGAAGTACGACGGTGCCACGGCGCCCACCGGTGAGAAGCCGCAGAGCAAGCTCTGGTTCAACGACGGCCTGTGGTGGGGCAGCCTGTTCGACACGGTGACCAAGGACTTCACGATCTGGCGGCTGGACACTGCGACGCAGAAGTGGGTGAACACGGGGACGGTCGTCGACGCCCGGGCGGCTGCGTTCATGGACACCGTCTGGGACGGTACGAGTCTGTGGGTCGCTACGGCCGGACCTACCGCGGCCAACACCTCGCACAACCCGAAGGTCGAGCGGTTCACGTATAGCAAGACCACACGGAAGTACACCCTCGACAGCGGCTTCCCCGTGTCCATCGGCCCGGGTGGCGTCGAGGCAGTCGTGCTCGACGTGGACAGCACCGGCACCGTCTGGTCGACCTACACCCGGGACAACGCCGTCTGGGTGGCGCACTCGACGACGTCGATCCGGGCGTGGACCAAGCCTTTCCGCCTGCCGTCGACTGCCGGTCAGACCACGATCACCCCCGACGACATCAGCGCGATCGTCGCCTATGACGGCAACAAGATCGGTGTGATGTGGAGCAACCAGGCAGACAACACGATGTACTGGGCGACCCACCTCGACGGCAGGCCGGACACCGAGTGGACGATCGTGCCGGCCTACCAGCGCCCCGAAGGTGCCGACGACCACATCAACCTCAAGGGGCTCGTGGCCGACGACGCGGGCCGGGTCTTCGGCGCAGTCAAGACCTCGCTGAACGGCGCGCAGGACCCGCTGATCCATCTGCTGGTGCTGCGTAACAACGGGTCCTGGACGAGCCACGTCTTCGGCACCGTCAGCGAGCAGCACACCCGGGCCGTCGTGATGCTCAACCCGGCGGCCCGCCGGCTGTACATGTTCGCCTCCGCACCCTGTTGCAGCGGCGGGGTCATCTACTACAAGGAGACCAGCATTGACGCGATCTCCTTCAGCCCGGGCCTCGGCACCCCGTTCATCTCCAACACCGTAAATGCGAACCTGAACAACCCGACGTCTACCAAGCAAGCCGTCAACCAGTCCTCCGGACTCGTCGTACTTGCCGGGGACGACCGGACGCACACCTACATGCACAACGTCCTGGGCCTTCCGGCTGCCGCGCCGGCACCCACGGTGACCAGCACGAGCCCAGCCAACGGAGCGACTGCCGTGCCCGTCGGTGCCGCCGTGACGGCGACATTCAGCAAGGCCATGACTGCTACGTCGATAACGACGTCGACGGTGACACTGGCCAGCAGCGCAACCCCGGCAAACCGAGTGAGTGCCACGGTCAGCTACGACGCCGCGTCGCAGTCCGCGCTGCTTCGCCCGAGCGCCGCACTCGCGCCCGGCACGGCGTACACCGCGACGGTCGCCGGGGGGACGGCGGGTGTGCGTGACACATCCGGGCTGACCATGACCGCCGACAGGACCTGGTCGTTCACCACCGCCTCTGCGACGCAGCCCGGCACAGTCGTGTTCAGCGACGACTTCGCAAGCGGCAACCTGTCGAACTGGTCTGTCGTGAAGACCGGTGCGGACGGCACGACCGCGGTCGTCGCGGGCCGTGCCGAGCTTGCGTCGACCCGGACCGCCGGTGCGTTCGCCTACGCCCGCAAGGACCTGGCCACCGGCCTCGGCGACTCCGTGCTCTCCTTCGACGGCGTGACGGTGGCGCAGGGATCCTCGGGTGCCACCGTGACGCTCGCCAAGCTCTACAGCCCCACCGGAACGCGGTTCCTGACGCTCTCGCGGGTCAATGGCAGCGGCCTGCTCCGTGTGGACCTCGGCGGTGTCGTCACTACGACGACCCAGGCCGTGCCCCTGGGCGCTCAGGTCCAGGTCGCCGTCCACGTCGTGGCCGGTGCCACCCCCCAGGTCGTGGTGGAGCTGGATGGCGTGCCGGTGTTCACGTCCACCGCTGCAGCGGTCCCTGCCAACGGGCTCGGCCGTGTCCTGATCGGCACCGACAACCTCGCACAGGCATTCCGACAGACCTACGACAACGTCCGCATCGTAAGACCCTGACGCGCATCGCCACGGGGCCGCGCAACAGCATCAAAGGGGGACCCATGACCACGAAGGAACCGCCGCACAGCCAGCTGCCGTCGACCTCTGTCGTGATCTGTGCCTATACGGAAGACCGGTGGGACGCGCTCGTGCAGTCCGTGTCCTCCGTCGTACGGCAGACCGTGCCTGCGCGTGAGCTGGTGGTCGTCGTCGACCACAACCCTTCGCTGCTCGCACGCTGCGCGCGTGAGCTGCCCGACGTGGTCGTGGTGCCCAACGCTGAAGAAGCCGGTCTTGCGGGTGCACGTAACACCGGCGTCACTGTCTCCGCCGGGGTCGTCGTCGCCTTCCTGGACGATGATGCCCGCGCCGAGCCGGACTGGCTCGAAAACTTGCTTCCGCACTACGCCGACCCGGAGGTACTCGGGGTCGGTGGCGGCATCTCCCCCGACTGGGGAGGTCCACGCCCTGCCCAACTGCCGCACGAGTTCGACTGGGTCGTTGGATGCTCCTACACCGGCCTGCCTGCCGGGGCGAGCGAGGTCCGCAACCTCATCGGCGCCAACATGTCGATCCGTCGCAACGTGTTCGACGTCGTCGGCGGGTTCGCGCGGGGCCTCGGCCGGGTTCGTTCCCGCCCCGCCGGCTGCGAGGAGACGGAGCTCTGCATCCGCGCACTCGCGAGGATGCAGAGCGGACGCTTCATCTACGAGCCGGCTGCCGTCGTGCACCACCTGGTCGGTCCGGAGCGACAGACGTGGGCCTACTTCCGGTCGCGATGCTTCTCCGAGGG
>JAVEDJ010000013.1 GCA_030841025.1 Actinomycetota bacterium
CGTCGAGTGAGCACATCGTCGGTTTCGCCCGACATACGGCATCAGGGCCGGGTGCTCACGCCTCAGGCTCGTTGATCGTGTCGTCACGCTCGCCGTCACGCTTGCCTCGGAGGAGGTCACGGATCGCGCTGCCCGACAGGGCTGACTTGGACAGGAACCCCAGGACCGGGCTCGCCTCGATCAGGTCGGCGTAGTCTGACTCGGCGTGGGTCGAAATAAGGATCATCCGGCGGGGCGCTTTGGCGGTTTGTTGGTCGAGTCGTCTGGCCAGCTCGAAGCCACTTTCGCCTCCGAGGTCTATGTCCACAAGCGTGACATCCGGCCGGAGCTCCTCGACGCGGTCCAGCGCTTCGGCACTGGACGACGCCACGCCGACCACAGTGATTCCCTCGAGCTCCAACAGCTTGCGAGCGGCGTCAAGGAACCGTGGGTTGTCGTCGACGACTAGGCAGCTGAGCATGATCCGATTCTCACAGATCGGCACCGTCGTAAGCATCCCCGCTACCTAGACTTTCAACGTGCCTGAGCCTAGTTGGCGCCGACGACCTCGAAGTCCTTGTTGACGAAGATGTGGTGCGGCCAGTTGACGCCGATGTAGTGGACCTCGTGCTCGCCGTCGCTCAGCTTGACAATGCGGTCGACGACCCCGCCCGGGTAGGCGCCAAGTGCCGCCTCGGTCGCCTTGTTCGCTGTCGTCCCGCTGACGATCGTGCCCGACCCCTCTGTGTAGTCTGCCGGGACCTGAGCGTCCTGCTTGCCGCGGCAGGTGTGAATTGGGTCGTCACACGATGGCTGGTGATGAGCTGCCGCGTGACTGAGCTGCGGCTAGATCAGTGAGCACCTGATAGAGGACAGCGATGTCGCGGTGTCCGTATCCTCCGGCGCGAGCGGCGCTGAGCAGCTCGTCGGCTACGACGGTGGAGGGCAGCGAAATCTGTGCGTCAGCCGCAACGCCGAGTGCTAGCCGCAAGTCCTTCTGCATGAAGTCGACGTCGAACCATGCTTCATCCGGCAGGTCGAGGACAAGTGCGGCCCGAGCCTTCAGCATCGGGGAGCCGATCGGGCTCTGTGCCATCACCTTGGCCGCCAGCCTCCGGTCGATGCCTGCGCGTTCAGCGAGGAGCAGGCCTTCGGCGAACGCCAGCATCTGTACGGCAAGGCTGATGTTGATCGCGAGCTTGAGCGAAAGTCCCTGCCCGTGGTCGCCGATATACGTCGGTGTGCCGAGCGCCCGCAGGATGGGCTTGACGCGCCCGTAGACCGCCTCGTCCCCCCCGACCATGATCGTGAGTGTCCCGGTCTTTACCTGTGGAACGCTGCCCGAAACCGGTGCGTCAAGCAATGACGCCCCTAGCGCGTGCACTTGAGCCGCGAGCTTGCGACTGGCACCCGGGCTGACCGTGCTCATGTCGATCCAGATCTGTCCGGGGGCTAGACCGGCCAGGATTCCGTCCGGGCCGGAAGCGACCACGTCGAGCACACCGTCGTCGGGGAGCGACGTAAAGACGATGTCGGCGGCCTTGGCGACTTCCCTCGGTGTCTTACGCCACAGCAGTCCCTGTTGTTCAAGCGCCTTGTGTTGCTCTTGGTTCCTATCCGTGCCGTAGACGGGGTAGGCAGCATGAAGGAGGCGCTCGGCCATGTTGCCGCCCATGTTCCCAAGACCGACGAAGCCGATCCTCATCGTCGTGCTCACGAGATGTCCTCTCCTCAATGGTGTCCGCGTACTCGGTGGAGCCGCATCTCCAGAGTCCCCGCGACGGGCCTCGATGTCGTCACAGTCAGCGTCAATTGCGTGTTCCCGGTGGCGAGAAACCAGGGGTGCCGGGTAGCAGGATGTCGATGCACGCAACCAGACGGGCACTCACGGAGTCCGCGGCCCATTAGCTAGTCCCGGACGGTGGATGTTCCTCTCAGCCACCACTGGAGCTGCTGGCGCGGCAGGGGGATCGGCAATCTGCTCAAGAGTCGCGTCATCGACGTGGACGAGTTCATCGACACGGTCGAGCGGATCGCCAGGGGGGTCGGTCGTCGATCCCGAGCTCGTCAAGGAGTTGGTGTCCGCGAGACGCCGCGACGACCCGCTCGGCGTGTTGAGCCCGCGGCGTCCTGGCCGCCTGTTGGGATAGCGGGAGCCCGGGTCGAACTGTCGGTTGGGCTATCCCGGTCGCGCATTCGTTGAAGTCGGTGCTACCTGTCGCCCGGCCGCTGCAGGAGGCCAGCATCCCCGCGTGTCCTTACTGGACTATCGACTCGCCGTGCAGGAGGCGCCTCCGAACGTGCCTCAGTCATGACTTCGCGCCGGCCGGCTGCGTTCGAGTCCCCGCCGTAGGCAAGCGTGGCGGTGGTTGGTGCGTGGCACTTGAATGTCCCGGGCGCGCTACTCATGCGCGGTCCAAAGGGGTCATGGCGACAGCGCGAGGTGCCCAGATCCGTTCCGGCTCTGCGCGCCGTTCAGGGACTCCAGCGATGGCGGCGAGCTCGGCGCCATCAATGGTCTCCCGCTCCAGCAGCAGACCAATGACCCGGTCGAGGGCGTCGCGATGCTCATTGAGCAGCCCGATGGCCGTGGCCTCGGCTTCGCGCAGCAGGCGGGCCACTTCCTGGTCGATGGAACGTTGGGTCTCCTCGGCGTAGGGGCGACCGGCAAACGGGTTGTCGCGGGTGGTGCCGTCAGCGCGGTAGCCGATTGGCCCGACCTCGGGCGAGAGTCCCCATTCGCTCACCATGCGGGTTGCTAGGTCCGTTGCGGAGGCCAGATCGCTGGAGGCTCCGGTTGAGGCCTCTCCCAGGACGACTAGCTCCGCGGCGCGACCACCAAGGCGTACGGCCAGGCTGTCGCTGAGGTAGCTGTGCGGGTAGAGGTGGCGCTCGGACACCGGCAACTGCTCAGTGACGCCGAGCGCTGCGCCGCGTGGCAAGATCGTGACCTTCGCGACTGGATCGGCATGCTGGGACAGGATCGCAACCAGCGCGTGACCTGCCTCGTGCACGGCCACTGCGTCCTTCTCGGCCGACAGCAGAGCGTTGGTCGAGTCGCGACGACCGAGCAGCAAGCGGTCGCGCGCGGCGTCGAAGTCAGCTGCCGTCAG
>JAVEDJ010000028.1 GCA_030841025.1 Actinomycetota bacterium
GATTGCACCCGCCTGGGTCGAGAAGGCGGCTCCACGCGCCACGCCCGACGAGTGGCTCGCCCGCTGGCTCGACGCCGACTCCCGGGCCCGCAAGGTGGTCGCCGACGTCATCGGGGATGACCTGTGCGGACCGGCCGTCGCCCGCGCCGTCGCGCAGGCCCTGCCGCCCCGGGCCCTGCTGGTGGCCGGCTCGTCGGCGTCAGTACGCGACCTCGACCTCGCCGACCCGTGGGACGACACGCTGCCCGACTCCCGCGAGGCCGTGACGCCGAAAGACCAGCGCATGATCCTGGCCAACCGCGGCGCCTCGGGCATCGACGGAACGGTCTCGACCGCGATCGGCGCCGCACTGGCGCACGACGGGTCTTCGGCCTACGCGCTCATGGGCGACCTGACGTTCCTGCACGACAGCAACGGCCTCGTGATCGGCCCCGACGAGCCACGACCGGACCTCACCATCGTGGTGAACAACGATGACGGCGGCGGGTTGTTCGGGCTGCTCGAGCAGGGGGCGGCGCAGCACGCCCATGCCTTCGAACGACTCTTCGGCACACCGCACGGCGTCGACATCGCCGCCCTGTGCGCCGCGACCCGCACGCCGTACTCCCTCGTTGCCACCGTCGAGGAGCTGCGGGCCGCCGCCCTCGGCCCGCCACGTGGCATCGCCGTCGTCGAGGTCCGCACCGACCGGCGGTCGCGCCGCGACCTCGACCGGCGGCTGCGCGAGGCCGTCACCGCGGCCCTGCGCTGACCGAGCTCCACGACGCCATGCTGGGCTGGGACTTCTAGTCGCCTACACCTTCGAGCGCGTCGCGCACCGGCACGAACTTCGCCTGGGCCTCGAGCACCTCGGCGTCCGGGTCGGAGTCGGCGACGATGCCGCAGCCGGCGAACAGCCGGGCTGTGTGTCCGTCGAGCTGTGCGCACCGCAGCGCAATGCCCCATTCACCGTCGCCCTCGGCGTCGACCCAGCCGACCGGTCCCGCATAGCGACCGCGGTCCATGGCCTCGATCTCGCGGATGGCGACGATGGCGCGGTCGGTCGGAGTCCCTCCCACCGCCGCGGTCGGGTGCACGGCGGACACCAGGTCGAGCACGTCGCGGCCGGCCAGCGCGGTGCCCGCCACGTCGGTCGCGAGGTGCGCGACGTTGGAGAGCTCCAAGAGGTACGGCGTCTCGGATGCGGCCACCGCCGAGCAGTGCGGCGCCAGTGCCTCGATCAACGACTCGGCTGCGTAGCGGTGCTCTTCGCGGTCCTTGTCCGACCGCAGCAGTGCCTCATGGCGGCGGTGGTCCTCTGCCGCGTCGCCACCCCGTGCGGTCGTGCCGGCCAGCACGCGGGAGGTCACCTGCCCGTCGTGCAGCGCGACGAGCAGCTCGGGTGTCGCGCCGAGCAGACCCTCGACCGCGAACGTCCAGCAGTCGGGGTAGCGCTCGGCGAGACCGCCCAGCAGGAATCGCGGGTCGATCGACTGGTCGGCGGTCGCGACCAGGTCGTGCGCCAGCACCACCTTCGCGAGCTCGCCGCGCCCGATGCGTCGTACCGCCTCCTCGACGGCCGCGCGGTACGCCGTCACGGACGTCTGGCCCTGCGCGTAGCGCAGCCGGTCGGGTCGCGTCAGGGGCTGAGGTGACGACAGCCGTGGGGGAGTTCCCATGGTCGTGAGCCACGCGACACCGTCGCGCCGCCCCAGCACCACCTCGGGCACAACGAGCACCGACGGCACGTCCGACTCGTCATCGAACGCGAAGCTCGCGAAGGCCACCGGACCGCTGCCGGGCACACCGACCCGGTCATCGACGGTGAACGCCGCCACCCGCTCCTGCCACCAGCGCTGCGCCGCGGCGAACCGGTCCGGGCCACTCACCTCGAGACGCGCTACCTCGCCCCAGCCGATGAGGCCCTGCCCGTCGTGCACCCAGGCGAGCGCCCCGGAGGCGGCCGGCAGGCGGCCCAGCAGCGTGCCCGTGAGGTCGATCGCCTCGGACCGCACAACGAGTGGCCGCGACGCGGCCGCTGCCCCTGGCCCTGGGTCCTTGCCCACGTCGGGCCGGCCCGGGACGGTCGTCATGGTCGAGAAGCGTACGTCGGGGCCGCGGCCTGCTTGATGGTCGGTCTAGATGAGCCGGCGGATGTCGTCGGGGTAGTCGGGGAAGTACCGCGTGACGTCGTCGAGCGTGAAGCTCGCCATGATCGACGATGGCGGTTCGCGCTCGAGGAGGTAGAGCAGCGAGGCGCGCACCAGCAGCGGCTCCTGCGACGCGGCGAGGCCGTATGTCTCGAGGAAGCTCTCCGGTACGCGGACGCAGTGGCGGCTCTCGCTGCCGGAGTCATCCGTGATCGTCACGTCGTAGACGTGCTCGTCGGACGCGACGATGTCCAGTTCGGGCATGTGCAGGTCTTACCACGGGTAGGTCCCCGTCATGACAAGTGAGGATCGCTACACGTACCCGTCCGAGGGTGAAGACCCGCGCGACATCGATCGCGAGGTCTCCGACGAGAAGGCCATGGCGAATCGTGAGCGGGACCGACAGGTCACCCATCCGCAGGAGCCCGAACGCGCGCAGGGCACGTCCGCGGACGCCCCTGGCTTCGACCCGTCCGACCGCGACCGCGCGGACGAGGCGGAGCCGGGCCCCGGAGAAGGGCCCGCCGACCAGCACCAACCGTGAGATGCCGTGCGTCGGTCTGATCCACCGCGGCCGGGCGCGCCACCTGCTGCCTGGCATGCCAGGCTTGCCGCGTGAGCCGAGCCGACCTGACCAAGGAGCCGCACGAGGTCGCGGCCATGTTCGACGCCGTGGCGGAGCGCTACGACCTGACCAACGACGTGCTCGCCGCCGGCCAGACCCGCCTCTGGCGTCGAGCGGTCGGGCGGGCCGTCGCGGCCCAACCCGACGACCGGATCCTCGACCTGGCCGCTGGAACGGGTTCCTCCTCGGTCCCGTTCGCCGCGGCGGGAGCGTTCGTGGTGCCGTGCGACTTCTCGCTGGGCATGCTCCGGGTCGGAAAGCGGGAGCACCCAGACCTCTCCTTCGTCGCCGGCGACGCGCTGGGGCTGCCGTTCGCTGACGCCACCTTCGACACCGTGACAATCTCGTTCGGGTTGCGCAACGTCACCGACGTCGACGCTGCCCTGCGCGAGATGGCGCGGGTCACCCGGACCGGGGGGCGGCTGATCGTCTGCGAGTTCAGCCAACCGACGTGGGGGCCGCTGCGCACTGCATACAGCGGCTACCTCATGCGCGCCCTGCCGGCGGTTGCCCGGCGAGTGTCGAGCAACCCCGACGCCTATGTCTATCTGGCCGAGTCGATCCGTGCCTGGCCGGATCAGCCGGCGCTGGCAGCGCGCATCGCCACGGCCGGGTGGACCGACGTGTCGTGGTCGGACCTGACCTACGGCATCGTCGCTGTGCACCGTGCGCGCCGCGCCTGACCGCCACGATCGCCAGTTGCGCCGCCACGGGTTTCACGGCCGGTCTCCCGGCAAGGAGTGAGCCAGTAGAACGCGCGCATCCGCAGCTCACCGTGAAAGGGAGTGCCGACATGGGTACCGACGACAAGGCAGGCAACAAGCTCGAAGAGCTCGGCGGCAAGGCCAAGGAAGCGGTCGGCAACGCCACGGGCGACGAGGCCCTGGAGCGCCAGGGCGAACGTGACCAGAGCAAGGCCGACCTCAAGCAGGCCGGCGAGAAGGTCAAGGACGCCTTCAAGAACTGACGATCTGTCCTGTACGGGCCCGTCCCCTCCCGGGACGGGCCCGTCGGCGTCTTCGCTGGCGGTTGTGCCCCGGTGCCGGGCACGTCGTAGACTCCCGCCAGGCAAGTTCGTGAAAGATTTCACAAGCGCACAGAGTGGCCCGCAGCGATGGGTCGCGGACGATCGACAGTGGCTGACGAGCCGGAGGTAGCTGCACCGTGAGCAACGCGGCGAGACACGCTGATGCCGACGTCATCGTCGTCGGGGCGGGCCCTGGCGGGTCCACCACCGCGTACCACTTGGCCCAGGCCGGCGCCGACGTACTGCTCCTGGAGAAGACCGCCTTCCCTCGCGAGAAGGTCTGCGGTGACGGCCTGACGCCGCGCGCCGTGAAGTCGTTGACCTCCATGGGCATCGACACGAGCGAGCAGGCCGGGTGGCTGCACAACAAGGGTCTGCGGATCATCGGTGGCGGCATGCGGCTGGAGCTGCCGTGGCCCGAGCTGGGCAGCTTCCCCAACTACGGCCTCGTGCGGCCCCGTTCAGACTTCGACGACGTGCTGGTCCGGCAGGCCGTCAAGGCCGGCGCCGTGCTCCGTGAGAACACCACCGTGCAGGGCCCGGTCGTGGACGACCGCACTGGTCGCATCCTGGGCGTGACGGCGCAGACCGAGGACGGCAACGAGGTCACCTACCACGCTCCTCTCGTCGTCGCGGCCGACGGCAACTCCAGCCGGCTCTCGCTGGGCATGGGGCTGCACAAGCGTGACGACCGGCCGATGGGCGTCGCGGTGCGCACCTACTACACGAGCCCCCGGCACGACGACGACTGGCTGGAGTCGTGGCTGGAGCTGTGGGACAAGGGCGAGGGCGGCCGCGAGCGGCTGCTGCCTGGCTACGGGTGGATCTTCGGCGTCGGCGACGGGACGTCCAACGTCGGGCTCGGCATCCTCAACACCAGCTCGGCCTGGGGCAAGGTCGACTACAAGGACCTGCTCAGGCGGTGGCTGGACCAGACACCCGAGGAGTGGGGCTTCCGCGAGGAGAACCGCACACAGCCGGTGCGCGGCGCTGCGCTGCCCATGGGGTTCAACCGCCAGCCGCACTACACCCGCGGGCTGCTGCTCGTCGGTGACTCGGGCGGCATGGTGAACCCGTTCAACGGCGAGGGGATCGCCTATGCCATGGAGTCGGGCGAGCTGGCGGCCCAGGTGATCGCCCAGGCGCTGGCCCGGCCCACCGACGATGCCCGCGAGCGGGCGCTCAGCGCCTACCCCCAGGCCCTCAAGGCCGAGTACGGCGGTTATTACACGGTCGGGCGCATGTTCGTGAAGCTGATCGGTGACGACCGCGTCATGAAGCTCGCGACGCGGCACGGGCTGCCGCACCCCGTGCTGATGCGCTTCGTGCTCAAGCTGATGGCCAACCTGACCGAGCCGCGCGGCGGCGACGCCATGGACCGGGTCATCAACGCTCTGTCCCGCCTGGCTCCGGCGGCCTGAGCGATGACCCGACCATCGACGTCCAGCCCGGTCGCGACCGCCTGCAACGTGGTGAACCCGCGTTCGGCCGGCGCACGGACCGCTCCTAGGATGGCAAGCCCGGTCACGCGCCGGGTGCGACACCTCGCGCAGGACGCGCGCGACGACAGAGGGGAGTGAGCCCAGCGTGAACAGCTATGTCCCGATTCTCGTGCTCGGCGCTCTCTCGTTGGGCTTCGCGGTGGTCTCCATCGGTGCTGGTGCGCTGACCGGTCCGAAGCGATACAACCGGGCCAAGCTCGACGCCTACGAGTGCGGCATCGAGCCGACTCCGCAGCCGGTGGGCGGCGGCCGTTTCCCGGTGAAGTACTACCTGACCGCAATGCTGTTCATCATCTTCGACATCGAGATCGTGTTCCTCTACCCGTGGGCAGTGCACTTCGACGCGCTGGGCATCTTCGGGCTCGTCGAGATGGTGCTGTTCATCGTCACGCTGCTCGCCGCCTATGCCTACGTGTGGCGGCGCGGCGGGCTCGAGTGGGACTGAGGCAGTAAATGGGAATCGAAGAGAAACTCCCCAGCGGCGTCCTGCTCACGAGCGTCGAGAAGCTCGCGGGCTACATGCGCAAGAGCTCGCTCTGGCCGGCGACCTTCGGCCTGGCCTGTTGCGCCATCGAGATGATGGCTGTCGGCACGCCGCGCTACGACCTCGCGCGCTTCGGCATGGAGGTCTTCCGGGCTTCGCCGCGGCAGGCCGACCTGATGATCGTGGCGGGCCGCGTCAGCCAGAAGATGGCCCCGGTGCTGCGGCAGATCTACGACCAGATGCCCAACCCGAAGTGGGTGCTGTCCATGGGTGTCTGTGCCTCGAGCGGCGGCATGTTCAACAACTACGCGATCGTCCAGGGCGTCGACCACGTCGTCCCCGTCGACATCTACCTTCCCGGCTGCCCGCCGCGCCCGGAGATGCTGATGGACGCCATCATCAAGCTGCACGACCAGATCAGCGACACCAAGCTCGGCGCGCACCGGGCCAAGGAGGTCCGCGAGGCCGAGACGCTGGCGTTGACGGCCAGGCCGACAGCCCAGATGAAGGGCTTGCTGCGGTGAGCGAGCTCGACCGCGCGCTTCCCGAGAACCGGGAGCCGGCTCCCGAGGAGCGGGCCGAGACGATCGACGTCCGACAGGGCATGTTCGGTGCTGAGGGCACCGGTGACACATCGGGCTACGGCCGGCTCGTGCGCCCCGTCCAGCTGCCGGGGGCGACTCCTCGTCCCTACGGCGGCTACTTCGATGACGTGGCGGACACCCTCGAGCGAGCCATGGGCGATCGTGCTGACGCCTACGACCTTGCCGTCGAGCGGGTGGTCGTCGACCGCGGCGAGCTGACCTTCCACGTGCGCCGCGAGTCGCTCGTCGGTGTCCTGCAATCCCTGCGGGACGACCCCACGCTGCGCTTCGAGATGTGCATGGGCGTCTCCGGGGCCCACTACCCGGCGGAGACGGGCCGCGAGCTGCACGCGGTCTACCCGCTGCTCTCGGTCACCCACAACCGTCGCGTCCGCGTCGAGGTGACCTGCCCCGACGGCGACCCGCACATCCCGTCGGTGGTGTCGGTCTACCCCGGCAACGACTGGCACGAGCGGGAGACCTGGGACTTCTTCGGCATCATCTTCGACGGCCACCCGGGCCTCACCCGCATCGAGATGCCGGACGACTGGCCCGGACACCCACAGCGCAAGGACTACCCGTTGGGCGGCATCCCCGTGGAGTACAAGGGTGCCCAGATCCCGCCGCCCGACGAGCGGAGGTCGTACTCGTGAGCGACAAGATCATCAACGTCCCCACGGCGGAGGGGGACGCCTACTCCCCGACGCGTGAGACCACCGAGGGCACGGTCTACACGGTGTCCGGCCAGGACTGGGACGACGTCACCGCCGGTCTGGGCGAGGTGGCCGACGAACGCATCGTCGTGAACATGGGTCCGCAGCACCCCTCCACGCACGGCGTGCTGCGGCTGATCCTCGAGCTCGAGGGCGAGACCGTCACCGAGTGCCGTCTCGGCATCGGCTACCTGCACACAGGCATCGAGAAGAACATCGAGTACCGCACCTGGACCCAGGGCGTCACCTTCGTGACGCGGATGGACTACCTCGCACCGCTGCACAACGAGTACGTCTATGTGAGCGGCGTCGAGCGGCTGCTCGGCATCGAGGACGAGATCCCCGAGCGGGCCAACGTCATCCGCGTGATGATGATGGAGCTCAATCGCATCTCCTCCCACCTCGTGGCCGTGGCCACTGGCGGCATGGAGCTGGGCGCGCTCACGGCGATGACGTTCGGATTCCGCGAGCGCGAGCTGATCCTGGACATCTTCGAGATGGTCACCGGGCTGCGCATGAACCACGCCTACTTCCGGCCCGGCGGCGTCTCCCAGGACCTGCCCCCGGGTGCGGTGGACCGTATTCGTGACCTGCTCAAGCTGTTGCCCAAGAGGCTCTCCGACACCGAGAAGCTGTTGATCGGCAACAAGATCTGGATGGAGCGCACGGTCGGTGTCGGCTACCTCGACCTGACCGGCTGCATGGCGCTGGGCATCACCGGGCCGATCCTGCGGGCAACCGGCCTGCCTCACGACCTGCGCAAGTCGCAGCCCTACGCCGGCTACGAGAACTACGAGTTCGATGTCATGACCGAGGACACCTGTGACGCCTACGGCCGATTCCTGATCCGCATGCGCGAGATGAAGGAGTCGCTCAAGATCGTCGAGCAGTGCCTCGACAAGCTCAAGCCGGGACCGGTCATGGTGGCCGACAAGAAGATCGCGTGGCCGGCGCAGCTTGCCCTCGGTGGTGACGGGCTGGGCAACTCCCTGGACCACATCCGCAACATCATGGGCCAGTCGATGGAGTCCTTGATCCACCACTTCAAGCTCGTGACGGAGGGGTTCCGGGTCCCCGCCGGGCAGGTCTACTGCGCGATCGAGTCGCCGCGCGGCGAGCTCGGTGCGCACATCGTGAGCGACGGAGGCACCCGGCCCTACCGCGTGCACTTTCGCGACCCGTCCTTCAACAACCTGCAGGCGGCGCCGGCCATGTCCGAGGGCAGCATGGTGGCCGACGTCATTGCGGCCATCGCGTCGATCGACCCGGTTATGGGCGGAGTGGACCGTTGAGGACCCGCAAGACGCAGTGCCTTGTCCTGAGGACCGGGCGGACCGGAAGCGCGCCCACGACCATCCGAAAGGGAGTGGACCGTTGATGGGGTTCGAGGCAGACGTCCGCGCTCGGCTCGAGGTCGACGCCAAGGAGATCATCGCGCGCTACCCCCGCAGCCGCTCGGCGCTGTTGCCGCTGCTGCACCTGATGCAGGCCGAGGAGGGCTTCGTCAGCCCTGCTGGCATCGAGCTGTGTGCTGAGCTGCTCGACCTGGCGACCGCCGAGGTCGCCGCCGTCGCGACCTTCTACACGATGTACAAGCGTCGGCCCAACGGTGAGTACAGCGTCGGCGTCTGCACGAACACGCTGTGCGCCGTGCTGGGTGGTGACCAGATCTTCGCCACGTTGAAGGAGCACCTGGGCATCGGCCACGACGAGACGACCGAGGACGGCAAGGTCACCCTCGAGCACCTCGAGTGCAACGCCGCCTGTGACTACGCGCCGGTGATGATGGTCAACTGGGAGTTCTTCGACGACCAGACGCCGCAGTCGGCCACCCAGCTCGTCGACGATCTCCGAGCTGGTCGCGAGGTGCACCCGACCCGCGGTCCGCGGCTGTGCACGTTCAAGCAGGTATCGCGCGTGCTCGCCGGCTTCCCCGACGGACTGGCCAACGAGGGTCCCGCTGCCGGCCCGGCGACGCTGCTCGGGCTCGTGATCGCGCGCCAGCAGGAGCAGACGGACAGCGACGACCCGGCCCCGCCCGGCGCGCGGCGTACGTCAAGCGCGGACGCCGGCTCGGGCACGGGCTACGGCCGCGACGGCGGACCGAGCGAAAGTGACGCACCGGCCACGACGGCTCAGGCCGACCCGGCCAACGAGACGCCCGTCAGGGACAGCGAGAAGGGCACCGACGCATGAGCACCCGAACGCCTCCGCTCACGCCGGTGCTCAGCCGCCTCTGGGACCAGGACCGGTCGTGGACGCGCGAGGTCTACGAGCGCTTCGACGGCTACCAGGGTCTGCGTCGGGCACTGACCAAGGCCCCCGACGAGATCGTCCAGCTGGTCAAGGACTCCGAGCTGCGCGGTCGTGGTGGCGCCGGCTTCCCGACCGGCAACAAGTGGGGCTTCATCCCGCAGGGGGGTGACAAGCCGGTCTACCTCGTCGTCAACGCCGACGAGTCGGAGCCGGGCACCTGCAAGGACATCCCGCTGATGATGGCCAACCCGCACGAGCTGGTCGAAGGCGTCATCATCGCGTCGTACGCCATCCGCGCGAAGCACGCGTTCATCTACGTCCGCGGCGAGGTCGTGCACGTGCTGCGGCGGCTGCAGAACGCCGTCCAGGAGGCGTACGACGCGGGCTACCTCGGCGGGGACATCCTCGGCTCCGGCTACGGCCTCGAGGTGACCGTGCATGCCGGCGCCGGTGCCTACATCTGCGGCGAGGAGACGGCCCTGCTCGACTCGCTCGAGGGTCGACGCGGCCAGCCGAGGCTGCGGCCACCGTTCCCGGCCATCGCGGGTCTCTACGCATCGCCAACCGTCATCAACAACGTCGAGACGATCGCGAGCGTCCCGAGCATCGTGCGCAACGGTCCCGATTGGTTCGCGTCGCTGGGCACCCACGACGAGGATCCGCGCAAGCGCTCCAAGGGCTTCACGCTGTACTCGCTGTCGGGTCATGTGACGCGGCCCGGCCAGTTCGAGGCGCCGATGGGTGTCACGCTGCGCGAGCTGCTGCAGCTCGCCGGCGGTGTCCGGGAGGGGCACGAGCTGAAGTTCTGGACGCCGGGTGGCTCCTCGACGCCGTTGCTCACAGCCGAGCACCTCGACGTACCGCTGTCCTACGAAGGCGTGGCGGCAGCCGGCTCGATGCTCGGCACCAAGGCGCTGCAGGTCTTCGACGAGACGACGTGCGTCGTGCGCGCGGTGCTGCGTTGGACAGAGTTCTACGCCCACGAGTCGTGCGGCAAGTGCACGCCGTGCCGCGAGGGCACCTTCTGGCTCGTGCAGATCTTGCGCCGGCTGGAGAACGGCGAGGGCAGCGACGAAGACCTCGAGAAGCTGCTCGACATCTCGGACAACATCCTCGGCCGCTCGTTCTGCGCGCTCGGTGACGGCGCGACGAGCCCCATCACCTCGTCGATCCAGTACTTCCGCGACGAGTACGTCGCCCACTACGAGCAGGGCGGCTGCCCGTTCGACCCCACTGCCGCGACGGTGTTCGCCGCGGCCGGTACGTCCGCAGGAGCGAGAGCCCGATGACCGTCACGACCAACTCCCAGGGTCGGGTCGCCACGCCCCAGGACCTCGTCTCGGTCACGATCGACGGCTTCGAGGTGCAGGTCCCCAAGGGCACTCTGGTCATCCGCGCCGCCGAGCTCATCGGCATCCAGGTTCCCCGGTTCTGCGACCACCCGTTGCTCGACCCGGTCGGTGCCTGCCGCCAGTGCCTGGTCGAGGTGGCGGGCCAGCCCAAGCCGCTCGCCTCGTGCACGACCACGGTCTCCGACGGCATGGTCGTCAAGACGCAGCTCACCTCGCCCATCGCCGACAAGGCGCAGCAGGGCGTCATGGAGCTGCTGCTGATCAACCACCCGCTCGACTGCCCGGTCTGCGACAAGGGCGGCGAGTGCCCGTTGCAGAACCAGGCGATGAGCAACGGCCGGGCCGAGTCGCGCTTCGAAGGCGTGAAGCGCACCTTCCCCAAGCCCATCAACATCTCCAGCCAGGTGCTGCTCGACCGTGAGCGCTGCGTGCTGTGCGCCCGCTGCACGCGCTTCTCGGCCCAGGTCGCCGGCGACCCGTTCATCGAGATGCTGGAGCGCGGTGCCCTGCAACAGGTCGGCATCTACGAGGACGCGCCCTTCGCGTCCTACTTCTCGGGCAACACCGTGCAGATCTGCCCGGTCGGTGCCCTGACCGGCGCCGCCTACCGGTTCCGCTCCCGTCCCTTCGACCTCGTGTCGACCCCGAGCATCTGCGAGCACTGCTCGTCGGGCTGCCAGATCCGCACCGACCACCGTCGCGGCAAGGTGTTGCGTCGCCTGGCCGGCGACGACCCGCAGGTCAACGAGGAGTGGAACTGCGACAAGGGTCGCTGGGCCTTCCAGTACGCCACGGCGCAGGACCGGCTCACGACCCCGCTCGTCCGCGACGAGGACGGCACGCTCGTGCCGACCTCCTGGGCCGAGGCGCTGCAGATCGCGGCCGACGGGCTACGTGCGGCGCGCGGCGCGGCGGGTGTGCTGGTCGGCGGCCGCGCCACGCTCGAAGACGCCTACGCCTACGCCAAGTTCGCGCGGGTCGCGCTGGGCACCAACGACGTCGACTTCCGTGCTCGGCCGCACTCGGCCGAGGAGGAGCAGTTCCTCGCCGCCCACGTGGCGGGCAAGGGCATCGAGGTGTCGTACGACGACCTCGAAAGCGCTAGCTCGGTGCTCCTCGTCGGGCTGGAGCCCGAGGAGGAGTCGCCCATCGTCTTCCTCCGGCTGCGCAAGGCAGTCCGCAGGGGTGGACTCACGGTGCACTCGCTCGCGCCCTACGCGACGCGGGGCCTCGAGAAGCTGAGCGGAGTGCTGCTGCCGACGGTGCCGGGCGCGGAGCCTGACGTGCTCGACGCGCTGGCGGCCCGCCGCTCGTCGGTCGCGCAAGCGGCCGAGGCTGTGCATGGAGCGGGCTCCATCATCCTGGTCGGCGAGCGCCTCGCCGCGATCCCCGGCGCGCTGTCCGCGGTCGCCGCTCTGGCCGAGGCGTCGGGTGCCCGGCTCGCCTGGGTGCCCCGTCGGGCCGGTGAGCGCGGCGCCCTGGAAGCCGGCGCCCTCCCAGGCCTGCTCGCGGGCGGGCGCCCCGTCGCCGATGCCTCGGCCCGTGCCGACGTCGCGGCCGCGTGGGGCGTCGCGTCCCTGCCCCAGGAGGCCGGACGTTCCACCTCCGCGATCCTCGACGCGGTGCACACGGGCGACGTACGCGCCCTCGTCGTCGGCGGGGTCGACCCCTACGACCTGCCCGACCCCGCGGCGGCGCTGGCCGCGATCGACGCGGCCCGCTTCGTCGTCAGCCTGGAGCTGCGCGAGTCCGCCGTGACCGAGCGCGCCGACGTCGTGCTCCCCGCGGCACCGGCCGTGGAGAAGGCCGGCACCTATCTGGACTGGGAAGGCCGCCAGCGACCGTTCGCCGAGGTCCTCCGCGGCACGAACGCGCTGCCCGACGTCCGCATCCTGCACGTGCTGGCCGCCGCCATGGACGTCAAGCTCGCCACCCCGGACGTCGCGGCCGCGCGCGCCGAGATCGCAGACCTCGAGGCGTGGGACGGCGCGCGCGCCACCTTGGCGCATCAGGCTGCCGGCGAGCGACCCATTCCGGCCGACAACGAGGCGGTCCTCGCGACCTGGCACCTGCTGCTCGACGCGGGGCGGTTGCAGGACGGCGAGCCGTTCCTCGCAGGTACGGCGCGTGCCGCGCACGCCCGTCTCTCACCGACGACCGCGACGTCGGTCGGCGTCGCGGACGGCGAGCTGCTGACCGTCACGACTGACCGCGGCACGTTGACGGTCCCGGTGGTCGTCACCGAGATGCCCGACCAGGTGGTGTGGCTGCCGACCAACTCGCAAGGTTCTGCGGTGCGCCGCGAGCTTGCCGCGGACACGGGCTCGCTCGTGCGGCTCGCCGCCGCACAGCAGCAGGAAGGTGCGCGATGAACGGCACACTGCTCGCCTCGCCCGAGGTGTCAGGCTTCGGTGGCGATCCCTGGTGGCTGGTGGTCATCAAGGCCGTCGCGATCTTCGTGTTCCTCGTCGTGATGACACTGTTCGCGATCTGGGCCGAGCGCCGCGTCGTGGGCCGCATGCAGCAACGCATCGGTCCCAACCGGGTCGGGCCGTTCGGGTTGCTGCAGAGCCTGGCCGACGGCATCAAGCTCGCGCTGAAGGAAGACATCGTGCCCAAGGCCGCCGACAAGGCGGTCTTCATCCTGGCGCCGATCATCGCCGCCACACCGGCGTTCCTGTCGTTCGCGGTCATCCCGTTCGGGCCCGAGGTGAGCATCTTCGGTCATCAGACACGGCTGCAGCTGACCGACCTGCCGGTCGCCGTGCTCTATGTCCTGGCCGTCGCGTCCGTGGGGATCTACGGCATCGTGCTCGCGGGCTGGTCCAGCGGCTCGACCTATCCGCTGCTGGGCGGCCTGCGCTCCTCGGCGCAGATGATCTCGTACGAGGTCGCCATGGGCCTGTCCTTCGTCGGTGTCTTCCTCTACGCCGGGTCGATGTCGACCTCGGAGATCGTCAACGCCCAGGCGCACGGGTGGTACGCCGTACTCCTCGCCCCCTCCTTCGTCATCTACGTGATCGCGATGATCGGTGAGACCAACCGGGCGCCGTTCGACCTTCCGGAGGCCGAGGGTGAGCTCGTCGGCGGCTTCCACACCGAGTACAGCTCGCTGAAGTTCGCGCTGTTCTTCCTCGCCGAGTACATCAACATGGTCACGGTCTCGGCGCTGGCGACGACCCTGTTCCTCGGCGGCTGGCGGGCGCCATGGCCGGTCTCCCTGTGGGACGGCGCGAACCAGGGTTGGTGGCCGGTGCTCTGGTTCGTCGCCAAGCTGCTGATGTTCCTGTTCGTCTTCATCTGGCTGCGCGGCACGCTGCCGCGGCTGCGCTACGACCAGTTCATGAAGCTCGGCTGGAAGGTTCTCATCCCGGCGGCGCTCGGCTGGTTGCTGCTCGTGGCGACCGTGCGGGCCCTCAACACGGAGTACAACTTCGACACCCGGGAGATCGCGCTCTACGGTGGCATCGCCGCGGCCGCCCTCATCGCAGTGACCTTCGTCTGGGACCTCATCGCGGCCCGTCGCGATGAGGAGTCGGCCGTCGAGCACGAGCCCGAGGAGTTCGACGCGATGGCCGGCGGGCACCCGGTGCCCCCGATGCCGGGGCAGTCCAAGCCCGCTCTGACGGGAGTCGGAGCGACGACGACAGCCGCCGGTCCGGATCACACAGCGACGGAGGATGACCGGTGACCGATCTGCTGGCCCAGCTCAGGGGGTTCGGCGTCACCTTCGGCACGATGTTCAAGAAGGTCGTCACCGAGCAGTACCCCGAGGAGAAGAAACCCACGGAGCCGCGCTTCCACGGCCGGCACGTGCTCAACCGGCACCCCGACGGTCTCGAGAAGTGCATCGGCTGCGAGCTGTGCGCATGGGCCTGCCCGGCCGACGCGATCTACGTCGAAGGGGCCGACAACGCCGAGGGTGAGCGCTTCTCGCCGGGCGAGCGTTACGGCCGCGTCTACCAGATCAACTACGCGCGCTGCATCTTCTGTGGCCTGTGCATCGAGGCCTGCCCCACGCGGGCTCTCACGATGAGCAACGAGTACGAGCTGGCCGAATCGACCCGCGCGGAGCTCATCTACGAGAAGCAGAACCTGCTCGCTCCGCTGCTGCCGGGCATGGTCCCCGCGCCGCACCCGATGGTCGAGGGCATGGACGAGCAGGACTACTACCGCGGTCGGGTGACGCGGGCGACGCGCGCGCAAGAGGCGTACGCCGCCGAGCGCGGGCCCGACGACGCCTCGGTGACACGAGACGAGGCACCGGCATGACGATCTCCGGGTCCACCTTGGTCGCGCTCGCCGCCGCCGGCACCCCAACAGGAACGGCAACGGGCACGGGCGAGGCGGTGCTGTTCTGGCTGCTTGCGCCGATAGCAGTGCTGGCCTCGCTGGGCATGCTGTTCAGCAAGAAGGCGGTGCACAGCGCTCTGCTGCTGGCCCTCACCATGCTCTGCCTCGCGGCCTTCTATCTCGCGCAGGACGCGCCCTTCCTCGGTGTCGTGCAGGTGGTCGTCTACACCGGCGCCGTGATGATGCTGTTCTTGTTCGTGCTCATGCTCGTCGGGGTCGACTCGTCCGACTCACTCGTCGAGACCTTGCGCGGCCAGCGGATCGCCGCGATCGTCGCCGCCCTCGGCTTCGGCGCGCTGCTTGTCTTCTCGATCGGTGACGTCGTGGTGAGCAACGCCGGGCTCGCCACGGCCAATGCCGACGGCAACGTTCAAGGGCTGGCCGCGCTGATCTTCTCTCGCTACGTGTTCGCCTTCGAGGTCACCAGCGCGCTGCTCATCACCGCGGCCCTGGGCGCCATGGTCCTGGCCCACCGGGAACGCATCGAGCGCCCGCTGAACCAGCGGCAGCTGTCGGAGCAGCGCTTCCGCGGGGGAGTGCACCCTGCACCGCTTCCCGGGCCCGGCGTCTACGCCCGGCACAACGCCGTCGACACCCCTGCGCTGCTGCCGGACGGCCAACCGGCCGACGTCTCGGTCTCGCGGGTGCTGCTCGCCCGCGGCGACGTACGGAAGGCCCCCGGCGCCGACGTCGTCGTACGGGACGCCAGCGAGATCGAACGGCCTGGTGACGACCAATGAACCCGATGAACTACGTGTACCTGTCCGCCCTGTTGTTCTCGATCGGCGCGGCAGGCGTGCTTCTGCGTCGTAACGCCATCGTGGTCTTCATGTGTGTCGAGCTGATGCTCAACGCGACCAACCTCGCGTTCGTCGCGTTCGCCCGCATGCAGGGCAACCTCGACGGGCAGGTGATCGCCTTCTTCGTCATGGTGGTCGCGGCCGCCGAGGTGGTCATCGGGCTCGCCATCATCGTGACGATTTTCCGCACCCGTCGGTCGGCCTCGGTCGACTCCGCCAACCTGCTGAAGTACTAGGACTGCCACCGTGCCGACGATCCTTGCCGCAGAGACGACTCAGGCTGCCGACGCCACGGGTGTCTTCGCGCTCAGCTGGCTGCTGATCGCGCTGCCTTTGCTCGGTGCCGCCGTGCTGCTCCTGGGGGGCCGGCGCACCGACAAGTTCGGACACCTGCTGGGCACCGCGATGCCCTTCGCCGCCTTTGTGATCGGAGTCGTGCAGTTCGTCGCGATGCTCGGACGTGACCCCGAGAACCGCACGTTCAGTCAGCACCTCTACACCTGGCTGCCGGTCGGCAGCTTCCAGGTCGACGCCGGCCTGCTGGTCGACCAGCTCTCGATGTGCTTCGTGCTGCTGATCACCGGCGTCGGAACGCTGATCCACATCTACTCGATCGGCTACATGGAGCACGACCCCGACCGTCGTCGCTTCTTCGGCTACCTCAACCTGTTCATCGCAGCGATGCTGCTGCTGGTGCTGGCCGACAGCTACCTGCTGCTGTACGTCGGCTGGGAGGGCGTCGGGCTCGCGTCGTACCTGTTGATCGGCTTCTGGAGCTACGTCCCCGAGTACGCAGCAGCTGCCAAGAAGGCGTTCGTCGCCAACCGGGTCGGAGACTTCGGCCTGTCGATCGCGATCATGATCATGTTCGCGCAGTTCGGCAGTGTGAGCTTCGACGGCGTCTTCGCGGGTGCCGACGGGGCCAGCGAGGGGGCACTCACGGCCATCGGCCTGATGCTGCTGCTCGCGGCGTGCGGCAAGTCCGCCCAGTTCCCGCTGCAATCCTGGCTCGGCGACGCCATGGCCGGTCCCACCCCCGTCTCGGCGCTGATCCACGCCGCAACGATGGTGACCGCCGGCGTCTATCTCATCGTGCGGTCGGCGCCGGTGTTCAACGGTGCGCCGGACGCCCAGCTGGTCGTGGTCATCGTCGGTGCCATCACGCTGATCTTCGGTGCCATCGTCGGTACCGCCAAGGACGACATCAAGAAGGCCCTTGCCGCATCGACCATGAGCCAGATCGGCTACATGATGCTGGCCGCGGGCCTCGGCCCCATCGGCTACGCCTTCGCCATCTTCCACCTGCTCACGCACGGCTTCTTCAAGGCCGGCATGTTCCTCGGCGCCGGTTCGGTGATGCACGGCATGAACAACCAGGTCGAGATGCGACGCTTCGGCGGGATCTCCAGCGTCATGAAGATCACCTGGATCACGTTCGGCCTGGGCTGGCTGGCCATCATCGGCGTCCCACCGTTCTCCGGCTTCTGGAGCAAGGACAAGATCATCGAAGCCGCCTTCGTCGGTGAGGGCTGGCGGCCCTGGGTGTTCGGCGGTGCGGCGCTGATCGGTGCCGGCGTCACGGCGTTCTACATGACGCGGCTGTTCCTCATGACCTTCCACGGCGAGCGACGCTGGACCGACGACGTCCACCCGCACGAGTCACCGAAGATCATGACGATCCCGTTGATGGTGCTGGCCATCGGCTCGGCGGCGCTGGGCCTGATCCTCGGCCCGACGAACGCTCTCGTTCACTGGCTCGAGCCGGTGACAGGCGCGCACGGGGAGGAGGCGCCGGTGCTCAGCGTCCCGGTGCTCACGGGGCTGACCTTGCTGCTGATCGCCGTCGGCGTCGCCTGGGCCTACTCCCTCTACGTCCGCCAACCGGTGCCCGAGGTAGCCCCCGCCGGCTCGGTGCTGACCCGCGCGGCTCGCCGAGACCTCTACCAGGACGCGGTCAACGAGTCGTTGCTGATGCGCCCCGGGCAGTACCTCACCCGCTTCCTCGTGTGGTTCGACAACCGCGTGGTGGACGGCGCCGTCAACGGCCTGGCCGCGCTGCTGGGCGGCACGTCGGGCCGGTTCCGCCGCCTGCAGACCGGGTTCGTCCGCTCCTACGCACTGTCGATGTTCCTGGGTGCCGCCCTGCTGGTCGGCGCCATGCTGCTGGTGAGGCTCTGACGTGACCGACTTCCCGTGGTTGACCACCCTTGCGCTGATCCCCCTGGCGGGCTCGGTCGTCGTGGGGGCGCTGCCTGCGGCCCGTGAGCTGCTGGCCAAGCAGCTGGCGCTCGCCATCTCCCTGGTGGCGCTCGGCGTCACGATCGCCATGGCGCTGCAGTTCGACGCCAACGCTGAGGGCCAGTTCCAGTTCACCGAGCTGCACGAGTGGATCCCGCAGTTCGGCGTGAGCTACTCCGTGGGTGTCGACGGCATCGCGCTGGTGCTCATCGGACTGGCGACCGTCCTCACCCCCATCTGCATCCTGGCGTCGTGGCACGACGTCGACGGGTCACGCCGCAGTGTGAACAGCTACTTCGCGCTCCTGCTGGTGCTCGAGACGATGATGATCGGCGTCTTCGCCGCCACCGACGTGTTCCTCTTCTACATCCTCTTCGAGGCGATGCTCGTCCCGATGTACTTCATCATCGGGTCGTACGGCGGCGCGCAGCGCTCCTACGCAGCGGTCAAGTTCCTTCTGTACAGCCTCTTCGGTGGCCTGCTGATGCTCGCTGCGGTCATCGGCCTGTTCGTGGTGTCCGACGGCGGTCCCCGGGCCTTCCTCTTCGAGAACCTGCTGAACCTCTCGATCGACCCCACGACGGAGAAGTTCCTGTTCCTGGGCTTCTTCATCGCCTTCGCGATCAAGGCGCCGCTCTGGCCGGTGCACACCTGGCTTCCCGATGCTGCCGCAGAGGCTCCGCCCGGCGGCGCCGTACTGCTCGTGGGTGTGCTCGACAAGGTCGGCACGTTCGGCATGCTGCGGTTCTGCCTGCCGCTGTTCCCCGACGCCTCGCGTTGGGCCGCTCCGGTCGTCATCACGCTCAGCGTCATCGGCATCGTCTATGGCGCGCTGCTCGCCATCGGCCAGAGCGACATCAAGCGGCTGATCGCCTACACGTCGATCTCGCACTTCGGCTTCATCGCCATGGGGATCTTTGCGATGACGACCCAGGCGCAGTCCGGGTCGACGCTCTACATGTTCAACCACGGCTTCTCGACCGCGGCGCTCTTCCTGATCGCCGGGTTCCTCATCAGCCGGCGGGGATCGCGCTTGATCCAGGACTACGGCGGTGTGCAACGCATCGCGCCGGTGCTCGCCGGCACCTTCCTGGTGGCTGGCCTGTCCAGCCTTGCCCTGCCCGGTCTGTCGAGCTTCGTCAGCGAGTTCCTCGTGCTCGTCGGCACGTTCACTCGCTACGAGGCGGCGGCGATCATCGCGACCGGCGGCATCATCCTCGCCTCGCTCTACATCCTGCTGATGTACCAGCGCACGATGACCGGCGAGCCCAACGAGGAGATCCGCAAGCTGCCCGACCTGACCTCGCGTGAGGTGTGGGTGGTCGCGCCGCTGCTCGCCGTGATCATCGGGCTCGGCTTCTACCCCAAGCCGCTGCTCGACGTCATCAACCCCGCGATCGAGCGCACCATGCAGCAGATCGGCCAGGAGGACCCCAAGCCGGTCGTCCCGGTCGCAGAAGGGACGGGCAAGTGAGCGCCCTGTCGGTCTCCGCGACCTTTGCCGCGGCGGAGTTCCAGACACCGTCGATCGAGTACTCCAAGCTCATGCCGATGCTGATCGTCTTCGGTGTCGCGCTCGTCGGAGTCCTCATCGAGGCCTTCATGGGGCGCACGGGACGCCACCAGGTGCAGCTGATCCTGTCGATCGCCGGCCTGGTCGCGGCGTTCGTCTCCGTGACGATGCTGGCCGGTGACAACCAGATTGCTGCGGTGGGTGCCGTCGCGGTCGACGGGCCGGCGCTGTTCCTGCAGGGCACGATCCTGCTGCTGGCGATCCCCGGCGTGCTCACGATGGCCGAGCGGTCGCTGGACCGCGGTGGTGTCTTCACATCGGCCGGTTCCTCGACTCCGGGCTCGGAGCACGAGCGCGTGCTCACCGCGACCGGAGTGACGCAGACCGAGGTCTTCCCGCTGACGATGTTCGCGGTCGGCGGCATGCTGCTCTTCCCGGCAGCCAACGACCTGCTGACGATGTTCGTCGCCCTCGAGGTTCTCTCGCTTCCGCTGTACCTGCTCTGCGGGCTGGCCCGTCGCCGTCGCCTGCTGAGCCAGGAGGCGTCACTCAAGTACTTCCTGCTGGGCGCCTTCTCCTCGGCCTTCTTCCTCTACGGGATCGCGCTGCTCTACGGCTACTCCGGCACCGTGCGGCTCTCGGGCATCGCCGAGGCGGTCAGCTCCAACAGCGGGTCCGACACGCTGCTGATGACCGGGACCGCGCTGCTGGCCGTGGGCCTGTTGTTCAAGGTCGGCGCAGCACCTTTCCACTCCTGGACGCCAGACGTCTACCAGGGTGCGCCGACCCCGATCACGGGCTTCATGGCCGCCTGCACCAAGGTGGCGGCCTTCGGTGCGCTGCTGCGCGTTCTCTACGTCGGCCTCGGCGGGCTGGCGTGGCAGTGGGAACCCGTCATGTGGGGAGTCGCCATCCTCACCATGGTGGTCGGCTCGGTCGTCGCGCTGACCCAGACCGACGTCAAGCGCATGCTCGCCTACTCGTCGATCGCCCACGCCGGGTTCATCCTCACCGGCCTCGTCGCCACCGACACGGTCGACCCCGACACGGGCGCCGTCCTGGGCGTCTCGAGCGTGCTGTTCTACCTGCTTGCCTACGGCTTCATCACGATCGGTGCGTTCGCGGTCGTCACCCTGGTGCGCGACGCCGGCGGTGAGGCCACCCATCTTTCCCAGTGGGCGGGGCTGGCCCGTCGCTCGCCGCTCGTCGCGGCCGTCTTCACGCTGTTCCTCGCGGCGTTCGCCGGCATCCCGCTCACCAGCGGCTTCACCGGAAAGTTCGCGGTCTTCTCGGCGGCCATCGCCGGTGACGCCGCGCCGCTCGTGGTCATCGGGGTCGTGATGAGCGCCGTCGCGGCCTTCTTCTACTTCCGCGTGGTCGTGCTGATGTTCTTCAACGCCCCGGCCCCCGACGGTCCGGCGGTGGCCGTGCCGAGCCCCCTGACGACGGTCGCCATCACGCTCAGCGTGGCGGTCACCGTGCTGCTCGGTGTCTGGCCGACACAGGTCCTGGACCTGGCCGATCGCGCCTCGCAGTTCGTGCGCTGAGTGACCGTCGGGCAAGATGAGCGCGTGACCAGTGGCGGCTCCTTCGGCCTGTCGAGCAGCGACGCGGCACTCGAGGCCGAGCTGCGCGACGGCATGTCCTCGGTGGAGGCCGCGCTCTACGAGGCGGTCAAGAGCGATTTCCCGTTCGTCGCCGAGGCCTCGCGGCATCTCGTCGCGGCCGGCGGCAAGCGGTTCCGGCCCCTCCTGGTGCTCCTCGCCGCGCAGTACGGCGACCCCAGCGCGCCCGGCGTCGTACCTGCTGCTGTCGTCGTGGAGCTGACCCACCTGGCGACGCTGTACCACGACGACGTGATGGACGAGGCGGCGCTGCGCCGGGGAGCGGTCAGCGCCAACGCCCGCTGGGACAACACGGTTGCGATCCTGACCGGCGACTTCCTGTTCGCCCGCGCCTCCGACATCCTCGCCGACCTGGGCCCTGATGCCGTGCGGCTGCAGGCGCGCACCTTCGAGCGGCTCGTGACCGGCCAGATCCGCGAGACCGTCGGGCCCAACGCTGGCGACGACCCGATCGAGCACTATCTCTCGGTCCTGGCCGACAAGACCGGGTCGCTGATCGCCACGTCGGGCCGGTTCGGCGCCATGCTCTCGGGTGCCGACGACGCCGTGGTCGACATCATGACCCGCTTCGGGGAGCGCATCGGGCTGGCTTTCCAGCTCGCCGACGACATCATCGACGTGGCGTCGGACAGCACCGAGCTCGGCAAGGCCACCGGCACCGACCTGCGCGAGGGAGTCGCCACCCTGCCGGTGCTGCACTTCCGGCGCACGGCGGGCGCGGCGGCGGCCGACCGGCGGCTGCTCGAGCTGCTCGACCGCGACCTGAGCGACGACGCACCGCATGCCGAGGCCCTGGCGCTGCTGCGCGCCCACCCAGCACTCGAGGCCGCCCGCGACGACCTGCGTCGCGTGGCCGACGATGCCCGCTCCGTGCTGGACCCGTTGCCCGACGGCGCCGTTCGGCAGGCCCTCGAGTCGCTGTGCACCACTGTCGTCACCCGCACCACCTGAGCAGCCGCGACCGTCTCACCCGCCCGATTCGACCACGTTAGGTAGGCCGGATGGGACGGGAACAGGCGTAGGCGCCTGTTGTCGTCCCATCTCACCTGTTGCGGCGCAGGAGACAGCCGCCTCAGACCAGCGCGGCGGGCTGCAGCTCGTGCGCCACGCGGCGGCGGGTGATGCGCC
>JAVEDJ010000187.1 GCA_030841025.1 Actinomycetota bacterium
CGAACTCGCCGTTCGCCCCACCCGTCGTGACGCCGTCCTTGACGACCTTGCCGTCCTTGCGGACCTCCCACGAGATGGTGGCCTCGAAGGCGGTCCCGAAGCCCCCGATCTTCACCGGCGAGCTGACGGTCGCGCCCTGGCGGGGGGAGAGCAGCCACACGAGGCCCTGCACGTCGGCCATCGGGGCTCGGGTGACCGGCGCGGACCAGTCGCTGTGTCCCTGGGGCGTCTTGCCGTCGACCAGGAGCTGGACCCGCTTCACCGACTTGTCGTTGGCCGTCACGGTGTAGACCAGCTCCTGCACCGCGGCGGTCTCGAGCTCGGAGCCGACGGAGACGAACTTCGACAGGTTGACCGTCGCGGTGTCGCCGGACACTGCGTAGTCGACGAGGGTGGTGTCGTCCCACGGTGATGCGTAGTCGGGGTCGTCCGGCTGGCCCTCGAACATCTGGCGCAGCCCCCCTGCCGGCAACGGACCGGCGCCGACTGCCGGGTGCTGCTCACGGTAGAGCCGGGGGGCCTGTCCGTCGTCGTGGATGTAGTAGACGTACGCCGCCGCGCCGCTGCCCGTCTCGGTGGGGCTCGGCGACGCCGAGCTCGACTCGGACGGCGAGGTCGAGGCCGACGCTGACTCGGACGGCGTCTGGCTGTCGTCCGGTGACGCCACGACGCTGTCCTGGTCGTCGCCGCGCAGACCGAAGTACAGCCCGCCGACGGCGAGCCCGAGCACGGCCGCGGCGACGAGCGCGACGGCAGGGTGTTGCCACCAGGGGCGGCCACGCCGGTCGTCGACGCCGTCGCGGATCTTCTGCAAGCCGTCGCCGGCTGGCTGAACCATTGCTGCCTCCGAGGTGAGCGCGCGGCGCAGCCGCGCTTCTGTGTCGCTGTCGTGGATGTTGCTGTGGGGCATCTGGCTGTTGCGGATGTCGTCGTCGCTCATGTCGCCTGCTCCAGATTCATGCGCAACGTTGCCACGCCGCGTGACGCGTGGCTCTTGACGGCGCCGGGACTGATGCCGAGCGTGTCGGCGATCTGCGCCTCCGACAGGTCGAGGTAGTAGCGCAGCACCAGCACCTCACGCTGCCGGCCCGGCAGGGCGTGCAGGGCGCGGATGACGTGCTCGCGTTCCAGCGCCTCCAGGGCGCCGTGCTCGGCGCTGGCGTGGTCGGGCATGGGCAAGGGAGCGTGTCGCTCCTCGACCTTGCGGTGCCGCAAGGCCGAGCGTGCGCGGTTGACGACCGACTGCCGCAGGTAGGCGAGCGCGCGGTCGGGATCGCGCAGCCGCCGCCACGAGCCGTGCATCGCGATGAAGGAGTCCTGCACCACCTCCTCGGCCGCCGTGACGTCTCGCAGCAGCAGGGTCGCCAGACGCACCAGCGAGCCGTACTGCGCGGCGTACAGCTGGGTGACCGCCTCGTCGGCGTCCCAGGAGGGGCCCGTCACGCGCGCGTCGGCGGTGCCGTTCATCACTCCCTCGAGTGGTCTGCGCGCCAGCATTGATGTCACGTACCTATGACGTCCACCCCGGCGCTGTGGTTTACCGCGGTGGCTGCCGCGTTGATGCCTGCACCCACGGGTCTACACGCACGGCAGACGCGCCGCAGCCAGGCGCGCCGCAGGTGCCCCGACCGGATGGCCGTCGCTAGGGTCGGTGCATGAGCGAGATCCCGGCCTCGGCGCCGGACTGTCTGTTCTGCCGCATCGTCGCCCGCGAGATCCCGGCCACCGCGGTCAAGGACGGTGACCGGGTGCTGGCCTTCCAGGACGTCAACCCGCAGGCGCCGACCCACGTGCTGGTCATCCCGCGGGCCCACCACCGGGACGTCGGGGCGCTGGCGGCGGCCGACCCGGCCACGCTGGCCGATCTGGTCAGCATGGCGGCAGCCGTCGCCGCCGACGCGGGCGAGGACAGCTACCGGCTGGTGTTCAACACCGGCGAACGCTCCGGCCAGTCGGTGTTCCACGTGCACGGTCACGTGCTGGCCGGCCGCCCCCTGTCCTGGCCCTCCGGCTGATCCCCACCGGCCCCGCCGATTCGACCACGTTGGGTAGGCGAGACGGTGCGACAACAGGCCTAGAGACCTGTTGTCGCACCATCTGACCTGTTGCCGCACCGGAGAATGACCGTGCCACGGGATGGGTCGCCGGGCCGGATCGCCTAGCATGGTGGCGGACCGAAACGGCCGCGCCCGGGGTGCGGCCCACCAGCGAGACGGAAGCAGGGCGAGCAGGCCGCACCGGCCGATTCATGGCAGAGTCCCCACAGGCCCAGTCCAAGATCGTCGTTCCGGCGAGCCAGCCCATGGTCGCCGTGCTCGGGGCAGGCGACGAGTTCCTACGGGTCGTCGAGAGAGCCTTTCCCACCACTGACGTCCACGTCCGCGGCAACGAGATCACTGTTGCGGGCGAGCCCGGCGAGGTGGCCCTCGTCGATCGGTTGTACGACGAGATCGTCACCGTGCTGCGAGCCGGCCAGGGGCTGACCTCTGAGGCCGTCGAGCGCATGATCGCGATGCTGCGCACCGAGACCGGTGAGCGCCCGGCAGACGTGCTGACGCTCAACATCCTGTCCAACCGCGGCCGCACGATCCGCCCCAAGACGCTCAACCAGAAGCGCTACGTCGATGCCATCGACAAGCACACCGTCGTGTTCGGCATCGGGCCGGCCGGCACCGGCAAGACCTACCTCGCGATGGCGAAGGCCGTGCAGGCGTTGCAGGCCAAGCAGGTCAACCGCATCATCCTGACCCGCCCCGCGGTCGAGGCCGGTGAGCGGCTCGGGTTCCTGCCGGGCACGCTCTACGAGAAGATCGACCCCTACCTTCGCCCGCTGTACGACGCGCTGCACGACATGATCGACCCTGAGTCGATCCCGCGGCTCATCACGGCCGGCACCATCGAGGTCGCGCCGCTGGCCTACATGCGTGGCCGCACCCTCAACGACGCTTTCATCATCCTGGACGAGGCGCAGAACACGTCCGCCGAGCAGATGAAGATGTTCCTCACCCGGCTCGGGTTCGGCTCGAAGATGGTGGTGACCGGTGACGTCACGCAGGTCGACCTGCCGTCGGGCACCCGCAGCGGCCTGCGCGTCGTACAGGAGATCCTCGATGGCGTCGACGACGTCAACTTCTCCATGCTCTCGAGCCACGACGTGGTGCGACACCGGCTGGTGAGCGACATCGTCGAGGCTTACGGCCGATGGGATGCGACGCAGGATGTCGACGTACGACGCGGCGCGGGCGGCTCGAACAAGCGCGGCCGCCGATGAGCCAGCCATGACCGTAGAGGTCAACGACGAGTCGGGGGACGGCGTGGACGCTCCGCGGCTGGCCGATCTGTCGCGCTTCATGCTCGAACGGCTGCGCATCCACCCGCTCGCCGAGCTGTCCGTCCTCGCGGTCGACACGGCGACGATGTCGACGCTGCACGAGAAGTGGATGGACGAGTCCGGCCCCACCGACGTGCTGTCGTTCCCGATGGACGAGCTGCGCCCGGGCACCGACGACCGGGACCCCGAGCCCGGGTTGCTCGGCGACGTCGTGCTCTGTCCTCCCGTCGCGCGTGAGCAGGCGGCCAAGGCAGGGCACTCGACCGACGACGAGCTCGACCTGCTGTGCACGCACGGCATCCTGCATCTGCTCGGCTACGACCACGCGGACGCCGACGAGGAGAAGCGGATGTTCGGCCTGCAGGGCGAGCTTCTCGGTGCCTGGCGGCAGAGCCGCGAGGGTTCCGCATGAGTGCCGGACGACATAGACCGTTCCAACCACCAGCCCGCCGGAGCCGGCCATGAGCCGCGACGTCCTGCTCATCGCGTTCGCCGTGCTGCTGATCCTTTTCGGCGGTCTGTTCGCCGGAGCCGAAGCCGCGCTCTCGCGCGTGTCGCGGGTGACCGCCGACGAGATGGAGCGCCAGGGCCGTCGCGGTGCCACAAGGCTGCAGCAGGTCGTCGCCGACCCGGCGCGCTACCTCAACCTGCTGACGCTGCTGCGCGTCGCCTGCGAGCTCGTCGCCACGGTGCTCGTCACCGTCGTCTGCATCGACATCTTCGACACCACCTGGCAGGCCGTCCTGGTCGCCGGAGTCGTCATGGTGGTCGTGTCCTACATCGCCGTCGGTGTCTCGCCGCGGACCATCGGCCGTCAGCACGCGGCATCGGTGGCCCTTGTCGGTGCGCGCTTCGTGACGCCGCTGGCCCGGGTTCTCGGTCCACTGCCCCAGCTGCTGATCCTGGTCGGCAACGCGCTCACCCCGGGGAAGGGGTTCCGCGACGGACCGTTCGCCTCCGAGGCCGAGCTGCGCGACCTCGTCGACCTCGCCGAGGAGAACAAGCTGATCGAGGACCGCGAGCGGATGATGATCCACTCGGTCTTCGAGCTCGGCGACACGATCGCCCGCGAGGTCATGGTGCCGCGCACCGACGTCGTGTTCATCGAGCGGGACAAGACGCTGCGCCAGGCCATCTCGCTCGCCCTGCGCAGCGGCTTCAGCCGCATCCCCGTGGTCGGCCAGGGCACCGACGACGTGCTCGGTGTGGCCTACCTCAAGGACCTCATCCGTCGCACCTACGAGTACCGCGACGGCGAGTCCACGGAGAAGGTCGAGTCGGTCATGCGACCGGCCGTCTTCGTGCCCGAGAGCAAGCCGGTCGACGAGCTGCTGCGCGAGATGCAGGCCCAGCAGACGCACATCGCGATCGTGGTCGACGAGTACGGCGGCACTGCCGGGCTGGTCACCATCGAGGACGTGATCGAGGAGATCGTGGGGGAGATCACCGACGAGTACGACGTCGAGCGTCCCCTGGTCGAGGAGCTTCCCGACGGGGCACTCCGGGTCAGTGCCCGCCTCCACGTCGACGAGCTGGCGGAACTGCTCGGCATCGACGACCTGGACGACGACGACGTGGACACCGTCGGCGGGCTGTTCGCCAAGTACCTCGGCCGGGTTCCGATCCCCGGCGCGGAGGTCTACGTCGACGGCCTGCACCTGACGGCCGAGGGCACTCAGGGTCGACGCAACCGCCTGGGCACCGTGGTCGTCCGTCGAACCGAGGACGTCATCGACAGTGCCGCCAAGGCCTCCGAGCGGGCGACCGGTGATTCCTCCGGGGACTCCGACAATGCTTCCTCCACGACCGTCGAGGCGCGGGATGGCTGATCCGGTGACGACGCACGAGCTCGATGATGAGGACGCCAAGCTGCTGACGCTGGCGCGCGCGACCCGGGCGCGGGCGCACGCCGCCGAGGGAGCGGCGGTCCGCGACGACATCGGCCGCACCTACGCGGCCGCAACGGTCGCGCTGCCGTCACTGCAGCTGACCGCGTTGCAGGCAGCCGTCGCCGCAGCGATGTCCAGCGGCGCGGAGCGGCTCGAGGCCGCGCTGGTACTCGGCGACGCCGTTCGCCTCTCGCAAGCCGACGTGGCACTGGTCAAGGACCTGTCGCCGGTCACCGTGTGGCTGACTGCTGCCGACGGCAGCATCACTGCCGTCGAGTGACCAGCGCCGGCACCCCGACGACGACACCGACCCGTTCGATGGGTCTTGTCGTCGCCGCCGCCTGCCTGTTCGGGACGATCGGCACCGTCCGGGTCCTCGGACCGGACGCATCCTCGTGGTCGGTCGGGGCGGCGCGGCTGCTGGTCGGCGCCGCCCTGCTCGTGGTGCTCGCCGTCGCCGTCGACGGCGCGGGCGAGCTCGCGAGGCAGGCGCAGCGTCCGGTCACGCTGCTCGCGGGAGTGGGCCAGGCAGCCTTCCAGGTGTCGTTCCTCGCGGCCGTCGAGCTCACCGGTGTCGCTGTCGGGACGCTCGTCGCGATCGGCAGCGCACCCGTCTTCACCGGTCTGCTCACACGCACGGTCGACCGGACCTGGCTGGCGGCGACGGGTCTTGCCCTGGCGGGAGTTGTGCTGCTCGTCGGTGGCGGCTCAGCAGGCCTTTCGTCGTACGGCGTGCTGCTTGCGCTGACGGCGGGGCTCTCCTACGCGCTGTACACCGTGGCGAGCCGCTCGCTGGCACGTGCGGGGGAGCCGGTCACCTCGGTCGCCGCGGCCGGTTTCGTCGTCGCCGGCTTGCTGCTCACGCCGGCACTGGTGTTCACCGACCAGTCGTGGCTGCGGTCCGGTGAGGGG
>JAVEDJ010000223.1 GCA_030841025.1 Actinomycetota bacterium
AACGCAGCGCGTTGCCGAGCAGCTGCGCCAGGATGCGCTCCACCACCTCTGCGCTGGCGCCGACCTCGAGCCCCCGCACCACGTCCACGTTCACCGGAAGGTCCGTGTCGGCGGCTGCCACCGCGGCCTGGACGACGTCCTCCACTGCGCACCGGCCCGGGGCATCCGTGACGTCCTGGGCTGCCTGGGTCAGCAGGGTGTCCAGGAGGCTGTCCATCCGCGTCGTGGTGTCGGCGATCACCTCGTACGCCCGGGCCCGTTCCTCGTCAGTGCGGGCACTGTCGCGCAGCAGCTCGGTCTCGGCGGCCACGACGGACAGGGGGGTGCGCAGCTCGTGGGAGAGCTCTGCCGCCAGCTGCTTCTCGTGACGCAGCACTGCGCCGATGCGGTCCAGCAGCGCGTCGAGACCAGCGGCCAGGTCGCGCAGCTCCGCCGGCCGCGGTGCGGCGCCGAAGCGCTGGCCGACGTCGTGCGCGCTCCACCGGGCCGCCTGGTCTGCCATCTCGACCACCGGTGCCAACGCCCCCGCCACCACGCGCCGCGTGACCAGGTAGACCCCGATGATCAGCAGCAGCCCGAGGGCCACCGACGCCAGAAGTGCGATGCGCGAGGTGGCGAGGTACGCCTCGATGCTGGTGGCGCTGACGACCGTGCCGACTTGCCTGCCCGCATGCCGTATCGGCTGCGCGAAGAGCCGCACTTCTGGGTTGCCGGACACATCGGTGAACGTCGCGCGTCGAGCGGCCGCGAGGCGGTCCGCGGCCTTCTGCACGGCCGGCCGGGCCTGCGCCCGGTCCACGGCAATGCTGCCCTCGAACACCCAGATGCCGGCGTCGAGCGCGGCGTCGTTCGGAGTCTCGCGCAGCTTGAGGCTGCCGTCCTTGCCGACCTCGACGGTGGACAGCGCAGCCTGCGCCCGGGTGCGCAGGACGGAGTTGGCCTGGCTGTGCAGCTGGGTGTCCAGCATCACGTTGAACAGCACCGTGAGGGCGATCACCCACGCGGCCGTCGTGAGGACGGCCACCAGTGCAAGCCGGTGCCGCAGCGTGCTGGGACCCCTCATGCGATGCGGTAGCCGACGCCGCGGACGGTGACGATCTGCTGGTCTGTGCCGACCTCGGCTAGCTTGCGGCGGAGCTTCGCGACGTACTGGTCCAGTGTGTTGTCTGACACGTACGAGCCGTGCGCCCAGGCGGCGGCGACCAGCTCCTGCCGCCGCACTACACCCCGTGGTGGGGCGAGCAGCCGCGTCAGCAGCCGGAACTCCGTCGGGCTCAGGCTGACCGCACCGTGGGGACCGGTCACGTCGTGTGTGAGTGGGTCGGCGGTGATGTCGACCGCCGGATCAGCGCTCGGTGCGGTGGCGGCGGACCGGCGTACGGCGACGCGCAGCCGGGCGACGAGCTCGGCCAGGTGGAACGGCTTCGTGAGGTAGTCCTCGCCTCCGGCAGCGAACCCGGAGAGCCGGTCGACGACGTCGCCGCGAGCTGTCAGGAACAACACAGGTGCGGTCATGCCACTCGCGCGCAGTGCCTGGCACACGTCGCGCCCGTCGGCGTCGGGCAGCCCGATGTCGAGAACAGCGGCGTCGAACTCGCGGGTGGCCGCGCTGCGCAGGGCGCTCGCGCCGTCCGCCGCCGCCGTCACGTCAAAGTCCTGCTGGCGCAGGCCGCGCGCCAGTACGTCACGCAGCCTGTGGTCGTCCTCCACCACCAGCACACGGGTCCGCACATCCACATCATTGCGTGGCCGCACAGAAGCCTGCCACGGAACTCCCAGGCGGGCGGCGTCGAACAGTCAGGCGCCGTTCAGGTACCAGCGGCCACCCTGGGCCCCATGACGACAACTATGACCGCTCCCACCGCGCGCCAGATGTTGAACAAGGTCCCTGAAGTAACGCTGTACTTCTGGGTCATCAAGGTGCTGTGCACCACCGTCGGCGAGACGTTCGCCGACAACCTCAACCAGAAGCTCAACCTCGGCCTGACGAACACGACATACGTCATGGGTGCCGCCCTGCTGGCGGCCCTGGCCTACCAGTTCCGGGCCCGGCGCTACATACCCGGCGTGTACTGGCTCACCGTCGTGCTCATCAGCGTGGTGGGCACACTGATCACCGATAACCTCACCGACAACTTCGGGGTCTCCCTGGTCACCACCACGGTTGGGTTCTCGCTGGTGCTCGCCTTGGTGTTCGCCGGCTGGTATGCCACCGAGAAGACGCTGTCGATCCACAGCATCACCACCACCCGGCGCGAGGCCTGGTACTGGCTCGCGATCCTGTTCACCTTCGCACTCGGCACCGCCGCCGGTGATCTGACCGCCGAGAAGCTCAACGTGGGGTACTGGAAGTCCGCGCTGCTCTTCGCCGGCCTCATCGCCGTGATCACCGCGGTTCACTACGCGCTCAAGGCCCGCCTCAACGCCTCCGACGCACGGCACACATCCAACGCTGTTCTCGCGTTCTGGCTTGCCTACATCCTGACCCGACCACTGGGCGCTTCCATCGGCGACCACCTCTCGCAGCCGACCAAGGATGGCGGGCTCGGACTGGGCACGGTCGTCACCAGCATTGTGTTCCTCGCAGCGATTCTCGTGCTAGTCGTGTACCTTTCGGTCACCAAGGTAGACCGGATCCGGGATGACGACGCGGCCGAGCTTGAGCCTGCGTACCGAAGGTCGTGACCATGCGGGTGCCGCTGTTGAGCCGGTTCACAGGGTTGCTGCGGGCAGTCCTGCCGGCCCCGGCCGGGCCGAGCGGGATGCCCTCCCCGCAACTCCTGGCGTCGAATGCGGCCGGCGCCACCATCGCGGGTGGTCGGCGGCACCCTGCTTGGCTACGTCGCGGACGGCGCTCCGCTGTCCGGCCATCGTCCGGTGCGGGCGCCAGGTCGCCTGGGCAGCGGTTCAGGGTAGCCGCCGCGATGGCGGTCGCGGTCGGCGTCGCCCTGTTGGCCCTGCACGACCGGTCGAGCATCGGAACCGGTGGCGCGACCCTCGCCGCCGCCGACGGGGAATGGCTGCTGTTCGCGCTCGGGCTCACGACCGCACTGTGGGTCGCCGGTACGGCGGCGCAGCTCGGCTCTGTGCCCATCCGGCCGCCGTTGAGCCAGCTGTTTGCGGTGCAGGTCGCGGCCAGTGTCGTGAACCATGTCGTGCCCGGCGGGGTCGGCGGCATGGCCGTCAACGTGCGGTACCTGCAGCGCACCGGAATGAGCAGGCCCGCGGCCCTTGGTGCCGTGGGCCTGAACTCGGTCGCGACCATGGTCACCCACCTGGCGCTGATCGCGGCCGTGTGGGCATGTGCTCCGGCGGTGCTTCCGGGAGGAGCGCTCACCCCAGGGCTGAACGGGGCGCTGGGTCTGCCTGCCGGTTGGCTGCCCGGAACTGTCCGCGCCGGCGCGCTGGCCGCTGGGGTGCTGGTGCTGGGCGTCGTGGCCCTTGCGGTCACTGCGGGCCCCGCTCGGTGCTCAGCCGTCGTCGCACGGGCATGGACCCGGGTCGCCGCAGCCGCACGGCACGTTGCCCGCGAGCTGCGGTCGTCGGCGGCGGTGCTGCGGCGCCCTGGCCGCGCGGGCCTGCTGTGGGCGGGTTCCGCCGCCAGCCCCGCATTGCACGCGCTCATCCTGGTGGCGGTGTACAACTCGCTGTCCGTCGGTCTTGCCCCGCTCGCGGTGGCGCTGGCGTACCTCGTGGCTTCGTCCGTCGCAGCGCTCGTACCGTCGCCGGGCGGGTTCGGCGCCCTGGACGTCACCCTTGTCGCGGGGTTGGTCGCGATCGGGGCGCCGCCATCGACCGCGGTTGCCAGCGTTCTCGGCTACCGGCTGCTCACGGTGTGGGTGCCGCTGGTACCGGGGGCCCTCGTGCTGGCCTGGCTGATGCGCCGCCACGTCCTGTAGACAGGGCCTGCCGCCGCTGCCGCCGCTGCCGCCGCTGGCACGGTCAGCTGGGAAGCTCGAGGCGGACGGTGGTGCCGTGGCCGGGCTCGGACACAACCTCCAGGAGGGCGCCTGACTCCCGCGCCAGGTCGGCCATGGCGGGCAGGCCGATGTGGCCTCGCTCCGGCGGTTCCCCCGGCACGAAGCCGATGCCGTCATCGGTGACCTCGACGCGGGTGCACGAAGCATGCTGCTCGACGGCGAGTGTCACCCGGCTGGCGAACGCGTGGTTCATGACGTTCCGCAAGGCCTCTTGGAGCGTGCGGTAGACCAGCGTCTGGGCGTGCTCGGGGAGAGCCAGCCCGGTCGGGGTGTCGATCTGGACGTCGATGCCGCGCAGTCGAAGTGGTGCGGCAAGGTCGGACAGGACGATCTCGAGTCCGGCCGTGCGGAGCGTTGCCGGGTAGAGATCCACGATCATCGAGCGCAGCCGCTGGATGCTGGCGCGGATGCCCTGGCGAGAGTCTGCGAGACGAGCCGCCATCTGTTCCTCGCCTCGCTGGCGCAGTTCCGCTGCTGTGCCAGCGAGGACGTACGACGCGCCGACCAGGTCCTGCACGACGCCGTCGTGCAGGTCCGAAGCAAGGCGCCGCCGGTCGTCCTCGGACATCTTCACGGCCTTGTCGAGCAGCCGGTCCCGCTCGCGGTGCAGCCACCGCACCGTGGTGAAGCCCAGCGAGAGCTGGAAGCCGGCGAAGACGAACAGCCCGAGGAGGGTGATCGACGCGAACGACCACAGCAGCTCGGAGCGGCGTGCGTTGACGTCGTCGACGGAGTAGTACGCCTCGAGCAGCAACGGCGTGCCGTCCGGCGCCTGCAGTCCGGAGTACACCTCGAGCAGGTGACCACCGAGGGCCCGCTCCAACCGGTTCTCCGGCAGTTCCAGGTTGCTCACTTCTGCGTGCGTGCCGCCTGCGCGCAGTACGCCGAGCTCTTCGTCCCGAAGCGGGTACCGGGCGCCGATGAGGTCGTGGGCGTCGGAGTAGACGATGCGGCCGTCGGCGTCCCAGATCTTGACCCGCACGATGTCGGTCGGAATCGAGAGCCGCGTGTCCACCAACTCATCCATGGCGGCGATGGCCCCGGGGTCGCCCGCGAGCAGGTCGCGGCTGAGCTGCGGCTCGATGACCGCGCTCGTGAGCAGCTCCGTCGTGTGGCGTACGTCGGCGACACCCTCGTGCTCCGCGGCACGGGTGGACAGGGCCAGGCCGGCGGCGAGGACGATCGCGAGCGCGATCGCCGTCGACGCCCCGAATCGCACCCAGACCGATCGCGAGGGTCCCGGTCGTCGTCGCGCCGTACGGCGACCGTCAGCCAGCACCACCGGCGTCGGCCGGACGTGGGTCGTGGACCTCGAAGGCTGGCCGTCGGGTGCCTGCCGATCCGAGTCCGGTCCGTCCGGTCCGTCCGGGCCGGCCGCCGGGCCGACAGGCGGATCGGCGATGCAACCCGAGGTAGCTTTCGACGACTCGTGCGGCCCCGGAGCCGTGTGCTTCGCAGCCCCGCAGCGTGGGCCCGTCATGGCTGGCAGACGGAATGCCGTTGGACGCTGTGCATCGCTAACCTCCGAGGGCCGTCAGGCACACCGGGGCGGGAGCCTGCCCAAACACGCGCCGAGGCGCCGTCCCTCGCCCCCCGGTAGTGGCGGCTTACGGCACTGCGCGCGAAAGTAGACATGCCAGGGCTAACGGGAACCCAACTGCGCACTAAAGGGTCCGGTCTCTGCTGCATTGTCGGCTGGGCTGACTGGATGGACGCACGTACGGACACGGCAGGTGGGCAGCAGAAGCATCCCGCCAAAGTTGGGGGTACCACGCGGTTCCGTGGTCCGGCGCGCGCCCGGCGGCCAACCGGGTGGTTCCCTCGTGTGGTGGTTCCGTTTACCGTGCGTTAGCGCTCGGTCACGCACCGGCTGCTACAAAGATCCTGCCGTCATGAGGCGGCGAACATTCGTGCGGGCCTCGGGTCGGGGCCCTCACCCTTGGAGGGGAACACCAGTGAGCGTTGGGAAGATGACGTTGGCCGTGGGCGCCACGTTGGCCGTGCTGATGGCGCTGGCGTCGCCGGCGCAGGCGGCGTCGCGCGACTCGGACCGGGACGGCATGTCCAACGCCTGGGAGCAGGCGCACCGGCTCAACCCGAACAAGGCCGACGCGAAGGGCGACGCGGACCGCGACGGGCTGCGCAACCTGCGCG
>JAVEDJ010000255.1 GCA_030841025.1 Actinomycetota bacterium
TCCCGACGTTGGCGCGGGGCGGGAAGTCCTCGACCTTCATGCCCTTCATCGCGCCCTGCATGAACGCGGTCCAGACCCGGGCCGGGTAGGCGCCACCGAAGAACGTCGACAGGCCGCCGACGCCATCGAGGTCGGCCCTGCCCTTGCCCTTGTAGAAGTCGACGGCCGCGGAGATCTGCGGCGTGAAGCCGACGAACCACGCGGACGTCGTCGTGTCCGGGCGCAGCGCCGCGGTGCCGGTCTTGCCGGCCGCCGGGCGGCCCAGGGCTCGCGCCTCCGTGCCGGTCCCGTTGCGCACGACCTGCTCCATCGCGTACGTCGTGTCGGCCATGACGTCCTTGGGGAACGCCCGGACCTTCTTCACCTGCGCCTTGTACCGCGTCCCGCCCTCCGGGGTCTTCACCTCGGCGACGGTGTACCACTGCGTGTGCGTGCCCTGCGCAGCGATCGTGCCGTAGGCGCTGGCCATGTCGATGTTGCGCACGGAGGCGGTGCCCAAGGTGTTGACGGCGTTGGCCTGCAGCCCCGGCGTGTCCTGCGGGATGCCCGCCGCAACGGCCGCCTCGACGACCCGCTCGGGGCCCATCTCGAGAGCTAGATCGACGAAGGCGGTGTTGATCGACTGCTCGGTCGCGCGCACCAGGTCCACGCTGGAGCCGTAGTCACGGTCGAACTCGTTGTTGACCGTCTTGTCCGTGCCGGGCAGCTCCAGGGGGGAGTTGCCGTGGAACCGGCTGTTCAGCCCGATGCCGTCGTCGAGCGCTGCCGCCAGAGCGAACGGCTTGAACGACGAACCCGGCTGGATCCGCGCCTGGGTCGCCTCGTTCAGGTTGCCGGCCGTCTCACCGCCGTACATCGCGATGACGGCGCCGTTGCCAGGGACGACCGCGGACAGGCCGACGTGGACGCCCTTGGCGTTCTGCGTGGGCCGCTCCTGGCGTACGGCGCGCACCGCGGCCCGTTGCGCCTTCTTGTCGAACGTCGTGATGACCTTGAAGCCGCCGAAGTCGATCGCGGAGTCGCTGAAGCCCTTGGTCTTCAACTCCTTGCGGACCGTGTTCATCAGGAAGTACGTCGTGCCGCCCTTGGGCTTGGCCTTGCCGACCGTCTTGGGCACGGTGAGCCCTTCACGCCGGGACGCCGGCAGCCAGCCCTCGGTGACCATCCCGTTCAGGACGTAGTCGAACCGGGCCTGCAGCCGGTCAGCGTGGAGGTCGGGGTCGTAGCCGGCGGGCGAGCGGATCACCGAGGCCAGGACGGCGCCTTCGGCGACCGTGAGCTTGCTGACGTCCTTGCCGAAGTAGGTCTGCGCCGCCGTCTGGACGCCGTAGGCGCCGCGCCCGAAGTAGATGGTGTTGAGGTAGTCCTGAAGGATCTTCCGCTTGTCGTCCCGGCGGTCGAGCTTGACCGCGATCAGGAACTCCTTCATCTTGCGCTTGTAGGTCCGCTCCTGCGAGAGATAGGCGTTCTTCGCGTACTGCTGCGTGATCGTCGAGCCGCCCTGGGTGGACCCGCCCCGCAGGTTGTTCCAGAACGCGCGCCCGATGCCGGTCGGCGAGATGCCGCGGTTCTCGTAGAACGAGCGGTCCTCGGCGGCGAGCACGGCCTGTTGCACGTGGTCCGGGACCTGGTCGAGGCTGACGTTGATGCGGTTCTGATCGCCGAAGCGGCCGATCTCGCTCTTGCCGTCGTCGTAGTAGACGATCGTCGTCTGCGCCTGGGCGAGGTCATTGGGAGTGGGGATCGGCGTCGACGCGTAGGCGACGCTGACCAGGGCCACCAGGGTGAGGAAACCGACCGCCCCCACGGCCAGGACCTGCCGGAACGACGGGACGAAACGACGGATGCCGTCGTAGTCCGCGCGTGGGTAGTCGACTCTCAAGGGTCCTCGTCCGTCGTTCGGGGGCAGGGGCAGGGGTGGTCGCGTGCCAGCTGTCGACCGCCGGCGGGCTGGCCGGCGGGCTGGTCCGACCGGCCAACCGGCGTCCTACCAGCCTAACGACGCCTGCGGACTACCCCGTCCGGCCGCGACTCAGTCCGATCAGCGCTCGCCGCCTGCTCAGTCATCGTCCTCGACGGTCCGTTGGCGCCGTGGTGGCCGGCGGGGCACCCCGTCACCAAGGACGTAGGAGAGCGCCAGGTGGTTCCACGAGCAGCCTCGGCACACCTCGACGACGTACACGGTGAACTCGCCGTGCTCGCGGGCCATGAGCTCCAGCTCGGCCGTCGCCTTGATCCGTCCGGAGAACTGACCCAGCTCGTCGCCGTAGACGTAGGTCACGTGCGTGAGCCGCTCGTGGCGGCAGACCGGGCACTGCCGGTCGGTCGGCTCGCCGTGGTACTTCGCCGCCCGCAGCAGGTAGGGGTGCGCGTCGCAGGCGTCCTCCAAGGCGACGCCGCCGCCGGTGAACAGCTCGGTCAGGGCCGCCCTCCGGGCCAGCGAGTAGTCGATCACCGCCCGTTGGCTCCACACCGTTCCGAGCGTACGACGGCGCTGGCCGATGTGATCGCCCCCGTGGCCGATCTGTGTGGCCCGATGGGCCGGTCCGGGGCGCCCAGCTTGCCGGGACGGCATCCCTGTGGCTATCGTGCCGATGTATCGCAGCGATACATCGGTGAGGCGACATCGGTGACAAAGCGGAAGAGTCTGATCGGGCATTCGGGAGAAACGGGGTGCGGGCCCAGTGGTCAAGCGCTCGGGTGTGCTGGAGTTCGCCGTCCTCGGCATCCTGCACGAGGGGCCGATGCACGGCTATGTGCTGCGCAAGCGGTGCAACGCGGTGCTGGGCTCGTTCCGGGCCTTCTCCTACGGCTCGCTCTACCCGTGCCTCAAGCAGCTCGTGGCGGCGGGATGGATCGCCGAGGACACCGATGCCAGCCCGGCCGCGGCGGCCGGCAAGCGGTCACGCATCGTCTATCGGCTCACCGCCGACGGCAAGGAGCACTTTCAGGAGCTGGTAGCCGAGAGCGGTCCCTCGACCTGGGAGGACGACGGCTTCGGCGTTCACTTCGCGTTCTTCGGGCGCGCCGACACGGCGACGCGACTGCGCATCCTCGAGGGGCGCCGGTCACGTCTGGAGGAGCGGATGGACGGTTTCCGGGCCGCCCTCACCCGCACCCGCGAGCGCGTCGACGGCTACACCCTCGAGCTGCAACGGCACGGCCTGGAGTCCGTGGAACGTGAGGTGCGCTGGCTCAACGAGCTGATCGAGACAGAGCGCCAGACCGGTACGACGGCAGCACGCACGACAGCAGGGGACGGGCCAGACCCGTCCGTACACACCAGCACCACCTAGCCAGATCAAAGGAGCAACGCATGGGTTCCGTTCGAGTGGCCATCGTCGGCGTCGGCAACTGTGCCGCGTCGCTGGTCCAGGGCGTCGAGTACTACAAGGATGCCGACCCGCAGGCGCGCGTGCCCGGACTCATGCATGTGCAGTTCGGGCCGTATCACGTACGCGACGTCGAGTTCGTCGCCGCGTTCGACGTGGATGCCAAGAAGGTCGGCCAGGACCTCGCCGAGGCGATTGTCGCCAGCGAGAACAACACCATCAAGATCGCCGACGTGCCGCCGACCGGCATCACGGTCAGGCGCGGTCACACCCACGACGGTCTCGGCAAGTACTACCGCGAGACCATCACCGAGTCCGACGAGTCGCCGGTGGACGTCGTCGCGGCCCTCAGGGAGACCCAGGCCGACGTGCTCGTCTGCTACCTGCCGGTCGGGTCCGAGGTCGCGGCCAAGTTCTACGCCCAGTGCGCCATCGACGCCGGCGTCGCGTTCGTCAACGCACTGCCGGTCTTCATCGCCGGCACGCCCGAGTGGGCGAAGAAGTTCGAGGACGCCGGGGTGCCGATCGTCGGTGACGACATCAAGTCACAGGTCGGTGCCACGATCACGCACCGCGTGCTGGCCAAGCTGTTCGAGGACCGCGGCGTGATCCTCGACCGCACCTACCAGCTGAACGTCGGCGGCAACATGGACTTCAAGAACATGCTCGAGCGCGACCGCCTCGAGTCCAAGAAGATCTCGAAGACCCAGGCCGTCACCAGCAACATGGAGAACAAGCTCTCCGCCCGCAACGTGCACATCGGCCCGTCCGACTACGTGCAGTGGCTCGACGACCGCAAGTGGGCCTACGTCCGGCTGGAGGGGCGCAACTTCGGTGACGTGCCGCTGAACCTCGAGTACAAGCTCGAGGTCTGGGACTCCCCCAACTCGGCCGGTGTCATCATCGACGCGATCCGCTGCGCCAAGATTGCCAAGGACCGTGGCATCGGCGGCCCGCTGCTGTCGGCGTCGTCGTACTTCATGAAGTCGCCGCCCGAGCAGTTCGACGACGACACCGCGCGTGACAAGGTCGAGGCGTTCATCCGGGGCGAGGTCGAGCGCTAGCTCGCGCCCGACCACTGCACCGTCTCGAGGCCCGGTGTCCCGCGAGGGACGCCGGGCCTCGCTGTGCGCGGTAAGCACACGTCAGTGCCCGCACGGCGGCGTCGTACGCTGGCGCGATGTCGTTCGCCGGTGACCTGCGTGCGGTCGTTCGGCACCGCGACTTCCGCCGCCTCTACGGCGCCCGGCTGACGTCGCAGGCGGCGGACGGGGCGTTCCAGACGGCCCTCGCGAGCCTGTTCTTCTTCTCGCCGGAGCGCCAGACGTCCGCCGGGAGCGTGGCTGCCGCCTTCGCGACGCTGCTGCTGCCCTACTCGATCGTCGGCCCGTTCGCGGGCGTGCTGCTCGATCGGTGGCGGCGCCGGCAGATCCTGGTGGTCGCCAACCTGCTGCGGGCCGCCATGGTGCTCGGGGTCGCGGGCCTGGTTGGCGCTCAGGTGACCGGCCCGGTGCTCTACGTCGCGGTCCTGGCCTGCCTGTCGGTCAACCGCTTCTTCCTGTCCGGCCTGTCCGCGGCGCTGCCGCACGTCGTGACCCGCGCCGAGCTGGTCATGGCCAACAGCGTGTCGACGACGAGCGGCACCATCGTCGCCATCCTCGGCGGCGGCATCGGCTACGGGCTCAGGAAGCTGCTCGGCGACGGCTCGTCGTCCGACGCCCTGGTCATCGTCATGGCGGCGCTCACCTACGTCGTCGCCGCTGCCGTCGCCAGCCGGATGGACAAGGACCTGCTCGGACCCGACCTCGCCGACGAACCGGCGCAGACCCGGGAGGCCGTACGACGGGTGGCGCGCGGGCTCATCGACGGTGCGCACCACGTGTGGACGCACCGCCGGGCTGGCCACGCACTGGCCGCCATCGGCGCCCACCGCTTCTTCTACGGCGTGTCGACGATCTCGGCGATCCTGCTCTTCCGCAGCTACTTCAACGACCCCGACGACGTCGACGCCGGGCTCGCCGGGCTCGCGGCCGCGTTCGCTGCGTCGGGGCTGGGCTTCTTCCTCGCTGCGGTCATCACGCCCGAGATCACCCACCGGGTCCGCAAGGAGACGTGGATCACCACCTGCTTCGCCCTGGCGGCGGCGGCCGAGCTGGTCTACGTCTTCGTCCTGACCGAGTGGCTGCTGCTCGTCGGCGCCTTCGTCGTCGGCGTCGCCGCGCAGGGCTCGAAGATCTGCGTCGACACGATCGTCCAGGAGTCGATCGGCGACGCCTACCGCGGTCGGGTCTTCTCCTTCTACGACGTGCTGTTCAACGTCTCGTTCGTCTCGGCGGCGGCCTTCGGGGCGCTGGCCCTGCCCCCGGACGGCAACTCGCCCGCGGTCTTCCTGGTGATCGCCGTCGGCTACGCGGTGACCGCGGTGGTCTACGGGCACGCCAGCCGCGCCTCGCGCCCGGTCCGCGCCCCTGACTCCGCGCCACAACCGTTGCCGGAGTGACGCACGGCGTGGCTCAGCCGGCGGACTCCGGCTGGTCGGCCCACCAGCGACGCAGCTCGGCCTCGGCCTCCTCGCGCGGCAACGGTCCCCGGTCCAGCCGCAGCTCCTTGAGGAACGCCCACGCCCGGCCGACGACCGGCCCGGGTGGCACACCGAGGAGGGCCATGATCGCGTTCCCGTCGAGGTCCGGGCGCACGGAGTCGAGCTGCTCCTGCTCGCGCAGCTGGGCGATGCGCTCCTCGAGATGGTCGTACGCCGCCGCCAGCCGCTCCGCCTTGCGTCGGTTACGGGTCGTGCTGTCCGACCGGGTCAGCTTGTGCAGCCGGTCCAGCAACGGTCCGGCGTCGGTGACGTAGCGCCGTACCGCCGAGTCCGTCCACTCACCCGTGCCGTAGCCGTGGAAGCGCAGGTGCAGCTCGACCAGCCGCGACACCTCCTCGATGACCTGCTTGGGGAAGTGCAGTGCCCGCATCCGGGCAGCCGTGAGCTTGGCGCCCACGACCTCGTGGTGGTGGAAGGAGACGCCACCGGCAGGCTCGAAGCGGCGGGTCGCGGGCTTGCCCACGTCGTGCATCAGGGCGGCGAACCGCAGGACGAAGTCGGGCTCGGACCCCGGCTCCTCGAGGTCGATGGCCTGCTCGAGCACGGTGAGGGTGTGCTCGTAGACGTCCTTGTGCCGGTGGTGCTCGTCGATCTCCAGCTTCAGGCGCGGCAGCTCGGGCAGCACGTGCTGGGCGAGCCCCGTCTCGACCAACAACCTCAGCCCGTTGCGGGGGTGTGGCGCGCAGATGAGCTTGACCAGCTCGTCGCGGATCCGCTCGGCCGAGACGATCGTGATGCGCTCGGCCATGGAGCGCATCGCGTCGACGACGTCGGCGTCCACCTCGAAGTCCAGCTGCGCCGCGAACCGCGCCGCGCGCAGCATCCGCAGCGGGTCGTCGCTGAACGAGTCCTCGGGACGCGCCGGCGTCCGCAGCAGCCGGCGGGCGATGTCGCCCAGCCCGTCGTGCGGGTCGACGAAGGTCTTGTCCGGCAGCGTCAGCGCCATCGCGTTGATCGAGAAGTCACGTCGGACCAGATCGTGCTCGAGCGAGTCACCGAAGGTCACCTCCGGCTTGCGCGAGCCGCTGCGGTAGATCTCGTCGCGGTAGGTCGTGACCTCCACCACCAGCTCACCCTTGCGACCACCGATCGTGCCGAAGGCCGCGCCGACCTCCCACCACGCGTCCGCCCAGCCCTTCAGCAGCGTGGCGATCCGCTCGGGCCGAGCATCGGTGGCGAAGTCGAGGTCCGAGACGGGCCGCCCGAGCAGCGCGTCGCGCACCGGTCCACCCACGAGCGCCAACGAGTGGCCGGCGGCGGTGAAGCGCTGGCCCAGCTCGTCGACGACAGGAGCCAGGCGCATCAGCTCGGTGATCAGGCGGCGCTGGGCGGCCGACAGGTCGGCGCGGGGTGGCGGGGGCGGTGCGGGCACGGGAGGCAAGGGTACGGCGCGGGCTGCGCCCGACCCGCCCCGCCGTACTCCCGGAGGGAGCGCGGGCTGATCGGGGACGGCCCGGCGGCTGGCTACCATCGCAAGATGCCCTCTCCCCGCAAGCCTGGCGACCGCGGCTCCGGTCGCGCGGGCGGCCGGGCGCCGGGACGACAGCGGCTGCGCAAGGTCGAGGAGACGTCGGCCGGAGGCCTGGTCGTGGACCGCAGCGGTGACGCGCCCCGCGTGGCGATCATCGGGCGCCGCGACCGGCGCGGACGGCTGCTCTGGTCGCTGCCGAAGGGCCACCTCGAGCGTGGCGAGACCGCCGAGGACGCCGCCGTGCGCGAGGTGGAGGAGGAAACCGGTATCCGGGGACGCGTCGTCGCCACCCTGGGCACCATCGACTACTGGTTCGTCGCGGAGAACCGCCGCATCCACAAGACGGTTCATCACTACCTGCTCGAGGCATCAGGCGGCGAGCTGTCCGACGAGGACATCGAGGTCGACGAGGTCGCCTGGGTGCCGCTGGACGAGGTGCGGGGCCGGCTCGCCTACGCCGGGGAGCGACGGCTGGCCGCGACTGCGGTCGACCTGCTGGCGGACTCGGCGTGAACCGCGCGCTGCGCATGGAGGTCGCGCCCCGGCGCCGCCGAGCCGCCGGGTTCGTCGCCGTGCTCGCGGTCCTGGCCGCTCTGGTCGTCGGCGTCATCGGCGCTGCGGCCCCGCGCGCGGCCGCCGTTGCCCGGCCCACGATCACCATCGCCACGCTGGACCCGACGGTCGGCACGCCCGGCGGACGCCTGCACGTGACCGGCTCGGTGACGGGCGGCACCCTGCGGCTGAGCGACGTGCAGGTGTCGCTGCGCCTGTCCCGGACGCGCGTGAACAGCCGTGCCGAGCTGGCGGGGGTCGCGTCCGGCGAGACGACCGGCAAGGACGGCGACGTCATCGCCAACCAGGCTGTGCCCGGCACGCTGCTCGACGGCGAAGTGATCAGCTTCGACCTGGGCGCCGACCTCGACCGGCTGCCACAGCTGCGGGAGTTCGGTGTCTACGTCGTGGCCGTCGAGGTCACCGCGACCAACCGTGACGGCAGCGGCTCGGTGGCGATCACGCGTACTTTCCTGCCCTGGGTGCCCACGCCGCGCGACTTCGCCCCGACCTCGTTCGCCTGGCTCTGGCCGCTCGTCGACCGCCCGTCGATGGTGTCGGACGGCACGTTCGTCGACGACTCGCTGGCCGAGTCGCTGAAGCCGGGAGGTCGACTGGCCCGGCTGACCGCGGCGGGGGCACAGCTCGGTCAGCGCACGCCGCTCACCTGGGCCGTGGACCCGGACCTGCTCGACACGGTCAACACGATGTCTCAGGGCTACACCGTGCGTGGCGACGGTGACGGGACCGAGGGCACCGGAACGCCGGCCGCCAGGAGCTGGCTGGACCAGGTGCGCACGGCCACGGCGGGCAGCGAGGTGCTCGCGTTGCCGTACGCCGATCCGGACCTGGTTGCACTGCGCCGCCACGGCCTACCGGACGACATCGCGCGAGCCCGTGAGCTCGGCACCGACGTCACGAACAGGGTGTTGCAGCGCGACGTCGCCAGCGACACCACCGACGGGGTCACCAGCGACGTGTCGTGGCCGGTAGACGGCTACATCGACCGGGCGACCCTGGGAGTGCTTCGTCGCAGCGGCATCAACACCGTCGTGCTGGACGGTCGGGCGCAGCCGACCCGGCTGGAGCTGAACTACACCCCGAGCGGCCGCGGCGACGTCGCGTCGGGCGGAGCCACGATGGCGAGCCTGGTCGCCGACCCCGCCCTGACCAACCAGCTCGGCCGCACCGAGCGCTCCCCGCTGCTCGCCGCCCAGCGCTTCCTCGCGGAGACCGCGATGATCACCGCGGAGCTGCCCAACGCCGGAACCGACCGGGTGATCCTGGTGGCCCCGCCACGACGCTGGAACCCGTCGCAGGAGTTCCTCGACCGGCTGCTCACCGGCATCTCGTCCGCGGCATGGATGTCGGGCGCCACGCTCTCGGACATGCGGGCCGCACCGGCGGCCGAGGTGGAGCGGCGAACCGTGCGCTACCCCAAGGCCGTCCAGACGCACGAGCTGCCCGGGCCCTACCTCACCGCCCTGAAGTCCCAGCACCGCAACAACAACGTCTTCAACGGCGTGCTCGCCGACCGGGCGAACCGCGCCCGGATCATGCCGGCCCTCACCGCCGGGCTGCTGCGGCTCGAGTCCAGCTGGTGGCGCGGGCGGGACGAACGGGTCAACCGGCTCAACCTGGAGCAGACGCACATCGCCGACCTGCTCAAGGCGGTGCACGTGCAACCAGGTGCCTACACCTTCGGCAGCAAGAGCGGCGACATCCCCCTGACGATCGCCAACGAGACCGACTACGACGTCCGGGTCGTGCTGCAGCTCGAGCCGGACCAACGGCTGCGGCTCCAGCCGGTCCCGCCCGTCGTGATCAACGCCAACCGCAAGGTGCAGGTCGAGGTCAAGGCATCCGCTGTCGCGAGCGGGACCGCTCAGGTGATCGCGACCCTGCGCACCCCCGCCGGCGCCGAGGTGGGCCCACCGGTGCTGCTGCGCATCCGCATCACTCAGTTCGGCACGGCCGCCCCGCTCATCACGATGGTCGCGGCCGCCGTCCTGGTGCTCGCGGCCCTGGTCCGGCTGGCGCGGCGCGCCCGCGCCGCGCGCCGGGTGCGCCGGGACGGACCGGCCGGCGGACCGCCGGACGAGCACGGCCCGCACGGCCCGCACGGCCCGCACGGCGACGAGCACCAGCAACCCGACGACCACAGCCGGCCCGACCAAGCAGCGGTGGCCCCCGTCGAGCCGGCCGAGCGCGCGCGGT
>JAVEDJ010000308.1 GCA_030841025.1 Actinomycetota bacterium
CACCCCACCGAGCAGCGCGGCCGCCGCGTTGTCGGGGTGGCCTTCCAGGCCGCTGGCCAGGGCCAGCACCGCGGCGTCGTCCAGCCGCTCGGGGCCGTCGGCAACGAGGGCGCGGGCGAGCAGTACGCCGGCGACGACCGCGGCGGCCGAGGAGCCGAGCCCGCGACCGTGCGGGATCCGGTTGACGCAGCGCAGCGCCAGCCCCGGTCGTGACGTGCCCAGCGACTGGAAAGTCGCCGTCATCGCGCGCACCACGAGGTGCCGCTCGTCGCGGGGCAGGTCGTCGGCTCCCGTGCCCTCGATCTCGATGTCGAGCCCCGGGCCGTCGAGCACGGCCGCGCTCACGTCGTCGTACCACCCCAGCGCGAGACCGAGGGCATCGAAACCGGGGCCCAGGTTCGCACTGGTCGCCGGCACCCTGACCGCTGCGCGCGTTTCTGGCACGGCCGGCGTCAGAGGCCGAGGGCGGACGCCGCTGCGGCGACGTCGGCCGGGACGGTCGTGGCCACCACCGTGAGCTGCGACAGGGCGGTCTCGGTGTCCTTGAGGCCGTTGCCGGTCACCGTGCAGACCACCACCTGGCCCGGGTCGAGGGCACCCGCCGCATGGCACTGCAGGAGGCCGGCGACTGATGCGGCGCTGGCTGGCTCGACGAAGACGCCTTCGCGGCTGGAGAGCAGCCGTTGCGCATCGAGGATCGCCTGGTCGGTCACCGCGTCGATCAGTCCCTTGGAGTCGTCGCGCGCGGCGACCGCACCGTCCCACGACGCGGGGTTGCCGATGCGGATCGCGGTCGCCACCGTGTCCGGGTCATCGACCGGTGCGCCGTGCACGAGCGGCGCGGCGCCGGCGGCCTGGAAGCCCCACATGCGTGGCCGACCGGAGAGCCCCTCGTCGGCGTACTCGACATAGCCCTTCCAGTAGGCGGTGATGTTGCCGGCGTTGCCGACGGGCAGGCAGTGCACGTCCGGGGCCCGGCCGAGTGCGTCCACGACCTCGAACGCGGCCGTCTTCTGCCCTTCGATGCGGAATGCGTTGACCGAGTTGACCAACGAGACCGGATGGTGGTCCGCGAGCTCACGGGCAAGCCGAAGGCAGGCGTCGAAGCCACCCTCGACCTGCAGCAGGCGGGCGTCGTGCACGAGGGCCTGCGCCAGCTTGCCGGCCGCGATGCGACCGTGGGGAACCAGGACGACGCACTCGATGCCCGCCTTGGCGGCGTAGGCCGCTGCCGACGCGCTCGTGTTGCCCGTCGAGGCGCAGATGACGGCGGTGGCCCCGTCCTCGACCGCCTTGGAGATGGCGACGGTCATGCCACGGTCCTTGAACGACCCGGTCGGGTTGGCCCCCTCGACCTTGAGGTGCACGTCGCAGCCGGTCAGCTCGGACAGGTGCTCGGCCCGGACCAGCGGCGTACCGCCCTCACCGAGCGAGATCACCGGTGTCGCGTCGGAGACCGGCAACCGGTCGGCGTATGCCGCGATCACTCCTTGCCACAGCCGCTGGCCGGTCATCGGCCCACTCCCCTTGCTCACGCCGTGCCCTCCACCCGCATCACGCTGCGCACGTCGCGCACGATCTCGAGACTGCGCAGTGCCTCCACCGTGGCGGACAACGCTGCATCGCTGGCCCGGTGCGTCACGATCACCAGCTCCGCGTCGTCGCTGCCGTGCATGTCCTGGCGCACGCTCTCGATCGATACCTCGTGCTCGGCGAAGGCGGACGCCACCTGGGCGAGCACGCCCGCGCGGTCGGCGACGTCGAGGCTGACGTGGTAGCGGGTGTGCGTGTCACCCATCGGCCGCACGCGCAGGTCGGCATAGGCCGACTCTCCGGGGCCGCGGCCACCGGAGACCTTGTGCCGCGCCACGGCGACGAGATCACCGAGGACCGCGCTCGCCGTGGGTGCCCCACCGGCACCACGGCCGTAGAACACCAGCTCGCCCGCCGCCTCGCACTCCACGAAGACAGCGTTGAACGCCTCGCGGACCCCGGCGAGCGGGTGGCTCAGCGGGATCATCGCCGGGTGGGCGCGGACGCCGATGCCCTGTCCGTCGTCGGACAGCTCGGCGATCGCCAACAGCTTGACCACGCAGCCCATCTCACGGGCACTCGCGATGTCCGCACTGGTCACCTCGGTGATGCCCTCACGGTGCACGTCGGACGCGGTGACCCGGCTGTGGAAGGCAAGCGACGCCAGGATGGCGGCCTTCGCCGCCGCGTCGAACCCCTCGACGTCAGCGGTCGGGTCCGCCTCGGCATAACCCAGGGCCTGGGCCTCCTCGAGGGCTTCGGCGAAACCGGCGCCGCTCTCGGTCATCCGCGTGAGGATGTAGTTGGTGGTGCCGTTGACGATGCCGAGCACCCGCCGCACCCGGTCGCCGGCCAACGACTCGCGCAGTGGACGCAGCAACGGGATCGCCCCGGCGACGGCCGCCTCGTAGTAGAGGTCCTCGCCGTACTTGTCGGCGGCAGCGAACAGCGTCGCGGCGTCCTCCGCCAGCAGTGCCTTGTTGGCGGTGACCACGGAGGCGCCGGACTCGAGGGCACTGAGGATGAGCGAGCGTGCGGGCTCGATCCCCCCGATCACCTCGATGACGACATCGATGTCAGGGCGCGTGACCAGCCCTGCCGCATCGTCGGTGAACAGGGCCGGGTCGACAGGGAGGTCGCCGCGCGGGCGACTGGGGCGGCGTACGGCGATGCCGGCCAGCTCGAGCGGCCGGCCGACCCGTGCGGCCAGGTCGTCGGCCTGCTCGGTCAGCAGGCGCGCGACCTCGCTGCCCACCACGCCACATCCGAGCATGGCGATCTTGAGCGACCCCTTCGCACCATCCTGCATGCCAGCAGCCTGTCAGACGCTCTGCGCGTGCGGCGCCCGATGGTCGCAATGTGAGCCGTTCACCCTCGCAGCGTCGGCGGTCAGGTCGTGTCTCCGGGGTGACGAGTGACTGATCAGGACATCTCGAGGGCGAGCAGGTCGTCGACCGTCTCTCGCCGGAGCAGCACCTGGGTCCCGTCGTCGCGGACGGCCACCACGGGCGGCCGCGGTACGTGGTTGTAGGACGAGGCCATCGAGCGGCAGTAGGCACCGGTCGCGGCGACCGCGAGCAGGTCCCCCGGAGCGACGTCGCTGGGCAGCCACGCGTCCGTGACGATCACGTCACCGCTCTCGCAGTGCTTGCCGACGACCCGCGAGAGCATCGGCGCCGCGGTGGACGAGCGCGACGCCAGCGTCACCGTGTAGTCGGCGCCGTAGAGTGCGGTGCGGATGTTGTCGCTCATCCCCCCGTCGACGGACACGAAGGTCCGCAGCCCGTGGACGGGCTTGACGGTGCCCACCTCGTAGACCGTGACGGTGCCCGGTCCGGCGATGCCGCGGCCCGGTTCGATCGCCAGGCGCGGCCGGG
>JAVEDJ010000327.1 GCA_030841025.1 Actinomycetota bacterium
GATCCGTCGGTGCAGCGGTCCAGCACGACGACGGCGCTGACCGGCAGCCCGCGGTCGGCCGTCAGCCGGGCGATGGCCACCTCCAGTGCGTCGAGGCATCGCGGCAGCAGCTCCTGCTCGTCGCGCACCGGTACGACGACGCCGACCCGGTCGATCACGGCGTCAACCCTTCCCGTTCCGCGACCGAGGGCGCCGGCCCCCGCGTGAAGACCTCGAGCATGAAGTCGGCCTCCACGTGCAGCACGTGCCGGTGCAGCAGTGGGCGGGCACTGAGTGCGTCGTGCACCGCGTCACCTGACTGGGGATAGTCACGGACCGGGTGGCGCCAGTGGCACGCGACGAGCACACCTGCCGGCGCGAGGCTTCCGATGGCCAGGTCGAGCACCCGCTCGAGGGTCGGTGGGTCGAAGTAGTAACCGAGCTCGGAGAGAACCACGAGGTCGAAGATGTCGTCGCCCGGCCAGGCGTCGGGCAGCGAGCGCTGCTCCACGCGCACGTGTGGGTGCTGTGCCAGGTGTCGTCGGGCCGTGGCCACAGCGGCGGCACTGGCGTCGGCCGCAAGCAGGTCCCCGCAGCGCTGCGCCAGCCCGTCGGTCAGCACCCCGATCGAGCAGCCCGGCTCGAAGGCGCGGCGGTAGCTCGGGTGCGGGAGCGCAGCCAGCGTGACGTCGCGCTTGCGTTGCTCGTACCAGCGGTCGCGAAAGCCCCACGGATCGGGCGCCGCGGCGTAGAGGCCGTCGAAGTAACGGGTCGGGAGACTGCCCGAGGGCGTCATGTGAAGACCACCTCCAGGTCGCGGCGGAAATGAGCCAGCACCCGCTCCGGCAGGACCGGCCCGTCGACCGCCGCCGGGCCGATCGGCCGGATCTGGGTGTGGAACTCGTCGATGGCCTCGTCCTTGAGCCGGCGCACGTCCGGCGGCAGGTCGATCCTCCGCGCTCGCTCCCAGGGCACCCGGACGTCGCCCGGCGTCGACCAGTGCCAGGCCCAGATCGGGAACTCGACGACGTCCGCGGCGTCATCGACGACCTCGACCGCTGCTCGTCCGCAGGCCTCGTGATCGGGGTGCCCGTCATCACGAAAGGGCACCACGAACACATCACCGGGTCGGCGGGCGGCACGGACGATGCGCACCAGGTCGTCGTACCGCTCCTGCAGGCCGCCGTCGGGCATGCCCAGCCACGCGGCCTCGGCGCCGTGGACACCGAGCCGGGCCATGGCGGCCCGCGCCTCTGCCCTGCGCAGCGACGCCAGCTGGCCCACCTGGGGCGCGACGGACCCCGGGTGCGACGCCTCGCCGTCGGTGGCCCAGAGGAAGGTGAGCGAGACGTCGAGCCGGGCGAGCAGTGCGAGGGTGCCGCCGACGGCGAGCACCTCGTCGTCGGGGTGCGCAGCGAGTACGACGACGCGCCGCTGCGCCCAGGTGGACAGGTCGAGCTCGGGCCACTCGCGCATTGCCGGCCAGTGGCGCCATCGATCCTCGTCGGTGCCCCGGCCGGCGTCGATCAGCAGATCGGTCACAGGCCGGTCTCCAGGATCTGCCGGCCGAGCTCTTCCAGGTCCAGCTCGGCGTGGCCCTGCCGCAGATAGAGCTCGAGGTCGCCGACCCGCTTGCTGTGGTCGCGGTGCTGCGCGAGCGGCGCCGGGCCCAGGGCCCGCCCTACCCGGTCCATGACCTCGGCGGCCGACCGCTCGACCACCGCCCGCACCCGACGCGCGGTCACGGCGGCCGTCGCCCGGCTGTCGCGCGGGTCGTCGTCGATGTCGGCTCCCGCCTGGTCCAGCAGCGCCTGCGCTGCGGCCAGGAGGGCATCGATGGCGCCGGCGTGGGCGAGGGCGTGCGGGTGCAACGGTCGCCGGCCGTGGGCCCGCCGGACCGCCGCGAAGACACCCGAGGCACCACCGAGCCAGACCGCAGCCACCCCGACCGCCCCGTGCCAGAACCCGGGCCGCTGCAGATAGTCCTCGGGGCCGCCGACCTCGTTCGCCGGTGCGGCCAGGAACTGCACTGACCGCGAGTCGCTGCCGCGCATGGAGCGCGCCGGCCAGGTGCCCTCGACCGGTCGACTCGTCACGCCGTCGAGTGCCACGGCGAACAGCCGGTAGCCGTCGTCCGCCTGAGCCGTCACCAGCGCCGCGTCGCAGCAGCCCGCTCCACTGCACCAGGGCTTGGTCCCCTGCAGCACCCAGCCACCGGAGACCCGGTGCGCGGCCAACGGGTCCTGCGGCGGGTTGGCCGCCCAGACGCCCCAGAGCCGCCGGCGCTGCTCGTCGGCTCCGAGCAGGTCCGGCGCCAGCTCGGCGAGGATGGCCTGGGCATCGGCGTGCGCCTCGGCCAGCCGGGCGACGTCGAGGTCGGTCGCGCCGATCTGAGCCAGGGCTGCGAACCGCTCGACGGTCCGCCCGCCGCCCGGGAGCGGCAGGTCGAGCAGGCCCCCGTCCAGGGCGCCACGGACCCACGCGGCGGTGGCCTCACGCACCGGCACGTCGCCGGTCTCGCCCGGCCCTCCGAGCTCGCCGGCCCCGTCAGCCGGCCCCAGCAGCCGTAGTCGACGCGCCAGCGGCGTCTCGTCGACCGGCATCAGCACGATCATGGCTCTACCCCGATGCGCCGTCGCAATCACGTGCGGGCACCGGCCGGTGTCTGGTCCGAAGTCACTGGTCGGAAACTTCTCTGCCGCTCATGCGTTTCCCGGATACGCAACCAATGCGCTGCCCGACCACCGGAAGGCGACATGACGCAGCAGCAGCAATACCTGCCCACCCCCCGACGGGGCGACGACCGTGACGAGCCGTCTGCGCCTGCGGCGACGGCCGAGGACCTCGACCCCGTCGATCATCTCGACCACGAGGTCGGGACGCCCGATCTCGTGCGCCTCTACCTCGACGAGATCGGCCGGGCCCCGCTGCTCGACGCCGCCAGCGAGGTCGAGCTCGCCCGCAGCATCGAGGCCGGGCTGTTCGCCCGCCACCTGCTCGACGAGCTGGGTC
>JAVEDJ010000336.1 GCA_030841025.1 Actinomycetota bacterium
CCGTCACCGGGGAGCCCGACTGCGTCGATGACACCGTCGGTCACGCCGATGTCCCCCGGCACCAGCACGTCGTCGACGATCGCCGCCGCCACACCGAGCCGCTTCATCCCGTTCCCCTCACGCCGGCCGGTCCCCGTCATCAGACCGCCGTCGTGCTGTGTCGCCCGAGGTGAATGCTGCCAGTCCCGACAGCGCAGCCCCGACGGCGCCCATGGCCGAGCCCACCGGTACGACGGCCACCCGCGCGGGCAGGTTCAACGTCGCCAGGAACGGCGAGGTGGCTGCCTGCCGCTGCAGTGCGAGCACCACGCAGTCAAGCAGTGCGGACCCGACGTTGGTCACTCCCCCGCCGAGCACGACTACCTCGACGTCACACGTCAGCACGAGCAACCGCACGGCGGACGCGACGTGATCGGCGAACGTGTCGCGGACCCGGACGGCGCGCGAGTCCCCGGCTGCCGCCGCCGCGAACAACGAGGCCGCCGGCGGCTCACCGTTCAGAGCGGGCCAGGCGGCGGCGATCGCCGTACCGGACGCGAACGTCTCCAGGCAGCCGCGCTGGCCGCACCGGCACACCGGGCCCTCGGGGTCGATCGAGACGTGTCCGATCTCCCCCGCGGCTCCGCGCGCTCCACGTCGTACCTGTCCACCGGTCACCAGCCCCGCCGCGAGGCCGGTACCGATGCTCAGGAACGCCAGGTCCGCGTCCTCGAGGCCGAGCAGCTGGGCCGCCCCGAGTGCGGCAGCCTTCACGTCGTTCTCCACCACGACCGGCACACCGAGCCGACGGCTCAGCTCGGGACCGAGCGCCAGCGCGCCGCCGACACCGAGGTTGACGGCGTGGGACACGTGACCCGAGCCGACCTCCACCAGTCCCGGCACCCCGACTCCTACGACGGTGAAGTCCTCGGCGCGCACATCGATCTGCTGCGCGAGCTGGCGCAGGGCCTCGGCACCCGACCTGACGACACCCTCCGCACCGATGCTGGTGGGCAGCCGAACCGATGCCACCACGTCGCGCCGTTCGTCGAGCACGACGGCGAGCACCTTCGATCCCCCGATGTCGATCCCGGCTACCACGCGGGTCACGAGACGCCCAGCTGTCCCGACAGGACCAGCACCGCGGCACCGGCCAGCACGACATCTGCGCCGAGGCGGGTCATCCGCAGGTCGAGCTCGTCGCCGACGATCGACATGCTGCGCTTGCGGATCTCGCTGTGTGCGGCGTCGCGCAGGCTGCCGCCGAGCAGGTCCACCGGTCCGCTGAGCACCACCTCGCGCAGGTCCAGAGCACCGACGATGAGGGCAAGGGCGCCACCGAGCCGCCTGCCGACGGACGCCAGCGTGGCGTTGGCGGCCCTGCGGTCGAGGCCGCCGATGCGGGCACGGAGCGCCGGAGCGGCGAGGATGGTCTCCAGGCAGCCCCGCCGACCGCAGGCACACGCCACCCCGCGCGGGTCGACCATGACGTGGCCGATCTCGCCGGCTGCGTTGTGGTGTCCGCGGTGCAGGTCGCCGTCGAGCAGCAGCCCGGCACCGAGCCCCTTGCCGACGGCGAGCACCATCAGGCCGCTGCCCGCGGCACCACCGAAGGTGTGCTCACCGAGGGCGGCGGCGTTGGCGTCGTTGGCGACGTGCACCGGCAGAGCCAGGTCGTTGGACAGGCGCTGCGCGAGCGGCAGAGCGGTCCAGCCCAGGTTCGGTGCACGCAGGACGGCGCCGGCAGCGTCCACGACACCCGGTGTGCCGACGCCGACGCCGAGGACCGGCCGACCCGCGACGGAGACGAGCTCCCGGCACAGCGCCACGACGACGTCGTACGCCGCCTCGCCGGTGCGTCCGTTGAGCGGCGCCAGCCGGCGGTGCAGGACTGCGCCGGAAAGGTCGAGGACGGCCCCCAGCATGCAAGCCTCGTCGGAAAGGTCGAGACAGACGATGTGCGCCGCGCCGGACCGCAGGCCCACGATGGTGGCCGGCTTGCCCACCCGTGACTCGGGTCGCAGGCCGAGCTCCTCGACAAGCTCGTCCGCGAGCAGCTCGGCGACCAGGTCGGACACCGTGACACGGGTCAGACCGGTCTCGCGGGCGAGATCGGCGCGCGACATCGGGCCGGTGTGGAACAGGCCCTGCAGGACGAGAGACCGGTTGTGCTGACGGGCGTGCCCGGGCAGCACCTTGGTGGTCGGGCGCAGCGGTCGGCGGACCGTGTGGCCCGGCGGACGGGTCGCCGACGCGGTCGTCACGGCGTTAGTTAAGCGTCCTTACATATCAGCCGTCAACCCGGGGTTGGGTGGGTCCGAGACCGCGAGAGGACGTATGGACTACGTGCGGATGTCATGACATCATCGCGACACTTTTGGAGGAACGAGGCACCTACTTACGGGGAGGAGCACTCGTCATGAGGCTCGCCAGAGGGATCACGGCCGTCGCCGCAATAACCGCGCTGGCCCTTGCCAGCGCCTGCGGCAGCTCCAGCAGCGGCGCGGGTGACGCCAACCGCAACGAGGACGCGAAGAGCGTCAACCTGACCATCGCGACCAACGCGATCGCCGGTGGCAAGAACGACCAAGAGGCAGCGTGGATCAACGACTACGTGATCCCCGGGTTCGTCAAGCAGATGAAGGCGAAGGGCATCACCGCGACGGTGAAGTTCCAGCCGTCAGGGGTCGACGACGAGAAGTACAAGGCCAAGCAGTCGCTCGACCTCAAGACGCGAAGCGGCGCGGACATCATGTCGCTCGACGGCATCTGGGTCGGCGAGTTCGCGCAGGCCGGCTACATCCTGCCCCTCGACAAGGTCGTCGGCGCCGCCGCCGACGGGTGGGACGGCTGGGCGCAGATCGCCGACTCGGTCAAGGCCAACACCACGTTCGAGGACAAGCTCTACGGCATCCCCGCCGGCACCGACGGACGGGTCCTGTTCTACAACAAGAAGCTGTTCCAGAAGGCCGGCCTGCCGGCAGACTGGCAGCCCACCAGCTGGGCCGAGATCCTCGACGCGGGTCGTGCACTGAAGAAGCTGCCCGGTGTCGCGCCGCTGCAGATCGACGCGGGCACGGCGATGGGCGAGGCGACCACGATGCAGGGCACCCTGCCGCTTCTCGTCGGCACCGGTGCGGAGATCTTCCAGGACGGCAAGTGGCAGGGCGCCAGCCAGCCGGTGCGCGACGTGCTCGAGTTCTACAAGGCGATCTACGGCGGCGGGCTCGGGGACAAGTCCTACCAGCAGGGCGCCAAGGGTCGCGACGAGTCGTTCGCCGGCTTCGCCAAGGGAAAGGTCGGCGTCCTGCTCGAGAGCGACTACTTCTGGCGTTCGGTGGTCAACCCGGACAACGGTGTCGCGCCGATGGCCAGCCGCGACGCCGACGTCGGCTACGCGCTGCTGCCGGCTAAGGCGCCGGGGTCCGGTGTCGGCGGTCAGGACTTCGTCAGCATGTCTGGTGGCGCGGGCTACTTCCTCAACCCCAACACCAAGTACCCGCAGCAGGCCTGGGAGCTCATGACGTTCATGAACTCACCCGAGGCCATCAAGGCCGCCATCGCCGATCAAGCCCGGATCACCGCTCGGGACGACGTGAACAAGCAGGTGCTGGGCGGCGACCCGATGCTCAGTCTCATCTCCGAGAAGGTGCTGCCGATCACGAAGTTCCGACCGGGGCTCGCGGTCTACCCGCAGGTGTCCGTCGCGCTGCAGCAGGCAACGGCCGACATCGTGTCCGGCAAGAGCGTCGACGAGGCGGCGGCGACCTATCAGAAGGCGGTGGAGAAGGCAGTTGGCGGCGCAGGCAACGTCAGCAGCGGCTCCTGAGACCGACGCCGCTGGGCTCGGAAAGGCGCGGGCTACGGCCTTCGTCACACCGGCTCTGCTGCTGGTCGGCGCCTTCCTGGTCTTCCCGGCGCTGTGGACGCTGTACCTCGGCATCACCGACTACCGGCTCACCGGCATCGCCGCGGCCGATCCGCAGATCGTCGGTCTGCAGAACTACACCGACGCCCTGACCGACCCGCAGTTCCGCAACGCGCTGGCGCTGACACTGCTGTTCGTCCTCGGCTCGGCGATCGTCGGGCAGACCGTGCTGGGCTTCTCGATCGCGTGGTCGATGCGTGCGGTGCCCAAGACGGTCAAGACCGTCGTCGAGTCACTGGTGCTGCTGGCCTGGATCCTGCCCAGCTCCATCGTCGCGTTCCTCTGGATCGCCTACCTCAACCGCGACAACGGCACCCTCAACAGCGTGCTCGGCACGAGCGGCTTCGACTGGCTTCTCGGCCACCCGATGCTGTCGATCATCGTGTTCAACACCTGGCGCGGTACGGCGTTCTCCATGTTGCTGTTCTCCGCGGCCCTGAACGCCGTGCCGCCCTCGCAGCTCGAGACGGCAAGGCTGGCCGGGGCCGACACGTTTGCGCAGTTCCGCGACGTCGTCTTCCCGCACATCCGTGGACACGTGCTGACCAACACACTGCTGATCAGTCTCTGGACGTTCAACGACTTCAGTCCCTACCTGCTGACGGCGGGTGGGCCCAACCACGCGTCCGAGACATTGCCCGTCTACATCTACAACTCGGCGCTCTACTCGGGCGAGCTCGGCTACGGCTCGGCGATCTCGCTCATCATGCTGCTCATCAACCTGCTCATCGCAGTGTTCTACCTACGTCTGTTGAAGGACCGACGGTCATGAGCGCTCCCACGGCAGCCTCCACGCGCGGTGGGGACGGCGCGGTCGTCGGCGTCGTCGTACGCCGGGTGCTGTTCTACGCCGCGATCAGCCTCGTGATGGCGTTCTTCGCGCTGCCCCTGCTGTGGCTGGTCTTCGCGCCGTTCGACCGGACGCCGTCGTTGACCGTGCGCCTGCCCGACTTCACCCTGGACAACTTTCGGCTGCTGCAGGACAACCCCTACGCACTCACGTCCCTGCGCAACTCCATCTTCATCGCAGGAACCACGATGGTGCTGGTCGTGGTGTTCGCCGCGCTGGCTGCCTATGCCCTCAGCAGGGTGCACATCCCCGGGCGCGACGGCCTCCTCTACGCGCTGCTGCTGCTGTCCTCCATCGTCACGGGCACCGCCGCGATGGTGCCCATCTTCCTGTTGATGTTCCAGCTGAACCTGATCGACAGCAGGACCGGGGTCTCGCTGGTCCTGGCCGGTGGCCTGCTGCCGGCGGCCATCTTCATCCTCAAGGACTTCATGGACGCGACGCCCCGGTCCTATGAGGAGAGCGCGCGGGTCTTCGGTGCCAGCCCGCTGCAGGTGCTGCGGCACGTGGTGCTGCCGATCGCACGGCCCGGCCTGGCGACGATCGCAGTGTGGGCACTGGTCAACGCCTGGGGCGACTTCCTCATCGCCTTCATCCTGCTGCGCGACCCGGAGAAGTCGCCGGCCGGTGTGGTGATGTACACGTTCTACACCGAGGGCGGCCAGGCGAACCTGCCGTTGATCTCGGCATTCTCGTTGCTGTACGCGATCCCGGTGGTGGCGATGTACCTGTTCGTCAACAAGCGCTACGGCTTCCGCTTCCACGGAGGGATCAAGAGCTGATGGCAAGCATCGAGATGCGCGGGCTCACCAAGGCCTACGCCGGTGGCGTTGTCGCCGTGAACTCGCTGGACCTCACGATCGCCGACGGGGAGTTCTTCGCGCTGCTCGGTCCTTCCGGCTGCGGCAAGACGACGCTGCTGCGGACGATCGCCGGTCTCGAGCAGGCGACCGAAGGGTCGCTGTTGCTGAACGGTCGCGACGTGACGACGGCTCCGCCGGGCAAGCGTGACGTCGCCATGGTGTTCCAGGACTACGCGCTGTTCCCGCACATGAATGTCAACGAGAACATCGCGTACCCGCTGCGGATCCAGAAGGTGCCCAGTGCCGAGCGTCGAGCCAAGGCGGAGGAGACGGGTGCCGGCCTCGGGCTGTCGGAGCTGATGGAGCGGCGGCCCGGGCAGCTCTCGGGCGGTCAGCAGCAACGCGTTGCTCTGGCGCGGGCGATCGCCTATCGGCCGCAGGTGTTCCTCTTCGACGAGCCGCTGTCCAACCTCGATGCGCGGTTGCGCCTCGAGGCGCGAACGTTCCTCAAGCGGCTGCAGAAGGACCTCGGGGTCACGACGGTGTTCGTCACGCACGACCAGGCAGAGGCACTGGCGATGGCCGACCGGATGGCCGTGATGGAGTCGGGCCACATCCGCCAGATCGGCACGCCTTCTGAGGTCTTCCACCGTCCGGTCAACGTGTTTGTCGCGAACTTCATCGGGTCCACGCCGATGAACCTCATCCCCGCTCGAGTGGGTCCTGCCGGTGAGTCGTTGGTTGTGGCGTCGACATCGCTGCCGGTGCCGACTTCTGCCGTGGGACAGCTGGCTGAGGACGAGGACGTCCTTCTCGGGAGCCGGCCGGAGTACACCGACGTGTCCTGCTCCGAGGGTCCCGGGGCTCTGCGGGGAACGGTTGCGGTCCTGGAGAACCTCGGCGCCACGGCACTGGTCTCGGTGGAGACCGGTGACCTCTCGGTGCAGGCCGTCGTGCCTGAGGGCGAGGAGCCCGCGATCGGCGCCGAGGCATGGGTCCTGCCCCAGCGGCAGCGGGCGCTGGTCTACCGCGTGACCGACGGCCTGCTGGTGTCCCGGGCGCCCGACGAATCGGCGGGCGCCGGCGCTGCGCCCGATGCTGGCTCGGCGACGGAGGTCGCCAGCGCGTGAACGTTGCTCGGCATGTGGGGCGGTGGACCGCGGACGACCGCGTCGAGAACGTCTACCGCTACCTCGCGTTCGACGTCCCTGCGGGCGCGGCAAGTGTGCAGGTGCAGCTGGACTTCGACCGGTCGGCCGGGGTGCTCGACCTGGGTTGTCAGGCACCTTCCGGCTGGCGCGGCTGGTCGGGTGGCGCGCGGTCGTCGTACGTCATCACGCGTGAGGCGGCAACGCCCGGCTATCTGCCTGGGGAGCTGGAGGCGGGCACGTGGTACGTCGTACTGGGTCTGCACCGCGTGCCGCCTGCGGGGCTCGAGTTCACGGTGTCGGTCGAGGTAGCACCGGCAGGGACGGCTCCCCCGGCGTTGCCACCTGCGCCTCCCGTGCCGCCCCCCGCGGAGCGTCGCCCTCCGCGCGCACTGCCGTCGGTCGACGGCCTCAGCTGGCGGGCCGGTGACTTCCACTCGCACACGGTGCACTCCGACGGGACACTGACCGTTGCGCAGCTCGCGCAGCTCGGCGCGGCGCAGGGCCTCGACTTCCTGGCCGTCACCGACCACAACACGATCAGCCACCACAGCTCGCTCGCCGCGGCCGGCGCGGCCGCCGGGATCCAGCTGGTGCCCGGGCAGGAGGTGACGACCGGGTTCGGCCATGCCAACGCGTTCGGCAACGTGGGCTGGATCGACTTCCGCGAACCCGCGGACACGTGGTGGCCGGCGGTCGAGGCGCGCGGCGGGCTGCTGTCCGTCAACCATCCCCTCGGCGGCGACTGCTCGTGGCGTCATGAGGTTTCGCGACGACCGCCGCTCGCCGAAGTCTGGCACTCGTCGTGGCTGGACCGTCGGTGGGGCGGCCCGCTCGCCTGGTGGCAGTCGTGGGACATCACGACGATCCCGATCGGCGGCAGTGACTTCCACGCGCATCCTGACGTCGCACCGGGCTCACCCACCACGTGGGTCGCCTGCACCGGCGACGATGTGCTGGGCGGGCTGCGGGCCGGACGGGTGGCGATCAGCTCGGCATCGTCGGGGCCGTTGCTGTTGCGCGTCGGGGACGAGCTCGTGGCGTTGGGCGGTGACGGCGCCGTGCTGACCGGTCCCGATGGGCGACGCCGGATCGTGCGCGGCGACACTGCGACGTTTCCGGCCGAGCCCGCGCCGCACTGGCTCGAGGACCAGGAGACCCGGGTGCTGGCCGTCAGCTGCTGATCGTCTGTCGGTCGAAGAAGCGGTTGCCAGTCAGGTCTTGGCGTTGGTCTTCGGCTCGACGATCGGACGGCTCGCGTCAGCCTTGGCATCGCCGGGCTGCGCACCGGGGGCACCGAGGTCGGCGCCGGAGCGCACCAGCTCCTCGATCTGCTTGCCCGTATCGGGGTCGACGCTGATCCAGTACTGGAAGGCCCGCTCCAGCACGTCACCGGTCACGCCGCCGAGCAGGTGACCGGCGACTGTCTTCACGAACGCCGCGCGCTGCTCGTCGTTCCAGACCTCGCGGACCAGCGTGCCGGGCTGCGAGAAGTCGTCGTCGTCCGCGCGCAGCGTGTAGGCCTGGCGCACCATCGCACCGTCGGCCTCCCAGCCGTCCTCCACCGCTCCAACGTGGTCGGCGTAGCCGCGGCCGAACGAGTTCGGCGCGTACACCGGGTCGTCGCCGCGGTGCTCGTAGGCCATCGCGCCGTCCTGCTCGTAGGTGTTGACCTCGACGTGCGGACGGTTGACCGGCAGCTGCAGGTAGTTCGGGCCGATCCGGTGCCGGTGTGTGTCGGCGTACGCGAAGGCCCGGCCGAGCAGCATCTTGTCCGGCGAGAACCCGATGCCCGGAACCAGTGCGCTGGGCTCGAACGCCGCCTGCTCGATCTGGGCGAAGAAGTTCTCCGGGTTGCGGTTCAGCGTCATCGTGCCGACCTTGATCAGCGGGTAGTCGCTGTGCGGCCAGACCTTCGTCAGGTCGAACGGGTTGTACCGGTAGGTCCTCGCGTCGTCGTACGGCATCGCCTGGATCGACAGCGTCCAGGACGGGAAGTCGCCCCTCTCGATCGATTCGCGGAGGTCGCGGCGATGGAAGTCGGCGTCCTCGCCGGCGATCCGGGTGGCGTCCTCGTCCTTGAGGCCTTCCACGCCCTGGTTGCTGTGGAAGTGGTACTTCACCCAGTGCTTCTCGCCGGCCGCGCTGATCCACAGATAGGTGTGTGAGCCGTAGCCGTTCATGTGCCGGAAGGTCTTCGGGATGCCGCGGTCACCCATCAGGTAGGTGACCTGGTGCGCCGACTCCGGGTTCAGGCTCCAGAAGTCCCACTGCATGTTGTTGTCACGCAGTCCCGATCCGCCACGGCGCTTCTGCGAACGGATGAAGTGCGGGAACTTCATCGTGTCGCGGACGAAGAAGATCGGCGTGTTGTTGCCGACCAGGTCGTAGTTGCCCTCGGACGTGTAGAACTTCAGCGCGAAGCCGCGCGGGTCACGCCAGGTGTCGGGCGAGCCCTGCTCGCCGGCAACGGTGGAGAACCGCGCGAGCATCTCGGTCGTGGCGCCCTGCTGAAACAGAGCCGCCTTCGTGTACGCCGACACGTCCTGCGTGGTCTCGAACTCTCCGAAGGCGCCGGAGCCCTTGGCATGCACGTTGCGCTCCGGAACGCGCTCGCGGTTGAAGTGCGCCATCTGGTTCAGGAAATGCACGTCGTGCAGCAGGATCGGGCCGTCCGGGCCGATCGTGAGCGAGTTGCGGTCGCTCGGCGCGGGCGCGCCGTTGTCCATGGTCGAGCCGATGCGCGCCTCCTCCGACGGAGCGGTGGCGATCGAGCTGTCGGTGGCGCGGGGCAGATCAGGCATGGTTCGTCCTCGTCTCCGTGGCGCGGGATGGTGCGGTCAGGTCTGGCTGGGGCTCTGCCGACCCGCCGCACGAACCCCAGTAGGTCACCTCGGCCTCGTGCAGCACGAACCCGGGGGCACGCGCCGTGAGGCCGGAAGGCTCGAGGCAGGGTGCCGCACCGGTGGCGCAGTCGAGGTCGACCACGTCACCAGAGGAACGGCGGACCACGTGGTGGTGGTTGTCCCCCACGTGGAGCTCGTGACGTGCCACCGACCCGGCCGGCTGGATCCGGTGGACCAGGCCCTGCTCGGTCAGCGCGGGGAGCACGTCGTAGGCGGCTCGGTCAGACACGGGGCGGGTCTGGCGGACCGCCGCGATGATGCGGTCCACGCCGGCGTGCGGATGGCGTTCCAGCGCCTCGAGTACCGCGAACCGCTCCTGGGTCACGCGCAGCCCGACGCCCCTCAGCAGGTCGCTAGGTGGGGCGGCGGTCGACTCGGTCATCGCATCTACCCTGACCCCGTTCCCCGGAACGAGTCAAGACTCCGCGAGCCTGGTGCGGTGGGTCCGATGAGGACCGACGACAATGCGAGCGAGAAGTCGTTTCGTCGGCGGCGACGACCCGACCGTCGAC
>JAVEDJ010000362.1 GCA_030841025.1 Actinomycetota bacterium
CGAAGAGATGGCGTGGCGCCGTCACGGCTGCACACCTCCGCCGCGGGAGAGCAACCACTCGGGCCGCCCCGTACGACGCGTCGCACGGGCCGCGTGCCCGACACGCGCCGCCGCCACCTGGGCCCGCAGGTCCGGCAGCCACGCGCCGCGCGCCGACAGCCGGGCAGTCAGCTGCTCGACGTAGGCATCGCGGACCGCCTCGATCCCGGCGAAGCCCGGCTCATCGGCCAGCCACTCCTCCGGCACGCCATCCACCGCGTCGCGCAGCAGGTCGCCCGTGACCAGCGCGGCAAGATCCGCGTCGGCCGCGTCCAGGTCCGGGGTCGACCCGATCAGGGCGTGCTCACGCGCGTCGTACGGGCGGGCGACCGACGCGGCAACGCCCGACCAGGCGTGGTGGAAGGTCAGGGCCGCACCATGGTCGATGATCTGGAGGCTGTTGTGCCACCTGAGCATGTTCGGGTTGCGCCAGGAGCGGTCGACGTTGCCGATCAGGGCGTCGAACCACAGCACCCGCCCGGCCAGGCCCGCGTCGACGGGGAAGGCGGTCGCCTCGAAGTCGAGCGCCCCGGGGAGGAAGTCGATCCCGAGGTTGGTGCCACCGCTGGCCCGCAAAAGGTCCTGCACCTCCTGGTCGGGCTCCCCGGCGGCGAGGGCGGGGTCGACGTGCACCGTGACCAGGTCCGGTACCGCGAGACCGAGGCCGCGGGCCAACGACGCGCTGATCACCTCGGCCACCAGCGACTTGCGACCCTGTCCCGCCCCGACGAACTTCACGACGTACGTGCCGAGGTTGTCGGCCTCCATCAGACCGGGCAGCGAGCCGCCCTCACGCAACGGCGTGACGTAACGCGTGGCGACGACGTGGGGCAGCACGAGCGCAGACTACGGTGAACACCGCGACGGCGTTCGCAGTCCTCATCCGGAGTGCCGGCGCGTCGCGCGCTTGCACCGCTGAGGCACGATGGGCCTCCCATGACACGCCCCCGACCGTTGCCTGCAGCCCCCGCCGACCCGGACCCGGACAGCCTTTTCGACGCTTTCGCGGGCTGGTCAGCCGACCAGGGGCTCGAGCTCTACCCCGCACAGACCGAGGCACTGATCGAGCTCGTCTCCGGCTCCAACGTGATCCTGGCGACACCGACCGGGTCCGGCAAGACCCTGGTCGCCGCCGGCGCCCACTTCGCCGCCCTCGCGCGCGGTGACCGGAGCTTCTACACGGCACCGATCAAAGCGCTCGTGTCGGAGAAGTTCTTCGCCCTCTGCGACATGTTCGGCGCGAGCAACGTCGGCATGCTCACCGGGGACGCGTCGGTCAACCCGGGCGCGCCGATCATCGCTGCTACGGCAGAGGTGCTGGCGAACATGGCGCTGCGTGAAGGCGCCGCGACCGACGTCGGACTCGTGGTGATGGACGAGTTCCACTTCTACTCCGAGCCCGAACGTGGATGGGCCTGGCAGGTGCCGTTGCTCGAGCTGCCGCGGGCGCAGTTCCTGCTGATGTCCGCGACCCTCGGCGACGTCTCCCGCTTCGAGGCCGATCTCACCCGGCGCACCGGACGGCCCACCGCTGTCGTCAGCTCCGGGGACCGGCCGGTCCCGTTGCACTTCTACTTCGCCACGACCCCGGTCCACGAGACGCTCGAGGAGCTGCTCTCGACCGGCCAGGCCCCGGTTTACGTCGTGCACTTCACCCAGGTCGCGGCGATCGAGCGCGCGCAGGCACTGATGAGCATCAACGTGTGCACCCGCGAGGAGAAGGACCGGATCGCCGAGCTGATCGGCGGGTTCCGGTTCTCGGCCGGGTTCGGGCGCACCCTGTCGCGGCTCGTGCGGCACGGCATCGGCGTGCACCATGCCGGCATGCTGCCGCGCTACCGCCGACTGGTGGAGACCCTCGCCCAGGCGGGCTTGCTCAAGGTCGTCTGCGGCACCGACACCCTCGGCGTGGGCATCAACGTGCCGATCCGCACGGTGCTCCTCACGGCACTGAGCAAGTACGACGGCGAGCGCACCCGCCATCTCAAGATCCGCGAGTTCCACCAGATCGCGGGCCGCGCCGGGCGGGCGGGCTTCGACACTGCCGGCACAGTCGTCGTGCAGGCACCCGACCACGCCATCGAGAACATCAAGATCGTCGCGAAGGCGGGCGACGACCCCAAGAAGCTGCGCAAGCTCGTGCGCAAGAAGCCTCCCGAGGGATTCGTGTCCTGGGGAGCGCCGACCTTCGACCGGCTGGTCTCCGGTGACCCGGAGCTGCTGACGTCGAGCTTCAACGTCACGCACGCGATGCTGCTCAACGTCATCGCGCGGCCGGGTGACCCGTTCGCCGCCCTCAACAAGCTGCTCAACGACAACCACGAGGACCGCCCGGCCCAACGACGACACATCCGCCACGCGATCGCCATCTACCGCGCCCTGCTCGCCGGCGACGTCGTACAGCGACTGGACGCCCCCGACGCCGACGGACGGCAGGTGCGGCTGACCATCGACCTGCAGCCCAACTTCGCGCTCAACCAGCCACTGTCCCCGTTCGCCGTGGCCTCACTGGACCTGCTCGACCGCACGGCACCGACCTACGCCCTCGATGTGCTGTCGGTGCTCGAGTCCACGCTCGAGGACCCCCGACAGGTCATCTCGGCACAACGGTCCAAGGCGCGGGGCGAGGCGGTGGCCGCCATGAAGGCCGAGGGGATCGAGTACGAGGAGCGCATGGAGCTGCTCGAGGACGTCACCCACCCGCGACCGCTCGCCGAACTGCTGGGGGCGGCGTTCGAGTCCTACCGACGAGGTCACCCATGGGTCGCCGATCACGAGCTGCGTCCCAAGTCCGTGGCGCGCGACATGTTCGAGCGGGCGATGACCTTCGTGGAGTACGTCGGGTTCTACGGGCTGGCCCGCTCGGAAGGACTCGTGCTGCGCTACCTCGCCGACGCGTACAAGGCGCTGCGTGACACCGTGCCGGAAGCCGCCCGCACGGAGGAGCTCACCGACCTGACCGAGTGGCTCGGCGAGATGGTGCGGCAGGTCGACTCCAGCCTGCTGGACGAGTGGGAACGTCTCACCGCCCCGGACGCCGTCGACGGTCTGGCGCCGGCCCCGCTGGACGACCGGCCGCCGGCCGTGACCACCAATGTGCGCGCCTTCCGGGTGCTCGTCCGCAACGCGCTGTTCCGGCGGGTGGAGCTGGCGGCGCTCGGCCGCTTCATCGACCTGGGTGAGCTCGATGCCGAGGCCGGCTGGGACGCGGCGCAGTGGGAGCAGGCACTGGACGCCTACTTCGCCGAGCACGAGCTGCTGGGCACCGGGCCAGACGCTCGAGGGCCGCAGCTGCTGATGATCGACGAGCAGCCCGGGCGCTGGGTCGTGCGGCAGATCTTCGACGACCCGGCCGGCGACCACGACTGGGGCATCAGCGCCGAGGTGGACCTCGCCGCGTCGGACGAGGCAGGCGTCGCCGTGGTGCGGGTCACCGGCGTCAACCGGCTCTGAGAGTCAGGCGCCGAGCTTGCGCCACATCCGTGGACCGACGATGTCATTGGCCTTCCAGCGGTTGGCCTTCTTGAACGCGATGACGCGGCGCTCGGTGAGGGGCCCGTACGTGCCCGTACGCTGTGTGGTCTTCATCCGCAGCGCGGTCTGCAGCACGAACACGTTCCGGTTGCGATCGCCCTTGCGCAGGGTCGTCCAGCTGTACCTCGTCAGCCATGACCGCACGGGCAGGGTCAGCACCTGACCGGGGCGGATCGTGTCGCTGCGCATCTTGTTGAGCGACTTGATCGCGGTGACCGAAGAGCGCCAGTGCGTGGCGATGCCGCCCAGCGTGTCGCCCTTCTTCACCGTGTAGGTCATCCGGGACAGCAGTGTGGGGAACGCCTTCGCCGAGGTCGGCGGCTTCGGCGCGGGCTTCGGTGCGGGCTTCGGTGCGGGCTTCGGTGCGGGCTTCGGGGCCGGCGCCGGTGTGCTGCCAGGGTTGCGCAGCGCGGTCCACGTCGCTACGTCGGTCGCGCCGGTCACCGCGACGCCCTTGGCGGTCTGGAACTTGCGCACCGCGGCATCCGTCAGCGGCCCGAAGAAGCCACTGACGGGCATGACCTTCAACAACCGCTGGAGCTGCGTCACGTAGGGGCCGGTGGACTCGCGCTGGAGCAGCGGGGTGCCGGTGAGCGACATGGGGTCGATCGGCGTCGGGCACGGGGTGTACCGGGGTCCGCTGTAGGGGGCGGCCAGCTGTCCCGCGACCGTGGGGCAAGGACCGTAGTCCGTGGCGGCGGCCTGCCCCGTCCACCACGAGGTGCGCTTCATGGCGCCGTTCCAGGCGAGCGAGATGTGGATGTGGTCGGCATGTGCCTCACCACCGCTGTAGGGCCGCCACCCCTCGGCGGACCGGTACGCGCTCCAGATCTTGCCGTTCCAGATGACGTACATGACGCCGAGCCGCCGCGCGTTGTAGCCACCCACGCCGTCCGGTCCCTTGGCAAGCAGCCACCCCAGGAACTGGTCCGCGACCGCCTTCTCCGCCGGGTTGGAGCTGCTGAGCCCCCAGTCCCAGGCGCGCCCTTCCTTGTGCTCGCTCAG
>JAVEDJ010000366.1 GCA_030841025.1 Actinomycetota bacterium
GTGTCGCCCCCGAAGGTCGCTGGTCCTGGGGGTGTGCGGCAGCCAATCCGGGGAGCAGGCTGTATCGAACGAGCACACGAGGCTGTTGGACGCCACGACTACGTTCGACCGGACGCATCGCACACCAGCGGGGATGGGCACCATGGACACCCACGACATCGGGGACAGAGAGCCCGACCGTCGCGCCACGGTTCGCACCGAGCGCGACGTCATCGGCTTCGTCACCCGCACCTGCTTCAAGACCGGACCACCCGGCCGGGTCGGCATCGAGTCCGAGTGGTTCATCCATCCGGTCCGGCCGCACCAGCGCTCAACCCGTCCGGTTCCCCCCGAGCCGGGCCTTCCCGACCTCCACCACCTCCAGCGCCTAGCCGATCAGGCCGATCCGCTCCCGGGCGGCAGCCGGCTCACCTTCGAGCCAGGCGGGCAGCTCGAGCTCAGCACCGCGTGTGGCGACCACCTCCCCCACGCCCTCTCCCTGCTGCACTCCGACCTCGCCCAGATCGACAAGCTGCTCTCCGACGACGGCCTGCGCCGCGTGGGCGTCGGCGTCGACCACGAGCGGCCGCCGCAGCGACAGCTGCGCACCCCGCGCTACGACGCGATGGAGCAGTTCTTCGACACCCGCGGCCCCGAGGGCCGACTGATGATGACCAGCACCGCCGCGGTGCAGGTCTGCCTCGATGCGGGCGCCGACGACGAGGACGTACGACGCCGGTGGTCGCTCACGCACGCGCTGGCCCCCGTGCTCGTCGCAGCCTTCGCCAACTCGCCGCTGTGCGGGGGACGGGTCACCGGCTGGGCCAGCACCCGCCAGCACATCTGGTCGCAGCTGGACCTCGGACGTGTCCGCCCGGCGCTCACGGAGCAGGGCCACCCGGCCGAGCACTGGGCGCGATACGCCCTCGACGCCCGGGTGATGGCGGTCCGGTCCGCCGACGGGCCGTGGGAGGCCGACCCCGGCATGACCTTGCGCGAATGGGTGAGCGGCGTGACCGGCCGACCCGGCCCGACGTACGACGACGTGGCCTACCACCTGAGCACCCTCTTTCCCCCCGTCCGCCCGCACGGCTGGCTCGAGCTGCGCATGATCGACGCACTGCCCGACCACCTCTGGCCGGTCGCGGTCGCCGTGACGACCGCGCTGGTGGACGACGACGCCGCCGCCGACCGGGCGCGCGATGCGATCGAGGGGACCGAGCACCTGCTCGAGGCGGCGGCCCGCGACGCGCTGCACGACGTCGTGCTCCGGCGGGCGGCCACCCGGGCCTTCGAAGCTGCCCTCGATGCGCTCCCGCGCCTGCAGCTCCACGAGGCACTCATCCGCCAGGTCGACGACTACGCCGACCGTTATGTCGCCGCGGGGCGCACCCCGGGCGACGACCTGTGTGACGACTGGCGCTCCGGACAGGAGAGATCAGCATGACCGTGCTCGGCCTCGGGCAGCAGGCCGCCGACGACGACCTCAAGGCGCTCCTTGCCCGCGAGCTCGAGCGGGTGCGGTCCCGCAGCCTGGGCCTCACCACCGATGTGCTCGAGGTCGACGAGCTGCTGGCGCAGCACTCGCGGCTGATGTCGCCCCTGGTCTGGGACCTGGCGCATGTCGGCAACTACGAGGAGCTGTGGCTGGTGCGTGCCGCCGCGGGCATCGAGGCGATGCGACCCGAGCTCGACGACATCTATGACGCCTTCGAGCACCCACGGGCGGAGCGACCCACGCTTCCCTTGCTGCAGCCCAGCGAAGCGCAGTCGTACATCAGCACGGTGCGCAGCAAGGTGCTCGACTCGCTCGACCGGATGTCACTGGACCCAGCGAACCCGTTGCTGGACAAAGGGTTCGTCTACTCCATGGTGGTGCAGCACGAGCACATGCACGACGAGACGATGCTCGCCACCCATCAGCTGCGCCGCGGTGCCGCGGTGCTGCACGACGTGCCACCGGCCGCGGCCCCGAGAGATGCCGCGGCACTGCCCGCCGAGGTGCTGGTGCCCGCGGGGACGTTCACGATGGGCACGTCCGACGACGGCTGGGCCTACGACAACGAACGGCCCGCACACGACCTCCATCTGCCGGCCTTCTACATCGACACCGCACCGGTGGCCAACCGGGCCTATCTGTCCTTCGTCGAGGCAGGCGGCTACGACGACCCGCGGTGGTGGAGCACCGCGGGGTGGGCGTGGCGCACCGAGTCGGGCAAGCGCAGCCCGGCCTTCTGGCTGCGCGAGGGCGGCGAGTGGCTGCGCCGGCGCTTCGGCCGCGTCGAGCCACTGCCACCTGACCAGCCGGTGCAGCACGTCTGCTTCCACGAGGCCGCGGCTTACGCGCGCTGGGCCGGCCGGCGCCTGCCCACCGAACCCGAGTGGGAGAAGGCAGCGTCCTGGGACCCGGTCGCGCGGCACAAGCGCCGCTACCCCTGGGGCGACGACGACCCCACACCGGCGCACGCGAACCTCGGGCAGCGTCACCACCAGCCGGCCCCCGTCGGCAGCTTTCCCGCGGGCGCGTCGGCCTACGGCGCGCGTCAGCTGGTCGGTGACGTCTGGGAGTGGACGTCCAGCGGCTTCGAGCGCTACCCCGGCTTTCGGCCCTTCCCGTACCCGGAGTACTCCGAGGTCTTCTTCGGCGGTGACTACCGCGTCCTGCGCGGCGGGTCGTGGGCGACCGATCGCACTGCCGTCCGCACCACCTTCCGCAACTGGGACCACCCGATCCGACGGCAGATCTTCGCCGGCTTCCGCTGCGCGCGGGATGCCGCTCCGGGGGAGGGAGCCTGAACCCATGTGCCGCCACCTCGCCTGGCTCGGCGCCCCCCGCACGCTCAGTGCCGTCGTGCTCGAGCAGCCCCACTCCTTGCTCACCCAGTCCTATGCGCCACGTCAGCAGGCCCACGGGCGCATCAACGCCGACGGGTTCGGTGTGGGCTGGTACAGCCACGCGACGCGCCCCGAGCCCGCTCGCTACCGCCGCGCCCAGCCGATCTGGACCGATGCGTCGTTCGCCTCCTTTGGGCCGCTCGTGGCAAGTGGCTGCGTGCTGGCGGCCGTGCGGTCCGCGACGGTGCCGTTCCCGGTCGATGAGGCGAGCGCCGCGCCGTTCACCGCCGGCCCGTGGTTGTTCAGCCACAACGGCCGGATCGACGACTTCGCCGCCGTCGCGCCGGAGCTGCGCTCGCTGATTCCGGCCGAGGCGGCGGCCGCGATCGAGGCCCCGAACGACTCCGCACTGCTGTGGGCGATGACCCGCCATCGCCTCGAGCGCGGCGCACCACTCGGCGACACGCTCGCCACGGTCATCGCCGGGGTCGCCGCCGTCACGACCGGTCGGATGAACCTGCTGCTCACTGACGGGCACACGGTCGCGGCAACGACGTACGGCGACACGCTCGTCACCCGGCAGGAGCCGGACGGCGTGCTCGTCGCGTCCGAGCCGACCGATGACGAGCCGGGCTGGGAACGCGTGCCGGACGACTCGCTCGTGGTCGTGACGTCGCACACGCACACCGTGACACCACTGCCTGTTCTACGTCAGACCATCACCTCGCCCGGAGAAGCCTCATGACCGACGGCACACCAGTCCACATCACCCGGCAGCACACCGACGTCGACACCGCCGAGGCGCTGGCCAACGACGTGCGAGCCGGCCTGTCGGGGGCGCAGAAGACGTTGCCGCCCAAGTGGTTCTACGACGCCGTGGGCAGTGAGCTGTTCGAGCAGATCACCCGGCTGCCCGAGTACTACCCGACGCGACGCGAACGCGAGGTGCTCGAGAGGCACGGCGCCGACATCGCCCAGCAGACGCGCGCACAGACGCTCGTAGAGCTGGGCTCGGGCTCGTCCGAGAAGACCCGGTTGCTGCTCGACGCCCTGACCTTCGAGGGAACGATCCGCCGTTACGTCCCGGTCGACGTCAGCGACAGTGCGCTCATCGCGGCGGCCGAGGCCTGCGCCGGCGAATACCCGCGGCTCGAGGTGCACGGTGTCGTGGCGGACTTCGTCACACACCTCGAGGTTCTGCCGAGCGGTCCGGCCCGACTGGTGGCCTTCCTCGGCGGCACGATCGGCAACTTTGAGCCCGCGGCGCGTGCCGATTTCCTCTCGCGGATCGCATCGACGCTGCGCCCGGGGGACGCGTTCCTGCTGGGCACCGACCTCGTCAAGGATGTCGACCGCCTCGTACGCGCCTATGACGACGCGGCCGGCGTCACCGCTGCCTTCAATCTCAACGTGCTGGCCGTCGTCAACCGTGAGCTCGGCGCCGACTTCGATCTCGACGCCTTCGCACACGAGGCTCGCTGGGATGCCGAGAACGCCTGGATCGAGATGCATCTGCGCTCGCTGCGCGAACAGACCGTGCACGTCAAGGCACTGGACCTCGACCTGCACTTCGCCGAGGGCGAGACCCTGCGCACCGAGATCTCCGCCAAGTTCACCCGTGACCGCGTAGCAGCGGAGTACGCCGCCGCGGGCCTGCGGCTCGCTGCCTGGTGGACCGACTCGGCCGGTGACTACGCCCTCTCGCTCGCGGTGCCTGGCTAGTCCCGCGTCGGCTCCGGCGCCTCCGTTGCTCGTCCATCGCAATTGACGGCGAGTTGCTCCTGCCACGTGTGAGGATGGGCAGCGTGGCGGCGCGGTGCTTGCCGCTGAGGAGGACGTCGTACATGCGCCGTTTCCAGCCATCGGCGAGGAAGCGTGACACCCGGGCCCTCGACATGAGTGGTCGCTGGGCCGTCGCCCGGCTGGTAGCGCAGTTCACATTCGTGGGACTCGCGGCTCTGGTCGTGGTGGGGCTCGCGACCGAGGTCGCCAGTCGGCGCGTGGGGGAACGTGAGGCGATCAGCGATGCGCGGACGACGACGTTGGTGAAAGCGCAAGGTCTCGTCGAGCCAGTGAT
>JAVEDJ010000017.1 GCA_030841025.1 Actinomycetota bacterium
CGGCCTCAAAGCCCTGAACTCGGTGTCCTTGACCATCCCAGCCGGTGCGGTGACGGCTCTCATCGGCCCGAACGGCGCGGGCAAGTCGACTCTTTTCAACGTCATCACTGGGTACGAGTCCGCCGACGGCGGCCGCGTGCAGTACCGCGGCACCGAGTTGCTGGGCCAGAGCCCGCCACGGATCGCCCGTCTGGGGATTACGCGGACCTTCCAGGACCTGCGTCTGTTCTTCAACTTCACGGCGCTCGAAAACCTGGCGTTCCCCCTCACGCCGCTCGCGGCGGAGCGCACCAGCACCGTGCTGCTGCGGCGCCACATGATGTCCGCCTCCTGGGGCCGTGCCGTCGGCGACGCACGGGACCTACTCATCGCGTTCGGCTTGGAGCACATCGCCGATCGGCCGGTGCGCGAGCTGTCGTACGGCGAGAGCAAGCTGCTCGCGGTGGCAGCTCTTTACGGCCGGGGCAGCCCGGTCGTCCTGCTCGACGAACTCGCGGCCGGGCTGGACCAACAGGGAGTGCAGACTTTCTCCAAGCTGGTGCGGGCCATGGCGGCGGCGGGCCAGACCGTGTGCCTCGTCGAGCACAACCTCGACTTCGTGTGGGCTACTGCGGACGAGGTGATCGTCATGCACCACGGCGAGATCTTCGCCAAGGGCACCCCGGAGGCGGTCCGGAAGGACCGCGCAGTGGCCGAGGCATACTTCGGCAGCGCGAAGGCTGGCCGCAATGCTTGAGGTGCGCGACCTGGAAGCCGCGTACGGCCGTGGGAATGCCGTCGTGCGGAAGGTTTCCCTGGCACTGGTCCCGGGCGAGATGGCGTGCGTCATGGGCCACAACGGGGCCGGCAAGACGACGTTGCTACGGGCTCTGTTCGGCCTGCTCCGCGACCGTAGCGGCTCAGTGCTGGTCGGAGGTACTGAGGTCTCGGGGCTGAGTCCGCTGGAGCGGGTGCGCGCCGGAATGGCGTACTCGCCATCGGGCCGGGCCGTCCTACCGGGCCTCACCGTCGCCGAGAACCTCGACACGGCCGCGGACGTCCTTTCGCTCTCGGGGCAGGAACGTGCGCGCCGGCGCAAGCTGGCCTTGGACCTGTTCCCGATCCTCGGTGACCGGCAGCAGCAGCGGGCCGGCAGCCTCAGCGGTGGTGAGCAACGCATGCTGAGCATCGGCATGGTCATCATGCAGCAGCCCCGGCTCATGCTGCTGGACGAGCCGTCACTGGGGCTGTCGCCGCTGATGGTGCAGAACATGTACGACGCCATCGCCCAGCTTCGTGGGCAGTCCGACGTGACCGTGCTCGTGGTCGAGCAGACGATGGAGCTGTCGGTCATCGGCGCGGACTCGCTCTACATCATGCGCATGGGGGCCCTCGGCAAGTACGACCGGCCGGCTGCCACCGCATCGATGCAGGACCTCTGGCAGCTGCTGTGACGGCGTCGGCGCAGACCCTCACTACCGCGGTGGAGGTGGCGGCTCAACGGTGGAGCGACCGGGTGGCGTACGTCATTGGCGACCAGACCCTGACCTTCACCGAGCTCGCCGACCGCTCCGCCCAGGTGGGGGGGTTGCTGGCCAGACAGGGCGTCGCAGCCGGTGACCGGGTGGCCATATGGAGCCGCTCCTCGGTGGACTACGTGGTCACGATGATGGCCATCGCCCGCGTTGGCGCCAGCGCTGTTCCGCTCAACACCCGGTTGAAGTCGGAGGACGCCAACCCGATCACCGACCTGGCCGGTCCGTCGCTGCTCCTGCTCGGTCCCGAGGCGCGCTCCGGGTGCCCGATCTCGATGCAGGGCCGGCCCTTCCCGAGCCTCTACCTCGACGAGGTCGGGCGCGAAGCCGCCGCCGTCCCGGCGGACCGCGCAGCCGTGGATGGCAGCCAGGGGCCAGACGACGTCGTGCAGATGCAGTTCACGTCCGGCTCCACCGGGACGCCGAAGCTCGTGCAGCTGAGCCAGGGAACCATCCTCAGGTCTGCTCATACCCTCGCCGAGCTGATGGAGCTCGGGCCCGAGGACCGGTTCTTCAGCCCGATGCCGTTCTACCACGCGGGCGGTTCGGTCCTGGTCCTGCTCGCGCCCCTCGTCTCGGGGTGTTCCGTTCACGTCCAACCGCTGTTCAACGCCGCGCAGGCGCTCAGCCAGATGAATGACGACCAGAGCACCGTGACCATCGGCCACCAGCCGCACTACGCGGAGTACCTCACCTCGGGGCTGCGCACCCCCGGCTCCCTGAGGCTGGCGTTCATCTTCGCCAACCCTGCCTTCAACCGGCGGGTGCAGGACTACCTCGGCTCGGCCAGCCTGGTGAGCCCCTACGGCCTCACCGAGACCGCGCTGGGCGGCACGTCCCCGCACTGGCGGGACAGCGCGCAGGTGCGGCTCGGCACCGTCGGGACGCCCACCGACGGCACGGAGGTGAGGGTAGATCCGCCCGCTGGCGCGGCAGCGGGGCCGCCCGTCCAGGGCGAGGTACTCATCAGGGGATGGTGCGTGAGCCCCGGTTACGTCGGCAGTGGCGCGCCGCCTATGACCGACTCCGACGGTTGGTACCACACCGGGGACCTGGGCAGCTTCGACGAGGCGGGCAACCTGCGGCTCGAGGGGCGGCTCAAGGACATCATCCGGGTGGGCGGCGAGAACGTGTCGCCGGTGGAGCTGGAAAACTGCCTGCTGCACCATCCCGCGGTGAAACAGGCCGTCGTGCTGGCCCGGCCGGATGACCGCCTCGGAGAGGTCTGTGTCGCCGCAGTGGAGCTCGCTGCTGGGGTCGATGCCCGCGCCGAGGAACTGATCGAGCACTGTGCAGCTGCACTGGCGTCCTTCAAGGTGCCCCGCCAGCTCGTCATCGTGGACCAGTGGCCCACCACCAGCAGCGGCAAGATCGCCAAGGTCGAGCTGCGGCGCCTGTTCGATCTCGAGCGCTGACTGCCGTGTAGTCCCCGTAGCGACGCTGCCCAGGAGACGTGCCTGCTCTGTGACGCCTCCCTGCTTCTTGGACCCGACGAGAGGAACCGACTGATGGACTTCCAGCTAACGGACGAACAGAGAATGCTGGTCGAGGCTGCCCGTGACGTGGCAAAGCGTGGGCTCTCGGCGCAGGCCGCGCGGTGGGACCAAGAGGACGTGTTCCCGCGGGAGAACGTGCCGACGCTGGCGAGTGCCGGTCTGCTGGGCCTGACGCTGCCGGAGGAGTACGGCGGCGGTGGCGGAACCATCCTGGACCTTGTCCTGGCGATGGAGCAGATCGCGACCGTGTGCCCGCCGAGCGCCTTCATCCTCGGGTGCCAGACCGGCCTCGGTGCGAAGGCGATCTCGATGTACGGCTCCGAGGACCTGAAGTCGGCCCTGCTCCCGAAATTCTGCACCGGCGAGAAGCTCATCGCCTGGGCCATGTCGGAACCAGGGGCCGGCTCTGACATCGGTGGGATGCACACCAACGCGGTCCGCACCGGTTCCGGCTACCGGGTGTCGGGGGAGAAGACCTGGATCAGCCTTGCGACGGCCGCCGACGTCTTCGTGGTCATCACCCGCTTCGAGGGCGCCCCGGGTCTCAAGGGCCTCGGAGCAGTCATCGTGGACCGGGACACGCCCGGCCTGCAGGTCGGCAAGAAGGTGCACACCATGGGCATGCGGGGCACCGGCATGGCCAGCGTCCTGCTCGACGGCTGCGAGGTGCCCGACGAGAACGTGCTGCTCGGCCCGGGGCAGTACCGGGCACTGCTGGCGATCATGAGCGGCGAGCGTGTCGCAGGAAATCCCCCAGTGTCGCTGGGCATCGCCGGCGCGGCGTTGACGGCCGCGAAGGCATACCTGGGGGCGCGAGAGGCATTCGGCCAGAAGCTCTCGGAGTTCCAAGGTCTGCGATGGAAGCTCGCCGACATGGCCATCCAGCTCGAGTGCGCCCGGGTGCTTGTCTACCGCGCCGCCGCGAACGCGGGCTCCGGCCTACCGTCGACGTTCGAGGCCTCGGTCGCGAAGGTCGTCGCCAACGAGGCGGCCGTCGCCATTGCCGATGCTGCGCTGCAGATCCATGGCGCTGCCGGTTACGGCCTAGAGTTCCCTGTCGAGCGGATGGCCCGGGATGCGCGAGGCATGTGCATCGGCGACGGGACCGTGGAGATCCAGCGCAACCTCATTGCCGCTGAGCTGCTCGGCAGGGTCGGTCGATGAGCAGCGGCCGTGCAGGCCTCGCATCGTGGGAGGCGCGCCCGTGAGGTGCTTCGACATCCACCACCACGTAGGGAGCCTGGCCCTCGACGACTCGGCCTCGACTGCGGGCAACGACCCGGCGGCGGACATGGACGTCCGGCTACGCGTCATGGACCGCCACGAGATCGATGCAGCAGCCGTCATGCCATCGCTTCAGTTTTCCCGGCTGCAGGGGGCCGCAGACACGATGGCGGCCAACGACGCCGCGGCGGCGTACCGGGACGCCAACTCGGAACGCTTTCCGGTGGCCATCGGCACGGTCGATCCTCTGACGGGACCCGAGGCTTGCGCGCGGGAGATCGACCGCGCTGTCAACGAGCTCGGGATGGCCGGGCTTGTGTGGCACCACAGGTTCCAAGGCCTGTTCCTGTCCGACCAGCGGATGCAGCCGCTGCTCCGGCAGACCAGCGAGCTCGGAGTCCCCGTCTTCATTCACCTCTTCGCGGAGTCCACGATGGAGGCGCCATGGGCGCTGGAGAAGTGGGCCGAGCGTTTCCCCGAGCAGACCTTCGTTGGGCTCGACGCGTTCACGTCCTTCACGCAGAGCAAGTACCTGCTCGCAATCGGGCGGCGTTGCCCGAACATCCTCTTCGAAACCGCGGGCGCCTTTCCACTCGGCCGCATCATCCAGGAGTTTGTAGCCGAGCTCGGCGCGCAACGGGTCATCTTCGGCTCCGACCTCTATGTCGACCCCATGACCTGGGACTCACCCAGCTCATTGCTGGAGATCCGGATGACCGAGTCCATCTCCGACGATGACAAGCACGCCATCCTCGTCGGCAACTCACGCCGGCTTTTGGGACTGCCCGACGAGCTGACCGCTCGACCGGTCTGACCGACATTCCAAGACCTAGGAGAGAGCATGTGCATGGCAGACCCGGCCGACCACCGTGGCACTTCCGCAGCCGAGGACGTGTCACGCATCGACGTCCGTCAGGGCCACCAGCTGCCGGTGCGGCGATTCTTTCCGGAGAGCGGGGAGGACGTCGGCACGGTGGTGATCCTCTCTGACGTCTTCGGGTGGGGACGGTTCTACGAGCAGCTCGCTGCCCGCCTGACGACCGACGGCTTCGCGGTCGCAGTTCCGGACCTCTTCTCCAGGGTCGGTGAGCTTCCGGAGAAGACCGTGCCCGCCGCGCTGGCCCGGCGGGAGCGGCTCGACGAGCAGCTGCTCCTGGATGACCTCGGCGACGTCATCACGAAGCTGGCGACGGAGCCGCGTTGCGGTGGTCGCGTTGCGACCCTGGGCTTCTGTTTCGGCGGGACGCTGGCTCTTCGGCTGGCGCCCACGGGCCCTGCGGCTACGGTTTCCTTCTATGGATTTCCGACCGACGGGGGTGACGGAGGCAGGCTCCCGTCACCGTTGGAGCTGGCGCCGACGATGCGTGGGCCCATCCTTGGACTGTGGGGCGACGAGGACGAGTACATCCCCGTGGGGGAAGTCCGTCGCCTGGATGACGAGCTGACCCGGCACGCCGTGACGCACGAATTCCAGGTCTACTCAGGCGAGGGACACAACTTCCTCCGCGCGCTCTTCGCAAAGGACGGCAGCAGCCAGGCGGCCCTGGACGCCTGGGAGCGGACGACGGCGCTGCTGGCCGACCGGATCCGCGTCTGACGGCCAGACCGGCCAGACCGGCGAGCCCGACCAGCCGGCGGCTGGCCGCGTCGCCGCGGCACGCCCAGGATATGCAGCAGCGCCGGCTCCACCCCCACGGCGAGCCGGCACTACCGAATGCCGCGGGTTCTGGACGGCTGGGCCTGCACCGCCGCCACGGGGGGAGCGGCGGTGCAGGTTGAGGGGAGCGTCCCAGGACGCGCCCGTCCGGCAAATTGATGATCCACTTCGTGAGACGACAGACCGGGCAGGTCGGCACATCTCGGCCCGATGTTCTTTGCTTTGTCCCTGTCTGTGCCATAACCGGCGGACCGTGAGATCGTTTGATCATGCAGCAGGGCGTGGGCCAGGGACGGGCTTTGTGGCAGCCGCCCGGCGCGCCGGTGCGGCGGACCTGAAGGGGTGAGGGGATGCCCGACCAGTCGGTCGCTGTGCACGGGGGGGCTGACCCGGTTCAGGCGGAGCAGGCGAGCGAAGCCTTGCGGCTGATCGTCACCGTGCTGGGCCACGATGCGACACCGACCGCCGCGGAGTCGCTGTCCTGGCGCGAGCGCGTCGTGCTGACCATCGCGTGTGACGCTCTGGGCCTGGACGACCCGGTTCTCTAAACCGGCCGAGGCCCGGTCCGTCCCGGCCCGGGGCTGCTAGCCGGGACCTAGAGCACCGTCTCCTGGCGACTCCGTGGCGCCGTCCTTGAGCTCGACGAACAGCGTGTGAGTGGCGGTCTCGCCGATGTTCTCGCCGTAGTGCTCTTGGGCCGGTAGCCAGTTCACGCCGCCGGCCTGCAGCTCCACCTCGCGGTACTGGCCGCCGTGGAACAGCCGCCGCCGGAAGGAGCTCAGCGTGTACATCACGCTGTCGGGATGCCGGTGGGGCGTGGTCTTGTCGCCCGGTTGGTCGGTGTACTCCAGGACGCGCACGCGCTCGTTCTCGAACACGACCTTGTAGTGGTCCCGGTTGCTCACGACGGGATCGAGGCTCATGTCGTGCAGGTTGCCAGGGGTAGGCCACGGCGCACGATCCACGATCCACTCCGTGAGACGGCTGGTGCGAATCGCCGCCGCGACGCGTAGCAGAAGCAGGCTCAACGGCACCGGGGCGGCGCTACCATCCCCCCGAGCTCGCCTCTCCACCTGGAGGTCCCGTGGCCACGACAGCCGCCCATCACGAGAACGCCGGCGAGAGCTGGGCCGGGGAGCACAGCCTCGCCCCCGTGCCAGAGGAGGCCAGGTCCTCCACCGCGGCTCACCAGTTCTGGATCTGGGCCGGCGCGAACATCGCGCCGATCAACTGGGTGCTCGGTGCCCTCGGCATCGTCCTCGGGCTCTCGCTCGCCGACGTCATCACGGTCCTGGTGATCGGCAACGCCATCGGCATGGCGACCTTCGGGTTCTTCGTGCTGATGGGACAACGCACCGGCGTGACCCAGATGGTGCTCAGCCGCAGCGCGTTCGGACGCCGCGGCGCCTACCTGCCGACCGCGTTCCAGTTCGTCATCGCCACCGGCTGGTGCGCCATCAACACGTGGATCGTGCTGGACCTCGTCACCAGCCTGTTCGGCGAGATCGGCATCGACGGCGGTCGAGGACTCAAGATCGTCACCGTCTTGGTGATCATGACCCTGCAGGTGCTCATCGCCGCCTACGGCTTCCGGGCGATCGCGGCGTTCGAGCGATACACCGTGCCGGTGACGCTGGTCGTGCTGGCTGTCATGACGGTCGTCGCGTGGACCCAGACCGACATTGACTGGGGCTACGCCGGTGCCGGGCTCCAAGGCACCGAACGCCTGAGCGCGATGAGCACGATCATGACTGCGATCGGCATCGGCTGGGGCATCTCCTGGTTCGCCTACGCCTCGGACTACTCCCGCTTCGTCCCTCGCAGCATGCCGGCTCGCAAGCTGTTCGCAGCGAGTGCGCTGGGCCAGTTCATCCCGGTCATCTGGCTCGGCATCCTCGGTGCGACCCTGGCGACCGTCAGCCAGAAGGTCGACCCTGGTCAGCTCATCGTCGACTCATTCGGTGCGTTGGCCATACCTGTCCTCCTGCTCGTGCTGCACGGACCTATCGCCACCAACATCCTCAACATCTACAGCGCGTCGGTGTGTGCGCTGACCCTCGACATCCGCGTCGACCGCAAGGTGGTCGCCTACGTCGTCGGTGTCCTGGCGACTGTGTTCACCGTGTGGCTGGTCTTCCAGAACGACTTTGCCGCGTCGCTCGACGGATGGCTCGCAAGCATGGTGACGTGGGTCGCGCCGTGGGGCGCCGTCATGCTGATGCACTTCTACTGGGTCAGCCGGCAGCAGATCGACGTACCTGCGCTCTATGACCCGCCAGGGTCATCACGCCTCGGCGACTTCCGTTGGGACGCCATCATCGCGTTCCTGGCCGGCATCTTTGCCACCTGGTACTTCGAGTACGGCATCCCGTCAGCCCTGCAGGGGCCAGGCGCGAAGGCGCTGGGCAACACCGACCTTTCCTGGCTCGCCGGCTCCGTGGTGGCCGCAGCGATCTACGGAGCGCTCGCGGCGCGGCGGCGCTCCGCTGTCCCCGTGGCCTCCTCGTCAGCCCGTAGCGAAAACGCTTGATGCAGCTGCGGATCCGGCGAGCGCGTGTGCTCGACGGCGGGGACATGGTTGACGTCCACGTCGAAGACGGGCACGTCTCTGCCGTCGAGCGGCACTCGACCGACGCACCCGAGCGCCTGGCCGACCTGGAGATCGATGCGGCCGGAGGACTGGTTCGTCCGCCTTTCGTGGAGCCGCACATCCATCTCGACGCAACGCTGACGGCAGGAGAGCCGCGGTGGAACGCATCGGGAACGCTCTGGGAGGGCATCGCCGTCTGGTCCGAACGCAAACCGAGCGTTACCCGGGAGGACGTGCTCGCCCGCGCGGAGCAGGTGCTGCGCTGGCAGGCAGCCCAAGGCGTGTTGTTTGTACGCAGCCACTGCGACGTCACGGATCCCGAGCTCACCGCGCTGGACGCCCTGCTCGAGCTGCGCGAGCGGGTGCGCGACGTCGTGACGCTGCAGGTCGTCGCCTTTCCGCAGGAAGGCATCGTCTCCTTCCCTCGCGGGGCAGAGCTGCTGGAAGAGGCGATCCGGCGGGGCGCGGACGTCGTGGGGGCCATCCCGCATTTCGAGGACACCCGCGAGGACGGCGTCCGTTCGCTCGAGATCGCCGTCGATATCGCACAGCGCCACGGATGTGGCATCGATGCGCACTGCGACGAGATCGACGACGAGCAGTCGCGTTTCGTGGAGGTGCTGGCCACGCTCGCCATGCGGACCGGGCTCGGGGAGCGGGTAACCGCGAGCCACACCACGGCGATGGGCAGCTACAACGGCGCCTACGCGTACAAGCTGCAGCGGCTGCTCATGCGCTCGCAGATCAACCTCGTGAGCAACCCCATGGTCAACCTTGCACTGCAGGGCCGGTTCGACGACTACCCGAAGCGTCGCGGCCTGACCCGCGTCAAGGAGATGCTCGCTGCCGGCGTCAACGTCGCGTTCGGCAGCGACGACGTCATGGACCCATGGTTCCCGCTGGGCACCGGCAGCCCGATGCAGCTCGCCCACAGTGGGGTACTTGCGGCCCAGATGACCGGCCAGGAGGAGATCGCCGAGACCTTCGAGATGGTGTCGACTCGGGCCGCTCGTGTCCTGGGGCTGGGCGACGGCTACGGCGTACAACCAGGCCGTCCGGCAAGTCTCGTCGTGCTACCGGCCTCCTCGCGCATGGACGCCGTACGTCGACAGGTCGCGCCGCAGTGGGTCGTCGCCGGCGGCGATCTGGTCGCGGAGCGTACGCCGTCGCCGGTGCGGCTGCACTGGTTGGGCGATGAGCACGCCATCGACTTCGTTCGGGACGCGGACGCCGAGGAGGCCACCTGGCGGGACGCCTCGATCGTGGCCCGGCCTGGTCGCTGATGGCAGACCTACACGACGTCACGCGGCCAGCCGACCCGGTCCGGTGGCCCGATGGCTACCAGGCAGCCGCGACCCTCGGCTTCGACATGGATGCCGAGTCGGTCGTCCTGAGTCTGCAGGCGTCCAGCGCGGCCCGGCTGTCGGTCATGTCGCACCAGGCCTACGGCCCGCTCACCGGCGTACCTCGGATCCTGGACATGCTCGAACGTCGCGGCGTCCGAGCCACCTTCTTCTGCCCCGGATTCACCGCCGAGCGCTATCCGGACGTGCTCCGTCGGGTGCGCGACGCCGGCCACGAGATCGCGCACCACGGATACCTCCACGAGCTGGCGATCGGCATGACCCCGGCGCAGGAAGGTGCCGTGCTCGACCGTGGGCTCGAGGCGCTGGAGAAGGTGACGGGCGAGCGCCCCGTGGGCTATCGCGCTCCGATGTGGGAGACGACGTACGCCACGCCCGGACTGCTGCTGGACCGCGGCTTCCTCTACGACTCCAGCCTGATGGACGGCGAGGTGCCGTATGAGCTCGCGGAGGGTCCCGGGCAGGGCGCCCGGTCTCTCGTGGAGATCCCCGTGCACTGGTCGCTGGACGACTTTGAGCAATACGCGTACCTCCCTGATCTCGTCGGCTCCGGCCTGATCGAGGACCCGGAGAAGGTCTTGTCGATGTGGCGGGCCGAGCTCGCTGCCATGTACGACGACGGCAGCTGCTTCGCCCTGACCAACCACCCGTTCCTGTCCGGCCGACCAGCCCGGGCGCGGGCTCTGGAGCGGCTCGTGGTCGACATGCAGGAAAGGTCCGGGCTCTGGATCACCACAGCGCGCGAGATCGCCGCCCACGTGCGGTCGCTGGACCTTGTCCCCCGGGTGTTCCCGCAGCCCGTCGTCAGCGAGTGACAGCGGGAGCCACGCCTGCTGTCGGCTAGCCGGTCGACCTGCTCGCGGCGAGTCCCTTGGCGATCTGGGCCGGCCGTCGGCGAAAGGTCCGCACGAACACCGGGCGCAGCACCGGCTCGATCAGCTGCATGGCTCCCCATGGCTCCACCTCCGCGTGCGCCCGGAAGCCCGTCTCCAGACCCAGGTCCGCGAAGTCGAACCGGAATCGCACCGTCATCCGCCGCGAGTCCGCGATCAGGTCAAGCCGGTACGGCCGGTCGAACAGGGTGTGTCGCACCTCCATCGCGCCCACGCCCCGGACCTTCTCGGTGAAGACGGACCCCTCCCCGATCGGCTCGGGGGTGGTCAGTCGCACCGTCCGCACATCCGGGTTCCACCGTTGCTCGTTGCGCAGGTCGGAGAAGTAGTCGAAGACCTCGACCCGCTGACCCGCGATTCGGGCGCTTTCCTCCACGGTGAACATCGCGCACCCCTCAACCGCCGCCCAGAGCATCGCCCCACCCTGTTCCAGGACTCCGTGGAGAACCTTTCGGTTCGGTGAACCCGGAGGCGGTGGCGGTCAGCCGGTCAGCCGCCGGTCATGAATCGCGTCGCCTTTGTGCGCATGATCTCGTTCATCACGGCGACGTCGTCTTCGTCCGATGTGCGGCACCGGCGTTCGACGCCGCACCGGGCACAGCGATGCACCAGGACACGACGACCGCGTTCGACCTGGACGTCGACCGGGACCATGAGCCCCTGGCACTGCGCGTCACGGTCGCCGGGAGCGACGTCGACATGCTTGGAGTGCAGGCAGCGCGAGCAGTGGTTGGTGTAGCCGTCGCCGTGGTTGAGCGTGCCGCAGTTCTGACAGGTGAAGTCCTCGACGGTGCGCCTGAAGCTCATCGCGTCCCCCCGATCCAGCTTTCCGCCGTACGACGACGCGGGCGGCCGGCCTGCGGGCCTGCCTCCATGGTGCCTCAGCCCCGACCAGGCCAGGACCGCTCCCCTCGGAGAGCGCCCGCGAAGCTGGCGCTCATGTCGAGCAAGGGGAACAGCATGGCCTGGGCCGCGTGGTACCAGTCCGGCTTGCCCTGCCACGTCGTACTGCTCGGCCGGTTGTGCTCATCGACCTCGTGCCGCCACCCACCGCGCTCCCGGTCGATGAAGACCTCCTGAGCGTGCTGCCACAACCGCCCGAACCAGTCGGCGTACTGCTGATCACCCGTGGTCGACGCCAGTGCCCATGCGGTCGCCATGCCCTCGCACACCACCCAGTGGAAGCGTTCGCGCACGACGGGGACACCCGAGTTGTCGGTGGTGTAGACGAGCCCGCCGCCGTCCCACCCGTCGGCGATCGCGCGGGCGAAGAGCGCGGCTGCGGCGTCGGGCATCCAGCCGGTGCCCCCGGGCAGCTGCGAGTGCAGCTGCAGCAGCAGCCTTGCCCACTCGAGGCCGTGCCCCGGGGTGGCGCCATAGGGGCGGAAGGGGTGCCGTGGCTGATCACGGTTGTAGTCCGGCAGGAACACCCACGATGCGTCGAAGTGCTCGGGCACCCGCCAGTCGTGCTGCCGCGCCGCGTCGTTGATCACGCGTTCGCAGATGCGCCGCGCCCGTTCCCACCACGCCCGGTCACCCGTGGCATCCCCGGCAGCGAGGAACGCCTCCACCGCGTGCATGTTGGCGTTGGCGCCGCGGTAGTCCTCCGCGGCGCGCCACGGCGCATCCCACGACTCGAGCAGCGCGCCCTCGTCCTCATCCCAGAAGCGCTGCAGCACCACGCCGCTTGCCCGCTCGAGCAGGTCCGCAGCGCCGGGCCGCTGGGCGACGGTCGCGCTGGCTGCGGCGAGCATCACGAACGCATGCTCGTAGGCCGTCTTGGCCGGCACGGCCTTCCCGTCGGGCTCGACACGGGGGAACCACCCGCCGTGCTGCTCATCACCGAAGTCGCGGTCGATCGAGGCAAGCCCCACGTCGGCTCGGTCCGCGTCCCCGGCGCGACCCAGCAGATCGCCCAGGCTGAAGAGGTGCGTGAGCCGCGCCGTCAGCCACAGCTGCTGCCCGCGGGTCCGGTCGGGTCGTAGGTCGTCGTCGAGCCACCACATCCGGTCGTCGCCGATGGCCGACCGGGCACCACTGAGCAGGCGTCCGGCCTCGGACCCGAGGGCGCTGCGGGTCGATTTGTCGAGGTGGATCTCGGCACTCATCGGGCGCGAGCCTAGCCGCGGGCCGGCGGGTCGACGGTCGCTGCGGAACGATCCCCGCCGGTCGTTGCGCGAACACGCGCGCGCCAGGTCACCTGCAGGGGCGCGAGCGCCGCGTCCCCTAAGTTGATCAGCGTGAGGGTGTCGGTGCCGAGAGAGCTGCGAGCTGGCGAACGCCGGGTCGCCTTGGTTCCGGACGCCGTCCGGCGCCTGCGCGACGCAGGGCTCGACGTGACCGTCGAGTCGGGAGCCGGCTCGCACGCCTTCACCACAGACGACGACTACCTCGGGGCCGGTGCGCGGGTCGTCGACGGCGACGTCCTCACGGACGCCGACGTGGTGGTCACGGTCGCTCCGCTCACTCTGGACCAGGCCGCGCGGCTGCGCCCTGGCGCCATCACGATCGGGTTCCTCCCCGTCGGCGCGGAGACCGAGCTGGTGTCGGCACTGCGCGCCAAGCAGGTCCTCGCCTTCGCGATGGAGGCGGTGCCGCGCCTCTCGCGCGCACAGTCCATGGACGCACTGTCGTCCCAGGCGTTGGTGGCCGGCTACCGGTGCGCTCTCGTCGCCGCCACCCACCTGCCCAGGTTCTTCCCCCTCTTCATGACGTCGGCGGGCACCGTCGCGCCGGCGAAGGTGCTCGTCATCGGTGCCGGAGTCGCGGGGTTGCAGGCGATCGCGACTGCGCGGCGTCTGGGCGCCGTGGTCGAGGCGTACGACGTCCGCAGCTCCTCCGCCGACGAGGTGCGCTCGATGGGTGCCACCTTCGTGGACCTGGGGCTCGAAGCGCTCGAGGGTGCCGGTGGTTACGCCCGGGAGATGACCGAGGACCGTGCGGTCAGGCAACGCGAGCTGCTCACGCCGTACGTCGAGGCATCCGACGCCGTGATCTGCACCGCCGCGGTCCCTGGCCGGGCCGCACCGCTGCTCCTGACAGGGGAGATGGTCGGCACGATGAGACCCGGATCGGTGGTGGTCGACCTGGCCGCCGAGAGCGGCGGCAACTGCGAGCTGTCCCGGCCGGGTGAGGTCCTCGACCACGGCGGGGTCACGGTGTGGGGCGCCAAGGATGTCGCGAGCTCGATGCCGGTGCACGCCAGCCAGCTCTACGCACGCAACGTGACGAGCCTCCTGCTGCTCATGACCAAGGACGGCGAGGTCGTGCCGGACTTCGACGACGAGATCGTCGCCACGGCGTGCGTCACCCGTGAGGGGCCGGCATGAGCGAGGGCATGGCGCTGCTGACGGTGTTCGTGTTGGCCGTCTTCGTCGGGTTCGAGGTCATCGCCAAGGTGTCCACGGTTCTGCACACCCCGTTGATGTCCGGTGCCAACGCCATTCATGGCGTGATCCTGGTCGGGGCGATCATCGTGACCGGCCATGCGACCGGCACCGTCGACCTTGGCCTGGGCCTGCTCGCCATCCTGCTCGCGACCCTGAACCTGGTCGGTGGCTTCGTCGTGACCGACCGCATGCTCGAGATGTTCGGGCGCGGACGGAAGCCACCGCCGCGAGCCGATGCCGACGACGACCGATCGGCGCCGCGAGCATGAGCGGCAACGGAGGCGATCTCGCCTACCTCGTCGCTGCTGCCTGCTTCATCATCGCGCTGAAGGGGCTCTCCGGACCGCGGACCGCCCGCGCCGGAAACCTCGTCGGTGCGGTCGGCGCACTGCTGGCCGTCGTCGTCGTCTTCGTCGTCGAGGACCTCGACCACCTAGGTCTCATCGCCGCGACGATCGTCATCGGTGCCGTGGCAGGCGTCGTCGCGTCGCGCCGCGTCGCCATGACGGCCATGCCTGAGCTGGTCGCTGCGTTCAACGGCGTCGGTGGAGGGGCCGCTGCCCTCGTCGCGCTCATCGAGCTGAGGGATGCCGGCTCGGCCTCGACGCTGCTCGCCGCCCTCTTCACGGTCGTGGTGGGCTGCGTGAGCGTCGCTGGCTCGGTCGTCACCTTCCTCAAGCTGAACGAGCTGATGACTGGCCGGCCGGTGACATTCCCGGGTGGGCCGGTTCTCTTCGGAGCGGTCGTGCTGGCCGACCTGGGCGCGTGCGTCTGGGCCTACCAGGTCCAGCCCGACCCATCGGTCATGCTCGCGGCGGCCTTCGTCGTACTGCTGTCCTTGGCCGTGGGCGTGCTGTTCGTGCTGCCGGTCGGCGGCGCCGACGTACCCATCGCGATCTCGTTGCTGAACGCCTTCACGGGCCTCACCGTCGCGGCGAGCGGCTATGTCCTCGGCAACACCCTGTTGCTGGTCGCCGGCACGCTCGTCGGTGCGTCGGGCACGATCCTCACGCGGATGATGGCGGCTGCGATGGGGCGATCGGTGGCGAGCATCCTGTTCGGTGCCTTCCAGGGCGGGTCGACCGCGGGCTCGCAGGAGGTCAGCGATCGTCCGGTGCGGTCGGCCGGGGCCGAGGACGTGGCGATCCTGCTCGGGTTCGCGCGCAAGGTGGTGATCGTCCCGGGCTACGGGCTGGCGGTCGCCCAGGCACAGCACACCATCCATGAGCTCGTCGACATGTTGCAGAAGCGTGGTGTCCACGTGGTCTACGGCATACACCCGGTGGCGGGCCGGATGCCGGGCCACATGAACGTCCTGCTGGCCGAGGCGGGCGTGCCCTACGAGCAGCTCATGGAGATGGACGACGCCAACTCCGAGATGTCCTCGACCGACGTCGTGCTGGTGGTCGGGGCCAACGACGTGGTCAACCCGGCGGCGAAGACCAGCCCGGGCAGCCCGATCTACGGCATGCCGATCCTGACCGTCGACGACGCCCGGGCGGTGGTGTTCCTCAAGCGCTCGATGCGGCCGGGCTTCGCCGGCATCGAGAACGAGCTGCTCTACGACCCGAAGACCACGCTGCTGTTCGGGGACGCGAAGGACTCGCTCACCAAGGTGCTGCAGTCGCTCAAGGTGCTGTGAGCCGGCTCACGACGGCGTGATCATGATCACCGTGGCGTGACCCCGGCCAGCGGGCATCGTTGACAGGCAGCAGTCGTGACCTGGAGAAGCGGAGGAGCCATGTCCGAGGACGACGCCGGGGACCGCCTCCGCCGCGCGGTCGAGGACTCGGCCCGAGACGACGACGATGTGCGCGGCCACCAGCGCAACGCAGGCGTGGCCATCCTGGTGCTCGCCGTCCTGGTCGTCGGGCTGCTCGCCGCCATCGTGATGGGCGGCTTCCCCGGCCGCTGACCCCGCTGAGCCGGCCCAGGGGCGGCGCGGGGGTCAGACGACGCCGTAGAGGCGGTCGCCTGCGTCGCCGAGGCCGGGGACGATGTAGCCCAGCTCGTTGAGCTTCTCGTCCAGGGCCGCGGTGACCACGTGCACGGGCACGGTGGAGTCCTTGAAGGCCTCCTCCATGACGGCCAGCCCCTCGGGGGCCGCCAGCAGGCAGATGGCCGTGATGTCGTCCGCGCCCCGATCCAACAGGAACTGGATGGCCGCCACCAGCGTGCCGCCGGTCGCGAGCATGGGGTCGAGCACGTAGCACTGCCGGCCGGACAGGTCGTTGGGCAGGCGGGTGGCGTAGGTGGACGCCTGCAGCGTCTCCTCGTCGCGGATCATGCCGAGGAAGCCGACCTCCGCTGTGGGCAGCAGGCGCACCATGCCGTCCAGCATGCCGAGGCCGGCCCGCAGGATGGGGACCACGAGCGGCTTGGGGGCGGCCAGCCGTACGCCGGTGGTGGGTCCCACCGGCGTGTTGATCTCGGTCGCCTCGGTGCGCACGTCCCGCGTCGCCTCGTAGGCGAGCAAGGTCACCAGCTCGTCGGCCAGCCGCCGGAACGTGGGGGAGTCGGTGCGCTCGTCGCGCAGCGCCGTGAGCTTGTGCGCCACGAGCGGGTGGTCAGCGACGTGTGTCCGCATGGTCGGCATGGGCAGCAACCTAGCCGTCTCGCCCCGGGACCCCTGCCGCTGGTGACGAATCTCTGCCACGATGCCTATGCGGAAGTCGAGCGGGCGTGAGCGGAGGGGTGGTCGTCTTGGCCGAGGACACCCTCGTCGACTTCGCCCTGGTGGCCTTCCGTGAGGACGGTCAGTGGCAGGTGACCGAGCTGCCGTCGCGGGCGGCTGAGAATCTTGACGCGCTGCTCGCCGCCGCCCGTCAACAGCCAAGCGAGGGCGTGACCCTCGCCCTCTGTTCCTACGGGGACGACTTCTTCCTCGCTGCCCGCTCGGCCGGCGACGAGATGCGGCTGCTGCTCTCGGACGCCTCGGCAGTGGGAGAGTGGCCGATCGCCCAGCAGGTGCTCGACGCCCTCGACGAGGGCGGCGACGCTCAGTCCGACGACCTGGAGGCCGTACAACCTGCCGGCGACCTCGACATGTTTGCCGACCTCGGTATGAGCGCCATGGAGCTGTCGGCCGTGTGCAGTGACCTCGAGCTCTACCCGGACGAGATCCTTGCCCAGATTGCCGCGCGCATCGGCTTCGGGCAGCAGTTCGACCAGGCGGTGAACGCCGAGCTCGACTGAGTCGGTCCGGCTGCCACAACACGATGAACCCTCTTACAAGGAGGAGAGGTGTCCTACTTCACCGCAGTACTCGCGCGGGACGGCGACAAGTGGTTCGCCCGCGATGTGGACGTCGACGGCGTCGACGACCTGAGCGAGCTCACCGACACCGTGCGCCTCCTCGAGATCGATGACGAGCCTGTGCTGGTCTTCGTCGAGCGTGAAGATGCGTGGTGGTCGGTCATCCGCGTGGACGGCGACGAGGACCCGCGCGTGTTCGTGTCCGACGTCGCCGCGGCAGCGGCCAGCCCGTACGCGTCGCTGTTCGAGGCAGTCCTGGACGTCGACGAGGAGGAGCCCCCTGCTCCGAGCACCTGCGCGGGTGACACCGACGTACTCGCCGACCTGGGCACCGCCCCCGACGACCTGCAGCAGATGTGCGAGGACGAGCTGATCCCGATGGACGCGCTCGCGCTGGTCGCCGAGGCGGGTGGCTTCGCGGAGGTGCTCGACTCCCTACGCTGACCCCTTGTGATCCAGACGTACGACGGTTGGATGCGGGCCGCGCTGGACGAAGCCGGGGCCGCCCTGCCCTCGGGTGACGTCCCGGTCGGCGCTGTCGTCATCGACCGGGACGGTCAGGTGATCGGCCGGGGGCACAACGTCCGCGAGGCGACCGGCGACCCGACCGGTCACGCCGAGATGGTCGCCCTGCGCTCGGCGGCCCAGGCTCGCGGCAAGTGGCGGCTCGACGGCTGCTCCCTGGTGGTGACGCTCGAGCCCTGCACCATGTGCGCCGGCGCGTCCGTCCTGGCGCGGGTCGACCGCGTTGTCTTCGGGGCCGACGATCCGAAGGCCGGCGCGGTCGGCTCCCTCTGGGACGTCGTGCGCGACCGCCGCCTCAACCATCGCCCGGAGGTCGTCGCAGGGGTGCTGCGTGAGGAGTGCGCCACGCTGCTACGTGACTTCTTCCAGACACACCGGGCGACCGGCCTGCCCTGACTTGGCTGACCGCCTCGGGCGTCCGGTAATCTCTGCGGCGGTGGCGTGTCCGAGCGGCCGAAGGAGCACGCCTCGAAAGCGTGTGATGGTGCAAGCCATCCGTGGGTTCAAATCCCACCGCCACCGCCAGCCAGCCAGCCACCACCCGGCGACGTTCCCGCAGGCCAGAGGACTGCGGGGTGTCGCCGAAGTGCTGTTTTCAGCCCGGTGGTCACAGGAATGGTCACGGGAGCTCTGGGGGCTGCGCTCCGGTGACCAGCGCGGCGATGCGGGCCGCGAGCCCCGCGACCTCCTCCTGGTGGTCACCGACGGCCGAGAAAGTTCGATCCGACCGAAGAAATCCGCGACCGTGCGCTCACAACCAAGGGAGCGCGCCCGGTGCGCACCACAACTGCCCGCTGGACGACGACCGTCCAGTGATGCACCCGTGCAGACGTTGGCGGCCATCCACGGACAGTGCTGCCAGCGGTCTCGCGGTCGACCGTGACGACCCGGAAACCGTGGCCACTCTTGTGATTCACCCCCACACGACCCACGGACCGGCGGCACCCCGGAGGAGAAGATGACCAAGACCGGCACCTCCCGCCACCAGGCCGCCGACACTGACAAAGCTCCGGACCGAAATGCCCTCTCTTTTACTGAGGGACAAACGGGGGTGCGAGCGAAGGGGTCCGTTCAGGACGGCCCTTCGACTGGGGTCAGCCACGGACCGGGACGGACCGCCACGACCCGTCCCGCATA
>JAVEDJ010000071.1 GCA_030841025.1 Actinomycetota bacterium
CTTCGCCGGGATCGGCCTCGTGCTGCTGCTCGGCACCGCCGTGCCGTCCCTGCTCTGGTCCTCCCGACTCGTCTGAGCCGACCCACCACCACGCCCCCCGATCCAGGAGCCCCCATGACGTCGACCCCCGCCCTGTCCGCCGCCCACCGCGCGGGCCCCGCGCTCGAGACCGCCTTGAGGGAGGTGAAGAAGGTCGTCGTCGGTCAGGACCGGATGGTCGAGCGGATGCTCGTGGCGCTGCTGGCGCGGGGGCACTGCCTGCTCGAGGGGGTGCCGGGGGTGGCGAAGTCGTTGGCGGTGCAGACGCTGGCGACGGTGGTGGGTGGCAGCTCGGTGCGGTTGCAGTTCACGCCGGACCTGGTGCCGTCGGACATCGTGGGCACCCGCATCTACCGGCAGTCGAGAGAGGCCTTCGACATCGAGAAGGGCCCGATCTTCGCCAACCTGGTGCTCGCCGACGAGATCAACCGCGCGCCGGCCAAGGTGCAGTCGGCCCTGCTCGAAGCGATGGCGGAGCACCAGGTCTCGCTCGGAGGCCGGACCTTCCCGATGCCGACCCCGTTCCTGGTGCTCGCGACGCAGAACCCCATCGAGTCGGAGGGGGTCTATGCGCTCCCCGAGGCGCAGCGCGACCGGTTCCTAATGAAGGTGGTCGTGCCGCTGCCGACCGACTACGAGGAGCGGCGAATCCTCGACCGGGTCGGCACCCACGTGCCGCAACCCCGGCCGGTGCTCACGGCCGAGGAGGTGGCGGCCCTGCAGCGCAAGGCGACGGGCACCTTCGTGCATGACGCGGTCGCCGACTACGCCGTACGCCTCGTGGTCTGCACGCGTGACCCCGCGGCCCACGGCATCGACGGCCTGGACGGCGCGATCGCATTGGGGGCGAGCCCGCGCGCGACCCTCGGGCTGGTCGCAGCGGCGCGCGCGTTGGCGCTGATGCGCGGCCGGGAGTACGTCGTACCGGCGGACGTGCACGACCTGGCCGTCGACGTCATCGCCCACCGGCTGCTGCTCACGTTCGACGCCCTGGCCGACGGCGTGGACCCGCGCCGGCTGGTCGAGGCCATTGTCGCCGCGGTGCCGCAACCGCAGATCACCCCGACCCAGGACCCGGAGTCCCGCGAGGCACGACTGCAGAGCGGCGCGGCGTGAACACCCCTGTCGTCTCGTTGCGCGACCTGTCGCCGGAAGCCGCGCTGCGGCGCCTCGAGCTGGTCGTCGGACGACGGGTCGACGGGATGATCAACGGCGACCACCTCGGCCTGCTGCCGGGACCCGGCACCGATGTCGCCGACGCAAGGCCGTACGTGCCCGGGCAGGACGACGTACGCCGGATCGACTGGAACGTCACCGCCCGCACCGACGTAGTGCACGTTCGGGACGCCATCGCCGACCGCGAGCTCGAGACCTGGGCACTCGTCGATGCGAGCGCCAGCATGGACTTCGGCACGGTCGGCATGGAGAAGCGCGACCTCGCGGCGGCGGTGACGGTCGCCCTGGCCCGCATCGCGTCGCGCACCGGTGACAGGTTCGGTGCCTACGTGATGGCGGCCGGGGGCTTGCGGATCAGCCCGGTCCAGGCCGGACGCACCCATCTGCTGATGGTGCTTCGTGCGCTCGCCGCGGCCGACCGGGTGGCCCCGGGTGAGCAGGTCCCGTCGCTCGCCGATGGGCTGGTGGCGCTGTCGCGGCACCGGCGACGTGGCCTGCGCATCGTGGTGTCCGACCTGCTCGACCCGGACACCAGCGCCTGGGAGACGTCCCTGCGGCGCCTCGCCGCGCGGCAGCGGGTGCTCGTCGTGGAGGTGCTCGACCCGCGCGAGCTGGAGCTGCCGCCGATGGGCGTGCTGACGCTTGTGGACCCGGAGACCGGGCGCAGCAGGGAGGTCAACACCAGCTCGCGGCGGCTGCGCCAGCGCTACGCGGACGTGGCCCGCGGCCACCGGGTCGAGACCGCGCGCGTGGTCCGGAGCAGCGGCGCGGCCCACCTGGTGCTGCGGACGGACCGCGACTGGGTGCGTGACCTGGCCGACTTCACCCTGCGCCAGCGGCGTATCGGAACGGGCAGCCCGGGGCTGCTGACCAACACGGTGGCCACGTCCTACCTGACGCCTCGCTCGCCGGCCGGGAGCCCCCCATGACCTTCCTCGAGCCGGACCGCCTGTGGCTGCTGGTCGCCGTCGCGCTGCTCATCGTGCTGTACGTCGCCGCGCAACGCCGCCGGCGCCGCTACGCCGTCCGGTTCGCCGCGCTGCCGCTGCTGGAACGGGTGGCGCCGCGCGGGCCGGGCTGGCGCCGGCACGCGCCGGCCGTCGCCTTCCTGCTCATGGCGATGGCGCTGGTGACCGGCTTCGCCAGGCCGGAGGCCGAGGTGCGCGTGCCGCGCGAGGAGGCGACGATCGTGGTCGCGCTCGACGTGAGCACGTCGATGCGGGCACAGGACGTGTCGCCCAACCGGTTCGAGGTGGCCCGCGAGGCGGCACGGGCCTTCGTCGACCTGCTGCCCCAGCAGTTCAACATCGGCATCGTGGCCTTCGCCCAGACGGTCAAGGTCGCCGTGCCGCCCACCACCGACCGCGTGCTCATCGACCAGGCGCTGGACGATCTCACCCTGGCCGGCGGGACCGCGATCGGGGACGCCATCACCTCGTCGGTGAAGAGCATCCGGCCGGTCACCGAAGGTGACGCGTCGCGACGAGGCAAGAAGCTGCCGCCGGCCCGGGTCGTCCTGCTCAGTGACGGCGGCAACTCGGCCGGTAGCCCGATCGAAGCCGGCATCGCGACCGCGGTCGGTGCCGCCATACCGGTGTCGACCATCGCCTACGGCACGCCCGAGGGCGTCGTACCGCTGCAGGGTCGCATCCTGCGGGTGCCCGTCGACGAGGAGGCGTTGGCGCAGATCGCGACGGAGACGGGGGGCGTCGCGTACAAGGCGGCCAGCAAGGACGAGCTGAAAGAGGTGTACGCCGACCTGGGCAGCTCGATCGGCTACCGGACAGAACGCCGTGAGGTCACGTCCTGGTTCATCGGGTTCGGGCTGCTCGCGGCCCTGCTGGCTGCCGCCGGTTCGTTGGCGTGGTTCTCGAGGCTGCCGTGACACCGGGCCCGGACTACTTCCGGCCGGTGGGCACCCGTGGACCGAGCGGTGGGGGAGGGCGGCCACGGGCCACCGAGCCGGGCCGCCCGCAGGTTGTGCGGCCGGACCGCCCGCAGGTTGTACGGCCGGACCGGCCACAGATCCTGGCCCCGGACCCCCCGCAGGTCGTGCCGCCGGACCGGCCGCAGGTCGTGCGGAAGGACGCCGTGCAGGTCGTGCCTCCCGTCCCCTGGTGGCGGGTGGCGGAGCCAAGCCGGGAGGCCGTTCCGGCCCCGCCAGCGGCCCCG
>JAVEDJ010000080.1 GCA_030841025.1 Actinomycetota bacterium
TGCTCGCCGTGGGCGCCCGTCCGGGCGCTAGTAGCCACGAAACATCGTGTGCAGGCGACTCAGTGCGTCTTCTGTCTCAGCATTCCACCGACCGCTGATCTCCGATGAAGCCACTCGCCCAAAGACCAGGCGGACGAAAGTCTCCGCCGGGAGGGTCAGATCTGGGCTGCCCGACTCTTCATCCACGGTGAGGGTGGTCCGTTCACCGAACCGCACGTGGAACCGTGCTTGAGGCTCCGCCACCGCTATGCGCATCGCCCACGCTTCCGGTTGAGCGATCCCGCTTCGGGCCGCTGCCTTGTCAAGTCGTCCCAGCAGGTGTGGCAACCGGGCGGCGTCGATTTTCGCGGACCTCCCGAGGCCGGCCTCGATGTCCCACGTGTGGATGACGTGCTCGTCCAAGCGCATCGCGAGGAAGTCAGTCAGCGCCATCTTGCTGCCATATGCCTGCAACGAAGGACGCGATTCAGGATCCAGGGCTTCGATTTCTTTGACCAGTACGCCATCCACGGCGATGGAGTCGGCCGCCTGGTCACTGGGCTTCTTCGCATTCCAGCGATCCCAGATCTCGACGTAGTCGGCCTGGGCGGGCTCCATGCCGTCACCCCGGGCATGCCTGAGGATGAGCAAGGTGATCTCCGCCCCTGAGCCAAGATGCGACAGGGTGTCGGCGATGGTCCAGTCGGACGGATATGCCGGCTGGGTGACATCCATCGCCTGGAGGGAGCTCACCAGCCCCGATAGTCGTTCGTGTGACTCGCGAAGGCCCGTCACTAACTCTTGGAACGCACTGAACATGCAACTGCCTCTTCGTCTCGTGGGTGGTGACTAGCCGCGACCAGATCGTGCCGAGTACCGGCCCAACAACCAGCCCGCCGCCAACGCTGCCAGTACGGGAAAGAGGTACTTGGCAAGGCGGCCACCGACCAGGCCGAATACATCGATGTCGTTCGGCTCTTGGACAGCAGTGGTCGGCGGGCGATGGACCGACGTGCCAGGCACTGTGGTGAGCCTGGACTCCGTCTGAGCCGGGACTGCTGCTGGTCGCGCTTTCCTCGTCGCTTCTATATCGGCCGCCAGAGAGCTGGCGAACTGACCAATGAGCCTTCGTCCCACCTCGATCATCAGACCTCGGCCGAACTGGGCGGGCTTGCCGGTCACCGCCAGATCGGTGACGATGTCGACTCGCGTTCCGCCGTCCGTCGCGTGCAGTGTCGCCTCAACTCTGGCGTTCGCCTCTCCGGACCCGCGATGCTCCCTCCCCCGCGCGTCGATCACCGCCCGCAAACCGTCCGGGTCACGCTCCAGGATGCTGGCCTCGCCGCCGTACGTGATGGCGATAGGTCCCAGCTTCACTCTCACGGTCCCCGTGAACTTGTCGCCGTCGACCGAGACCAGAGATGCGCCGGGCATGCACGTGGCAATGCGAGGGACGTCCAGCAGAAGTTCAAACGTTTCTCTCGGTGGCAGGCCAACCTCAAAAGAGTGTTCAAGCTTCATGGCCTACAGGCTCCATCCGATGAGTGAGTCAAGACTGAGGGCACCGCCACCGAGCAGCACGGTTGTCACGACAAGGCCAAGCACCGCGAACGGCCAGTCCCAGCCTCCGAGGAAACCGGCTTCTCGCTTGAACCCCAGGATTGCCAGGATCAAGATCATGCCGAGCGGGAGAGCGGCCAGGCGGGTCATGAAGCCGACTCCGACCATGAGCCCGAAGATGAGCTCGGACAGTCCGAGCAGGGCGGCAAGACGCTCGGCCTGTGGCAGTCGGCGACTGCGGATCAGCCGAACTGATGCCTGCCGGCCATGCTGACGATCTGGCGGACCAAATGTCTTCAGGTAGCCCTGGGTACAAAAGATCGCAGCCAGAACAAGCCGCACAACGAGCGCACCTACGTCAGTTGTCACGTCGCGACCACCTCGGCGGTGTCACGGATTCTTCACCCGTCGCGACTTGCCCCTCCGGGTTCAGCTCGGGGGGTGTCACCGTGTCCAAGTGGCGCATGAGCGAGATGCGGGCTCCTTCGATGTGGTCGCGCATCACCAGCTCTGCGCGGGCGCCGTCGCGCTTGGCGATCGCCTGGTAGATCTCGACGTGTCCCTGTGAGGCGACTCCGGCTCGTCCAGGCAGGCGCAATGTGACGTTGCGGTAGTGCAGGACGCGACCGTAGATGAGCTGTAACGGCTCCAGCAGCTGGGGACTGTGGGCAAACTCGTGGACGGCCTTGTGGAAGTGGTCGGCGTTGGACACGGTTGAGCGGTTCAGCTCGTCCGGGACCCCGTCATTGCAGCCAAAAGCCAAGCTTTTCAGTTCCTCCAACTCGGAATCGGTGATCCTCTCGGCCGCCAGGCGGGCCGCCAGGCCCTCAAGGGCCCCGCGGACGCGGTAGATGTCGTCCGCCTCCTCGATAGAAATGGAGGCCACGTAGATGCCGCCGCGGGGCCTGACGTCCACGAGCCCGTCTTGCTGAAGCCGCCGGAAGGACTCACGAACGGGGTTGCGGCTGATACCGAGCTGTTCAGCGATTTTTGACTCATACAGCCGCTCACCTACTGCGAAGCGACCATCAAGAATCGCGGTGCGCAGGGTCTGATAAGCACGCTCCTGCAGCGAAGGGTGGTCGGCAATCGTGGCCAAGTTGAGAACCGAGCCCCCGCCACCTTCAAGTCCATTCTCACTCATGCGTCTTTCCCTTTCATCACCAGCACTGCCCACCCTGACGTGCTGGTCTAGTCCGCTCCCACGAGTCCCCCCACGACCGCGTCGACGACATCACCAGTGCTGGCGGAGCCGCCCATGTCCGGGGTGCGAATGCCGGCGCCAATGGTGGACCGTAGTGACTTGGTGACCAGCCCGGCGGCTTCCTGCTCACCCAGGTGATCGAGCATCATGGCCGCACTCCAGATGGCCCCGACCGGGTTGGCGACACCACGACCGGCGATGTCCGGTGCCGACCCGTGCACCGGCTCAAACATGCTCGGAAACCTTCGTTCCGGGTTCAGGTTGGCCGAGGCGGCGAGTCCAAGGCTGCCCTGCAAGGCGGCGCCGAGGTCCGTGAGGATGTCTCCGAACAGGTTGCTCCCCACGACGACGTCCAGGCTCTCCGGGGCGCTGACGAAGCGGGCTGCGAGCGCGTCCACGTGATAGCTGGTGACCGTCACCTCCGGGAAGTCCCGTGCGACGCGCAGGACGACGTCATCCCACAGGACGGCCGTGTACTGCAAGGCGTTCGACTTTGTCGCGCTCGCCACCATTCCACCCCGACGGCTGGCCTGCTCCATTGCATACCGAGCGATCCGCTCAATGCCTGGCTCCGTGAAGACGGACACCTGGGTCGCCACCCGTCCCAGACCGGCCACCTCGATCACGCCGCCCGATCCGCTGTACTCGCCCTCGGTGTTCTCGCGGATGCAGAGAATGTCGAGGTCTTCCGGTCCTTTACCCACCAGTGCGCCCGTGACGCCCGGCCACAGCTGGATCGGCCGTACGTTGGCGTACTGCTGAAAAGCCTGACGTATAGGGATCAAGAGACCCCGAAGCGAGACGTGATCCGGCACTCCTGGGAACCCCACGGCACCGAGGAGGATCGCGTCGGAGTCCTCGAGTCTGGTGAGCCCGTCCGACGGCATCATCTCACCATGGTGCGCGTACCACTCGCAGGACCACGGGTAGTCGACTGTCTTGAGTACGAAGGATCCGGTGAGCTCGCGGACGGCCTCGAGGACCGACAAGGCGCCAGGCACTACCTCTTGACCGATCCCATCGCCGGCCAGGACTGAGATCTTCAGCTGGTTCACCGGGATCCTCCCACCACAGCGGAGAACAGTTCGCTGGCGAGCGCTGGGTCGGGGTTCTCTCCGAGCGCGGCGCTCAGGAGGATCCAGGCCTTCTCACTGGTGAGATCGCCTGCGGACAGCAACGGCAGGCCGCTCAGAGGCGACCCGGTCCCACCCGTTGGCGGATCAGGGACACGGCCCAGTGGGGCTCTCGAGCTGATGACGACGACGATGCCGTCATCGACCAGACGGTGCAGTGAATTGATCATGCTTGGCGGCATGCCACCGGATCCTGGCGTTCCTTCGGCGACTACACCGCGGGCGCCACGGTGCCGGGCCGCATCCAGCAGCGCGTCGCTCGCGCCGGGATAGACCTTGACCATCTCGACGGAGGAGTCGATCTTTCCCGCAAGAGCCCGATGGCTAGCCGGCCGTCGGAGGTAGCTGACGTGACCATCGACGACTGCACCCGCATCGCCACCGACATCGATGAACGCGTCGTTGTCGCTGCGGTGCTGCTTGTAGACACCCCGGGCGGACATGATCCGTTGCGCGAAACAGACCAGCACCCCGCGATCCCATGACTCCTCGGAACCCGCGACGATGAAGGCATCCTCCAGATTACGAGGACCGTCAGGTGCGGGCTCGTCCGCCTTGCGCATGGCACCGGTGAACACGATGGGCAACGATGCGTCGACGAAAAGGTCCGTCACGTACGCGACGTACTCGAGTGCCGAGGTGCCAACCGTGATCACGAGTCCGGTCCGGCCGGGAACCTCCGCTTCCGCCCGAATGCTCGCCGCGATGCCCCGCATGTCGTCCAGGGTCAGGGTCCAGCTCGGTCGACGGTCCAGCTCCCCGACCTCGAGAGCATCGCCGTGTGCCAACAGTCGAGCAACATCTGAGCCATCCATGCTGGGACGGCTGACGCCCGTTAGCGGATCGATCTTCGTGGCGATGGTGCCACCCGTCGTGAGCAGCTTCGGGGTCAACCCTGTGCCCCCCACGGTCACGGCCTTTGCGGTCATTTGATGATGCCGATCTTGGCTCTGTCGAGAGACAGCAGTACGGCTCCCACGAGCACGACGCCCTGGGTGATCAACTGAATCTCTCCCGAGACACCGAGGATGACCATCCCGTTGAGCAGCATCGACAGGACGAGTGCGCCGATGACCGTGTTCAACACGTTGCCGATGCCGCCGGTGAGTGGCGTCCCACCCAGCACGACGGCCGCTATCGCGGTGAGCTCGAAGCCACCGGCGGCGTCCGGCGTCGCGGCGCCGACCCGCGCGGACAAGGCGATGCCGCCGAGGGCAGCCATCAGCCCACCGAAGCAAAAGAGAATGATCTTGACCTGCTGCACTCTCACCCCAGCGAGGCGCGCCACTCGCTCCTGGCCGCCGAGCGCCACCGTCCGGCGGCCGAAGGAGGTGAGGTGAAGCAGGACGGAAGTCCCCATGAAGCAGATGGCGAACAGGATGAAGATGCCGGGCATCTCACCGAACCAGAGCCAGCTGTCAGGCACGTTCTCCGGCTGCGAGCCGGACACCTTGACCGTGACTCCCCGGGCAACGGACAGCATGCCCAGCGTCACGATGAACGAGGGCACCTTGAGGACGGCGAACGCCAGTCCGTTGCAGAGGCCCGCCAGGAGTCCTGTAACCAACGCGGCGAGAAGGCCGACGACCAGCCCGTGGTCCACCGCGACCAACGCACCGACCATGCCAGTCAGAGCTACGACCGACCCGACAGACAGGTCGATGCTGCCGGCAATGATGATCAGGGTGACACCGAACGCAGGTATGGCAATGATCGCGCTCTGTTGGAGCAAGAAGCTGAAGTTGCTGAGACTGAGAAATCTCGAACCGGCCGTGATTCCGAAGAACGTCGTCACCACGATGAGGGACAGGAACGGGACGAGCCAGGCCGGCATCAGCTGTGTCCCTCGGCCCCAGGACCGGTAGTTGATCCTGGGGTGGGCAGATTTGGCCCTGAGCGCGGCACCACCCTGCTCATCGATCGAGTCGATCCCGACAGGCGGCTGCGACAGGGCCAACCCGGCGTCGTCAGTCTCAGGGCTCATAGCATGTGACCAATCAGTTCTTTTTCCGTGGGCTTGGCGCGGTTCGACATCTGAGCAGAGACAGCGCCACGTCGCATCGTGACGATCGTGTCGCTGAGCGCGATGAGCTCGTGCAGGTCGTCGCTGATCAACAGGATCCCGGCGCCGCGATCGGCCAGCTCGTTGATCACTGCGTGGATCTCGGAGCGCCCGCCGATGTCCACACCGCGTGTCGGGTTGTGCAATATCAACAGGCGGTTGTCGCGAACGAGCCACTTCGCAATCGCGACCTTCTGGCGATTGCCTCCGCTGAGGTTGAGCGGGATGTCTCGACAGCCACGGCACCGGATGTCTAACCGCTTGATGAATTTGTTCGCGGTTGCGGCGGAACGTCGCGGATCGAGAAATCCTGCCATGCTCGTCCAGCTCATGGACGCCAGATCGATGTTCCGGTCGATCCTCATGTTGAGGAAGAGGCCTTCTCGGTCCCTGTCCGCTGGCACGTAGGCAACGCCGGCTGAGACCGCTTGAGTCGGCGAGCGGAACCGGACCGGCGTGCCGTTCAGCTCCACCGAACCGCTGGAGGGCTTGATCATCCCGAAGACAGCCAGCGCGACGCCAGCGGCACCGGAGTCCATCAGGCCGCCAATGCCCACAACCTCTCCAGGGCGCACCACCAGTGAGATATCCGTGCATTGGCCAGGGACGCTGAGGGACTTCAGTTCGAGAACCGGAGCAGCGTCCTCGTTGACCGACCGGTGGGCGGACTCTTCCACTTCGTTCCCGACCATCAGCTCCGAGATGTGCTGCTTGTTGGTCTGCTTTGCCTCCAACGTGGTGACGATGGTCCCGTCCCGAAGAATCGTCACTCGATCACACAGGTCCACCACCTCATCGAGGTGATGTGAGATGTAGATGACGAGGCCGCCCCCAGCGGCGAATTCGCGCAGCGTCTGTTCGAGGTCCTTCACGCCGCGGGCGGACATGGCCGCCGACAGCTCGTCCACGATCAGGAGCTTCGGCTCAAGAACCAACGCTCGGGCCATCTCGATCAGCTTCTGGCTCTCGATCGGCAGGTCCCCGGCGCGCGCTTTGAGGTCGATCCGCCGAGGCAGCCGAGCCATGGCTGCCTCGGCGAACCGCCTCCGGGTCCTCGGGTTGAAAAGCCCGTGGCGCGCGTATCGCGCCTCGCGTCCGAGGAGGAGGTTCTCCTCAACCGACATGTGCTCCTCGATAAGAGGCTCTTGAAGCACGATGTCGACGCCGGATCGGCGCGCTTGCCCGACATTCGCCGGAGCGTACGGCTCGCCGCGAAGAAACATGTCTCCCGTGGTCGGCTTCTGAAGGCCGGCGATCAGACTGACGAGGGTGGACTTGCCCGCACCGTTCTGCCCCACCAGTGCGTGGATGTGACCATCCTCGAACGTCAGCTTTTCGCCCGGCCTGAACCGGACCGCCACAGTGCCGGGGTAGTGCTTCTCGATGCCCTTCAGCTCGAGAGCCGGGGTTGCAGACATGTGTCGCGCTCCGATGAGTAGTCGGTGAGATGCCGGAGCCTGCTACTTCAGCGTGATCTTGAAGTCAGCAGTCGTGACGCCCTCCGTGTAGGTCTGGGACACCGCCTTGAAGTCGTACGTGTCCATGCCGTTGAGGACCTGGTCTTGGTACTGCTTGACGTTGTCCGCCTTGATGGGCAGCAGGGGGATGTTCATCACACGGTTGTCCGGCTTGTGTCCGTTGATGAAGTCGTAGAGCTCGACCAGCGCGAAGGCGCCGCAGGCGTATCCGCCGCCAACAGTCGTCAGGAGCTCCCCATCGGCGACAGCCTTGACGGCATCCACGGTTCCGTCCATGGCGGTGATCTTCATGTCCTTCAGGTCACCGCTACGGTCCAGCGCCTGAATGGCACCCAGAGCACCCTCGTCGTTGAAGGAGAAGACGCCGTCAAAGCCGGGCCCGGGCAGCGCCGAGAGGAAGTTCTCCATCGTCTGCTGGCCGACCGAACGGGCTTCGTTGCCGAACTGCGTCTTGAGGATCTTGACATCCGGGTGGGCCTTGGCGAAGTCCTGGGCTGCCTTGAGACGTTGCTCCGCCACCGAGTTGCCCTGGTCGCCGGTCATGGCCACCCACTTGCGGGCGCCCGAGTCGTAGAGCGCCTGAGCCGCAAGTGCTCCCCCACCACCGTCGTCGGTGCCGACGTACCCGACGTAGATGCTGTCCGGGGAGGCACTCGGGTCGACGCCCGGCTGGCGCTGCATGAAGGTGACGGGGATCTTGGCCTGTTCGGCCTGCCGAAGGACCGTCTGGCCCACCTTGTCGCTGACCGGCCCGACGACGATCCCATCAACCTTGGACGAGATCCAGCCCTGGACGATGTTCAGCTGCTTGCTCTCATCGCTGTCGGCCTGGGCCGTCAACAGCTTGATGCCCAGCTGCCCGGCTGCACCCTTGGCGAAGCTCTGCATGAGCTCCCAGTAGGGGTTCGAGATGAGGGGTACGACGAAGCCGATAGTGGGAGTCTTCTTGTCGGCAGACGCGCTGTCGGCAGGAGCGCTATCGGCGGCAGTGCTGCTTCCGCCGGAGGATCCACCGCAACCGGCCAGCAGCACGGCGGCAACTACAGAGCCGACGAGCAGGTTTAGCTTTGCTGAGCGCATGGCCACACCTTTCTTGGACGATACGACCGCAGTCGCACACACGTACGGACCTGTAGGGTCCAGCCGGCCGCATCCCAGAAGGCGACGTCGCTGGGGCAGTTCAGCTCGGGTCCTTTCCTTCCCGCTCGATACCTGTGGTTCATTGCAAGGGGCCTTGACGGAGTGAGGTTTCCGTCAAGTGACAGCGACCCGCGAGCGCGCGATGAGCTGCGTGATCTCGTGCGGCATGAGGGGCATGTGGGTGATGGTGATGTCGAACGGCGAGAGAGCGTCTTCGACGGCTTCGGCGATGACGGCGGAGACAGGGATCACACCCGCCTCCCCCGTGCCCTTTACTCCCAGCGGGTTGAGCGGCGACCGAGTCTCGACATGGTCGAGGACGATCTCCGGGACGCTCTCGACGGTCATCATGCGGAAGTCCATGAAGCTGGTGGCCTGTGGCTGCCCCTGCTCATCGAAGGGCAGTCGCTCGAGCAGCGCTCCACCCAAGCCTTGGATCAGCCCCCCGAGCACTTGGCCCTCGACTATCACGGGGTTGACGACCACCCCGCAGTCATGCACCAGGACGTACTTGAGAACCTCGACTGAGCCGATGGCGGGGTCGACTTCAACGATCGCGGCATGAACGCCACTGCCGAACACTTGTTGACCGACGCCGAAGTAGCCGTCGGCGTGGAACACCGGGGGGGCCGAGATCGCTCCGGCGCGCACTTGGAGAGCGGCGAACTGTTGCGGATCGTCGTCGTGGGGCTTCACCACGGGGTACCCGTAGGCATTGGCCAGCGCCGCGATCCCAGCAAGTGACACGGAGACCGATGGTGTGCCGGCGACGGACACCCTGCTGTCAGCGAAGACGAGGTCGTCGGGGTTACATTCCAGGAGCTCAGAGACGTACGCGGCCAGCTGGTCCCGTAATGCCTTCGCCGCGGTGGCCACAGCATTGCCCGCAAGCAACAGAGATCGGCTTCCGAAGGTGCCGATGCCGAACTCCACCCTGCCGCTGTCGCCGCCTCGGACCACGACGTCCGCGATGTCTGCGCCCATGGCGTCGGCGGCGATCTGGGCAAAGGAGGTGCTGTGCCCCTGCCCCTGCGAGGCTGTGGCGACGTCGAACACCACAGTGCCCGCATCGGTCAGACGAGCCGCGCAGCCCTCATACGGGCCCGGCCCGCTCGACTCGATGTAGCAGCCCATCCCCATGCCGAGGTACTTGCCCTCGGCGCGCTTGGATGCCTGCTCGGCGCGAAAGCCGTCTGGGTCCAGGTGGATGAGAGCCTTGCGCATGCCCTCCTGGTAGTTCCCGCTGTCGTAGCGGACGGGAGCGTCGATCGTCAGCCCCACGTCGTACGGAAACGCGTCAGCGGGAATGAGGTTGCGCCAGCGCACCTCATGAGGTTCGAGCCCGAGCCGCTGGGCAACGGCACAGATCAGTCGCTCCATCACGAAGACCGCGTGCGGGCGGCCGGCACCACGGTAGGGGCTCACCGGCGGCTTGTTCGTGTACAGGATGGTTGCCACTGCCGAGTAGTGCTCGACGCGATACTGCCCGAGCATGTGGGTGATCGTGTTCGCCGGAACTGCGATGCCGTAAGGGATGTAGGCGCCGGTGTCGTGGACGAACGTCGTACGGACGGCCAGGATCTTTCCATCGTCGTCGAATGCGATCTCAGCCTCATGCGTCTGGCCACGCTCCTGGTTGGCCGATACGAAGTGCTCCCACCGGTCCTCGATCCACTTGACCGGCCGACCTAGCCGCATGGCCGCGTGCGGAACCAGCACCTCTTCGGGGTAGAAAAGCATGATCTTGGCCCCGAAGCCGCCACCGACGTCGGGCGCAACGACTTCCACCTGTTCCGATGAGAGCTTCAGGAGCCTGCAGAGTCCATGCTTGATAGCGACGGGCGCTTGCGTCGAGTCCCAGACGTGCAGCACCTGTTCGCGAGGATCCCAGTCGGCCAGCACTCCGCGCGTTTCCATCGGCATGCCGCCGGTGCGCTCGAGGGACAGATGCAAACGCTCCACGTGTTCCGCTAGCTCGAACACCGCGTCCGGATCTCCTACCCGGTCGCGGACGACACCGGCCACGTTGTCAGCCACGTCGTCATGCACCCTGGTCGCGGACGTCGCAGCCTGCTCCAGGTCGACAACGGCCTCGAGCGAGTCGTAGTCGATGCGCACGAGAGCGGCGGCGTCCTCGGCGAGATATCGATCGTCGGCTATCACCATCACGACGGCTTCGCCGACATAGTGCACACGATCAACGGCCAGCGGCAGCTGCGTCTTCGCAGCGATGAGGGACGGGTGGCCGCCCAAGAGGGGAAGCGGTGCGTTCAGGTCCCCGATGTCGGTGCCCGTAAGGACGAGTCGGACACCGGATGCGCGGCTCGCTGCCTCGACGTCGATAGCAGTGATCCGCGCATTTGCCGCCATGCTGCGGACGAAGGCAGCATGCAAGGTGCGCGCCGGTTCGATGTCGTCGACATATCGGCCACCTCCCTTGAGAAGCCGGTCATCCTCCTTGCGTGGGGTCGCTCTCCCGACCCAACCGGTCTCGATCTGATCCTTGGGGCTCACGAGGCACCCTCAACCGTGGAACGGTCAACGGAGTCTGCTCCGTCGAGGACTTGGTCGACTGCCCGTTTGATGCCCACGTAGCCGGTACACCGACAGATGTGTCCGCCGAGGGTCTCGAGAAGCTTCTCGCGGTCGGGGGCGGGTTCCCGCAAACAGGCGGTCATCGACATCAAGATGCCCGGGGTGCAGAACCCGCACTGCAGACCATGCTGGTCGTGGAAGGCCTGTTGCAGAGGCGAAAGCGCTCCGTCCTTGGCCAGGCTCTCGATCGTCTCGATCTCAGCGTCATCCACCTGAGCCGCGAACATGAGGCACGCTCGGATCGAGGACCCGTCGACGATGACTGTGCATGCGCCACAGACGCCGTGCTCGCAGCCGACGTGAGTCCCGGTCAGGCCCAGCTCATGGCGCAGGAAGTCGGACAGCAGCATCCGTGCTTCGACAATGCGTTGGACAACCTCGCCGTTGACCGTGCAGCGAACGCTGACTGCCGTCTCTGAGCTCACCGCTGCTCCCCTGTCATGCGGACCGCCTGCTCCACTGCCTTTCGCGCCATCGCGCGAACTGTGGCAACCCGGTGCACAGCCTCCGCATCCACAGCCTCAGTCGCTGCCACGACATCGGCCGTGGCGGCGTCGGCCACATCCGACACGCGGTCGAGACTCAGTCCGTCGACACGGAGGATCTCCTCAGCCGATGGACATCGCATAGGACGCTCAGATGGACCAAAGGCAACGAGACCGGCCGTGCCTGCGTGTCGGTCAACAACGCACCCGACTCCCGCTAGGGCAAAGTCCCCGGCGCGTTGGGCGTACTCGCTGAAACCCCACACCGCACCTGCCGCGGGGATGGGGATGTGAACTTCCGTCAGCAGTTCGTCGGGTTCGACCACCGTGGTGAGGAAACCCTCGAAGAAGTCTCCAGCCGAGACGGCGCGGGTACCTCCGCTACTCACCAGAATCATCTCCGCGTCCAGCAGGACGCACATCGCCGGCAGCTCTGCAGAGGGGTCGCCGTGCGCGATCGAGCCGCCGACAGTGCCGCGGTTGCGGATCTGCACGTGCCCCACCCAATGGGCTGCGGCCGCGAGTACCGGAATGCGCTCGGTGACGAGGGCGGAGGTCTCCAGCCGCCGGGTCCGGGTCATCGCTCCGATCCGGAGGGCACCGTCGACCTCCGTGATGCCGGCGAGCTCGGTCAGCCGGTTGATGTCGACGAGGAGAGGCGGCTGGGCGAGCCGGAAGTTCATCAACGGCACCAGGCTCTGTCCACCGGCGAGCACCTTGCAGTCGTCCGACTCGGCTAGGGCCCGCACCGCCTCGGCCGCCGACTGCGGCCTCACGTAGTCGAACTGCGCCGGCTTCATGTCAGCCCTTTCCCGGGGTGGAGTACTGCGTATACTTTATTCGTCCGCCCCGGCTGTCAAGACCCAGCGCACCACATTCGGAAAACGCGAGACGCCGGGTAGCAAGGTAGCTTCATGGGGGAGTCCACATTTTCTGACGCGGTCGAGGCTGTCACTTTGGCCAATGTTACGTATACATTATGTGTCTCACCCCGCCCGTAACCGGCGTCCGTGCCGTCCAAGGAGTACCCATGCCAGTGAGCGCTGAGTTAACACAGCCCGGACTTACCGCCGAGATCGTGCAGTTCCTCACCGACGCTGACATCTCCGATGTCCCGGAAGGCGTGCTGGACCGGGCGAAGCGGTCTCTGCTCGACGGTCTGGGGCTCGCCGTAGCCGGCTCCAGGAGCGAGGGTGCCGTGATCGTGCGGAAGACCCTCGCCGGCTACGGATGCACCCTCGCGGAGGCTTCGGTCCTCGGTACGGCGGTGCGCCTTCCGGCCCGGTTCGGCGCCTTCGCGAACGGGGTGCAGATTCACGCTGATGACTTCGATGACACCCAGTTGGCCGTGGCGCCGGACCGGGTCTACGGGCTGCTGACGCATCCCACCGCGCCGGTGCTCCCGGTGGCTCTAGCGCTGGCGGAGAGGTCTGGCGCGAGCGGGGCGCGCCTGCTCATGAGCTACCTGCTGGGTGTAGAGATCGCGACCAAGGCCGCAGAATCCATCGAACCCCGTCACTACGACAGCGGCTTTCATGCGACCGCCACCCTTGGTGCTATCGGCGCGGCGGCAAGCGCGGTCCGAGCGCTAGGGCTTACCGGTGACACGGCAGCGCGGACACTCGGTATCGCGGCCTCACAGGCCGGAGGCGTTCGCGAGCACTTCGGGACCATGACCAAGCCCTTCCACGCCGGCCGGGCAGCCGAGAGTGGCGTCTTGGCCGCGGACCTGGCGTCCCAGGGCTTCACGGCTGCGACAGACGCGCTCGAGGCACCGCGCGGATTCTTCAGCGCTGCCGGTGGTGGGTATGCGCGCGACGCGATTCACGGCGTGCTGGGGAATCCATGGACGTTCGGGTCACCGGGCGTCTCGATCAAGCCGCATCCGAGCGGCTCGCTCACACATCCAGGCATGAGCGCCTTCATGGACCTGGTGCGCGAGAAGGACGTGAGACCGGGCGACGTCGAGCGCATCACGGTCGGGACCAACCGTCACATGCCCAACGCCCTCATCCACCATCGTCCCACGACCGAGCTCGAGGCAAAGTTCAGCATGGAGTTCTGCATGGCCATCTTGCTGATCGAGCGAAAGGCCGGCCTCGCCGAGTTCACCGACGAGGTCGTCAACCGTCCCGATGTCCAGGCCATGATCGAGCGGGTCGACTTCGGCGTCGACCCCGACGCGGAGGCCGCCGGCTACAACACGATGACCACCCACATCACCGTCCGGCTGAAGACCGGGCAGGAGCTGCGCACGAGCGCAGCCTTCGGCCGTGGTAGCCCCCAGAACCCGATGCCTGACGAGGAGCTGATCGACAAGTTCACCGGGTGTCTTGACTGGGGCGGTCTGGACGCCAGGACGTCGCTGGAGATCGCGGAGAGAGTCCTCACCCTCGAGCAGCAGCCCGATATCGAGGGGATCATCAAGCGGTTGGTGACGAGCTGATGACCTCAGCCCACCACCCCACTGAGAAGAGTGACCTCTTCCACAGCGTGGAAGCCACCACGAACCGAGTGATCGTCGGCCGGCTGCTCCCGGGTGCTGACCTCATCCAGGGGCTCGAGGACGTATGTGACCGGCACGGCGTTCGGTATGCGGCTGTCGTGTTCGCCTATGGCAGCCTCTCCTCCGCCGGCTTCAAGATCTTGCAGAGGCCACGTGAGGGCGGCGAGCGTCCGGTCCTGACGCTCGAGCGAATCGATCGCCGGGTCGAGTTCCTGGGCGGCCAAGGGCTGGTCTGCCGCGACGACGACGAGGGCCGCGCGACGCACCTGCATGGATGCGTGTCGGATCAGACCGGTCAGGTCATGGGTGGGCATTTCGAGCGTGGCCTGAACCCTGTCTACAACAACATGGACTTCACTTTGCACGAGCTGCTCGGCGTCGCCCTCATCCGCCGCTGGGACGCCCAGACCGACACCGTGGAGATGGTTGTCGAGCAGGAAGTGACAAGTCCATGAGTCCGGTACAGCTCGTCGTCAGCAACGCGACCGTCGTCGTCCCCGAAGCTGGACTGCTGCACGGCCATGTCGTCGTTGACGACGGCAAAGTGGTCCAGCTGCTGCCACAACGTGAGGCTCCGCCCGAGGCAAGCCGAACAGTCGACGCCGCCGGACGTCACGTGCTGCCCGGCGCGATCGACGCGCACTGTCACTACGGACTGCTGCCACCGATGCGCGAGCGCATGGCGCCTGAGACCGGCTTCGCAGCGCTCGGCGGAGTCACAACTCTGGTCCGTTACTTCCGGCGCACTGACTCGTACCTCAAGACGTTCCCGCCCCACATCGAGCAGGATCCCGCCTACCACTACCAGGACTTCAGCGCACATCTGGCTCTGTTCAACCACGAACAGGTCGCCGAGATCCCTCGCTATGTCAGCTCACTAGGCATCACGTCGTTCAAGCTCTACATGAATCTCAAGGCCAATCTGGCAAAAGCCTTCTTGATCGACCCGCTGGTGGACGACGAGGTGCTCCAGACCGAGGACCTGGACTACGACGACGGTCTGCTGTTCGCCATCATGAAGCAGCTCGCGGAGCTGCCTGTGCGCACGCGACTGAGCGTGCACGTCGAAGAAGCAGACCTGGTCAGCTACCAGCTTCCACGCGTACAAGCGATGGGTCTCGGCGGTCTGCTCGCCTGGCACTACGCACGGCCTGCTGAAGCGGAGGCCCTCGGCGTGCAGAAGGTGGCGTATCTGTCGCGTCACCTCAAAGTGCCGGTGTACTTCCCGCACATCGGCAGCCGGCTCGGAATCCAGGCTGTCGCTGCTGAGGCGGCTCGTGGGACCGACATGGTCGTCGAGACCTGTCCTCACTACCTCGTCCACAACATCGAAAGTCCGGCGGCCGAGCTGCTGAAGGTCATGCCGCCTGTCCGGACCGTCGAGGACAACGCTGCAACATGGGCCGCGGTCGAGTCCGGCCTGATCTCGACGATCTGTACGGACCACATCCCCTACAACGCCGAGGAGAAGCGTCTCGGGGACATCTGGTCCACCCGGCCCGCCTTCGGCAGCATCGGCCTGATGGTGCCCGTGACCATCAGCGCCGGCGTGAACTCGGGCCGCTTGACGATGCTCCGTGCGGCGGAACTCTTGTCCACCAATACTGCGAAGGCGTTCGGCTTCTACCCGCAGAAGGGAACGCTTCTGCCGGGTAGCGACGCGGACATGATGATCATCGACCCGGACGCGACCTGGACAGTCCACGCCAACGACTTCCCGTCGGCCCAGCCCTTCTCGGTCTATGAGGACATGGAGCTCACCGGTCGCGTCGACGTCACCATCTCGCGTGGTGAGGTCATCGCGCAGGACGGTGCTCTTCAGGTGCCTCCGGGCCGAGGTCGTTTCTTGCGTCGATAGGTCCCCAGACCGGCCAACCAACAGGGAGCACGGCACGTATGTACGACCTTCTCGTCCGCAACGCTCTCCTCGTCAGGCCCGGCCGAGGAGTTACCGAGGGCAACATCGCGGTCAAGGACGGCTTGATCGCCGACATCGGGGACGAGGTGGACGGCGAAGCCACCAGGGTCATCGATGGCGAAGGGCTGCACGTGTTCCCTGGTGTCATCGATCCGCACACGCACCCGGGCCTCGTCGCGCCACTGGAGCGGCGCCTGCCGCTCGAGTCGCGGGGCGCGGCAGCGGGCGGCGTGACGACGCTGATCTCCTACATCCGCCGACCGGAGGACTACCGCAACAGCGTCCCCGCTCGCAGGGCGTCAGCGGAAGAGCACTTGCTTCAAGACTTCGCCTTCCACGTCACCCTCTTGAACGAACGCCATCTCGACGACATCGACATGTGTGTGCGTGAGTTCGGCGTCACCTCGTTCAAGATCTACATGAACTCGCGGATGCCACTGTCGGAGCGGATGCGGATGGACGCGTTGCCCGGACAGCAGCTCAACGACATCGCGGCGGTCGACTACGACGACGGTTTCCTCCTGAAGGCGTTCCGTAGCCTCGCCGACCATCCCGGCGTCCGGCTCAACATCCATTGCGAGAACTCCGACATCGCCATAGCGGAGACGGCGCGCGTCATCGAGCAAGGACGAGAGGGCCTGGCGGCGTGGAGCGAGAGCAGGCCCTCCATCGGCGAAGCGGTCGCCATCCACACAGCCGCCGTGATGTCACGCGAGTTCGGCGTCCCGCTCTACATCCCACATGTCGGCAGCCGCACAGGTCTGGAGGCGGTTCGGGAGATCAAGCAGCTCGGTACACCGGTCATCGTCGAGACCTGTCCTCACTACCTCGTGCTCACGGACGACGCAGACCCAGCAGCCAAGGTCTCTCCGCCTATCCGGACGCCCGGAGACCAGAAGGCTGCGATCGAAGCCGTGGCCACCGGGCTGGTCGACACGCTCGGCTCGGACGAGATCCCCTACACGCGTGAAGAGAAGGGCATGTCGACGTTCTGGACCGAGAACACCGCATTCAGTGGGTGCGGCCTTCTCCTCCCGGTGGCAATCACCAGCGGCCTCCCGCTCGAAGCGGTCGCGCGAGCGACGAGTGAGGGACCCGCGCGAGCGTTTGGCCTCTTCCCGCGCAAGGGCAGCCTGGAGCCGGGCTGCGACGCGGACTTCGCGGTCGTCGACGTGCACAGCGAGCGCGAGGTGCGGCCCGCTGAGCTCGTGAGCTCCAGTGACTTCAGTGTCTACGACGGAATGGCACTGCGCGGTTGGCCGACACTGACGGTCTCTCGTGGCGACGTGATCTTCGATCGCGGTGCTTTCCCGGCTCGACATGGCCGCGGTCGCTACCTGTTCCGGACCGCGGAGGGCTTGGCCGGGCACGGCCGAGCCTAGAGAACACCAGACCCCCCGCCCACCGGATCGCCCAGAAGATCTAGTGGGCGGGGTCTTCACCCGGCGTTGCCCCCGGTCGCACTCCGGACGTGAGTCCGGCTCCGAACCTCCCTCAGCTGGGCGACTGCAAGGTGGGTCGCAGAGCGTCGAGCACGCTCGCGTCCTCGATCGTGCTGGGCACCATGGGTGTCTTGCCGTCGGCGATCTCGCGCAGCGTCCGGCGAAGGATCTTTCCCGATCGAGTCTTGGGCAGCGCCGCCACCACGTCGATCAGCCTCAGCGAGGCGACCGCACCGACCTCATCGCGCACCCGCTGCACGAGCTCGCGGCGTAGCTGCTCCGGGTCGACGTCCGCACCTGCCTTCAGGACCACGAGCCCGCGGGGCACCTGCCCCTTCAGATCGTCGTGGACGCCCATGACCGCACACTCGGCCACCGCGGGATGACCGGACAGCACCGCCTCCAAGGTGCCGGTCGAGAGCCGGTGTCCGGCGACGTTGATGACGTCGTCGGTGCGGCCCATCACATACAGGTAGCCGCCCTCGTCGACGTAGCCGCCGTCACCGGTGAGGTAGTAACCCTCGAACGCCGACAGATAGGACGCGACGAAGCGCTCGTCGTCGTTCCACAGCGTGGGCAGCGATCCCGGTGGCAGCGGAAGCCTGATGCAGATCGCCCCCTCCGCCCCCGGTGCCGCCTCCGAGCCCGACGGGTCGAGCACGCGGACATCCCAGCCGGGCACGGGCACCGTCGGCGAGCCGGGCTTGATCGGCATCGGATCGAGCCCGCGCAGGTTCGCGGCGATCGGCCAACCTGTCTCGGTCTGCCACCAGTGGTCGATGACCGGCAGCCCCAGCCGCTCGGTCGCCCACTCCCAGGTGTCGGGGTCGAGCCGTTCCCCCGCCAGGAACAACGTGCGCAAGGAGGAGACGTCGTACGACGAAAGGAGATCGCCCTTGGGATCCTCCTTCTTGATCGCCCGGAAGGCGGTCGGGGCTGTGAACAGCGCCGTCACCTTGTGCTCGGCGATGACCCGCCAGAACGCGCCGGCGTCAGGGGTGCCGACCGGCTTGCCCTCGTAGAGCACCGTGGTCGCACCGACGATCAGCGGCGCGTAGACGATGTAGGAGTGACCGACCACCCAGCCGACGTCAGACGCCGTCCACCAGACATCGCCAGGTCCGATGTCGTAGATGTTCTCCATGCTCCAACGCAGGGCGACCGCGTGCCCGCCGTTGTCGCGTACGACGCCCTTCGGCTTGGCCGTCGTGCCAGAGGTGTAGAGAATGTACAGCGGGTCCGTGGCCGCCACCGTGACGGGCGCGACGGGCTCGGCGTCCGCGATCGCCTCGCTCCATGCGATGTCGCGAGGACTGTTCAACGGCGCCTCAGCCTGCGGACGCTGCAGGATGACGCAGTGCTCCGGCTTGTGGGCCGACAGCTCGATCGCCTTGTCGAGCAGCGGCTTGTACTCGATGACTCGGTTGACCTCGATGCCACAGGACGCTGAGACGATGACCTTCGGCTGCGCGTCGTCGATGCGCGCCGACAGCTCGGCAGCCGCGAAACCGCCGAAGACCACTGAGTGCACGGCACCCAGCCGCGCGCAGGCAAGCATCGCGACAACGGCCTCCGGCACCATCGGGAGATAGATGATGACGCGGTCGCCCTTGTCGACCCCCAGCGTCCTCAGGGCACCGGCCAAGCGGGAGACCTGGTCGAGCAGCTCGGCGTAGGTGAACGAGCTCTTGCTGCCCGTCACTGGGCTGTCGTGGATCAGCGCGACCCGGTCACCGTGGCCGGCGGCGACGTGCCGGTCGAGGGCGTTCTCCGACGTGTTGAGCTCGGCGTCCGGAAACCATCGGTAGAACGGCGGGTTGCTGTCGTCGAGGATCACCTCGGGCGCGCGCCGCCAGGAGATGTGCTCGGCGGCAGCGCGCCAGAACGTCTCGGGGTCGCTGATGCTGTGGTCGAAGGTCGCACGGTAGTCACCCATCCGCGCATCCTCGCCCGAAGGGGGCATCAGGCGCCAGCACCGGACCGATCAGGCCGACGGACCGGCCGTCTCCACGTCCGTGCGAGCGGCGCGATGGGCCACGTCCGTGGCCGCCCGGCGCTTCACGAGCAACCACTCGACGACCCTGTCGAGAGTCTCGTCGACCGACTCCTCGTCATAGCCGCCGCGCTTGGGACAAAACCCTGCCGCGCGCGCCTCGTCGACCGTCATCTCGTCCGTGCCGGCGAGCACCGAGGTGACCCTGTCGATGAAGTCATCGACGTCGTCGACGTCATAACCCCGTCGCAGCATGCCCGCGCGGGGAAAGCGCCGCATGTGCGGGCCACTCAGCTCGTCACGCAAGAACTGTTCGTCGGACGCAGGGTCGGGGCGGCCACGACGACCGCTCGCTGCGGTCTGCAGGGTGAGGACGCGCTCCTCGAGCGCGTCCAGGTGGTGGTCGACGTCCGCGACGGCGTAGCCATGGCGGACCAGCTCGAAGCCGGCCCGACGGATGTCGCTGGCCGCCATCGGCGGCAGGTGCCCGCCGAGCGAGACCTCTACCGACGACAGAAACGCCTCGACCTGGCGGCAGTGATAGCCGCGGCGCCACCGCCGTACGCGCGGGAACATGGTGTGCTTCACGAATTAACCGTCGCCAGCTGGCCGCAGGCACCGTCGATCTCCCGGCCCCGGGTGTCGCGCACGGTCGTCGCAATGCCATGCGCCCGCAGCCGCTCGACGAAGGTGCGCTCGACCCCGGGGTCGCTCGCGGTCCACTTCGAGCCGGGCGTGGGGTTGAGCGGGATCGGGTTCACGTGCACCCAGCCGCGGCCTCGGCGATTGAGCTCGGTCCCCAGGAGGTCGGCTCGCCACGCCTGGTCGTTGATGTCGCGGATCAGCGCGTACTCGATGCTGACCCGGCGGCCCGTGACCTCGAAGTAGTGACGCGCCTCGTCCAGGACCTCGGCGACCTTCCACCGCGTGTTGATCGGCACGAGGCTGTCCCGCAGCGCGTCATCGGGCGCATGGAGGGACAGGGCCAGTCGCACCTGCAGCCCCTCGCCCGCGAACCTTCTCATGGCGGGAACCAGACCGACCGTGCTCATGGTGATGGTCCGGGCCGACAGGCCCAGCCCGTTGGGCTGCGGTGCGACGAGCGCCCGGATGGCGCCGATCGCCGCCTGATAGTTGGCGAGCGCCTCCCCCATGCCCATGAAGACCACGTTGGAGATGCGACCCGGCTCCCCCAGCTCACCGCGCGCGAGCATGCGCGCGCCGGCGACGACCTGTTCGACGATCTCCCCGGCTGACATGTTGCGGGTGAGACCCGCCTGGCCGGTGGCGCAGAACGGGCAGTTCATTCCGCACCCGGCCTGCGAGGAGACACACATGGTGACGCGGTCGGGATAGCGCATCAGCACGCTCTCGACAGTCGCCCCGTCGAAGAGCCGCCACACCGTCTTGCGCGTTGCACCGCCGTCGCAGTCAAGGTGCCGCACAGGTGTCAGCAGCGCAGGCAGGAGGTCGTCAACGAGCGCCGCGCGTGCCGCCTTCGGCAGGTCGGTCATCTGGTCGGGGTCGTCGGCCAGGTGGCTGAAGTAGTGGGTCGCGAGCTGCGTGGCCCGGAACGCCGGCTGGCCCAGCCCGGTCACGGCCGCCCGGCGGTCGGCCGGCGTGAGATCGGCGAGGTGGCGCGGGGGCTTGGCGCGGCGCGGCGCGGCGAAGACGAGCTCTCCGGGTACAGACATGACGGAGTCAATTGTGACAGGTCAACCCGGCAGTTCCGGCCGCGTGCGTGCGCGGGTCAGCCCGGGACGATCCAGCTGAGCAGCAGGAAGGTGACGGGCGCGGCCGGCAGCAACGAGTCGAGACGGTCCATGACGCCGCCGTGCCCCGGCAGCAGGCTGCCCATGTCCTTGATGCCCAGGTCCCGCTTGATCATCGACTCCCCGAGGTCACCGAGCGTCGCCGTCAGCATCACGGCGACTCCGACGGCGACCCCGCCGAGCACTGGGCCGTCCAACAGCAGCGGCAACGTCACCGCCCCGCCGACGGCAGTGAACAGCGCCGAGCCGGCGAACCCCTCCCACGACTTCTTCGGGCTGATCCCGGGGGCCATCGGGTGCCGCCCGAACAGCACGCCGGCAACGTACCCGCCGACGTCACTGAGCACCGTGAGCAGGATGAAGACCACTACTCGGTCGGCACCGTCGTCGGCACGCAGCAGCAGGATGGCGAAGCCTGCCAGGAAGGGGACGTAGACGGTGGCGAAGACACCGGACGTCACGTCGCGCACGTAGCCGGCCGGCGGCTCCGGAAGTCGCCAGACCATGGTGGCCAGCACGGTCAGCGCCAGAGCGACCACCAACGGCTCGGAACCACCGACGTAGGCGGCGACCAGCATCGCGACGGCCCCCACCGCGACGGGTACGACGGCGACGCGCATCCGGTCTGCATTCAGCGCGTTGGACAGCTCCCACAGCCCCAGCACCACGGCCACGATGACGACTGCGACGAACGACGCCTTGTAGAGATAGAGCGAGAGCAGGATGACAGCACCGAGACCGAGCCCCACGCCGATGGCCGCCGTCAGGTTGCGTCCAGCGCGGCTGCGTCGCTCGGGTGGCGGAATCGGCACCATCGGCACCGGCTCCATCGGCGACGCCGGCTGGTCGTGCACGCTCTGGTCGCCGGGCTCACCTTGCTCGCCGTGGCCCTCACGGTCGAACGTCATGCTGGGCACGTCGGTCCCTGCCAACAGCGGCGGCGGCTCGTTGTCTCGTGTCTGGTCGGCTGTCATAGGCGCACGAGCTCAAACCTCGAGGAGCTCGGTCTCCTTGTGCCTGAGCAGCTCGTCGATGTCAGCGACGTACTTGTGCGTGACCTTCTCGAGCTCCTTCTCCGCGCGGGTCACCTCGTCCTCGCCGACCTCACCGTCCTTGACCAGCTTGTCGAGGGCGTCCTTGGCGTGCCGACGCACGTTGCGGATGGAGATCTTGGAGTCTTCCGCCTTGGTACGCGCCACCTTGATGAACTCCTTGCGGCGTTCCTCGGTCAGCTGCGGGAAGACGACCCGGATGATCGCGCCGTCGTTCGTCGGGTTGACGCCGAGGTCCGAGTCGCGGATAGCCTTCTCGATCGCGGCCATGGAGCCCTTGTCGAAGGGGGTGAGCGTCAGCATCCGCGGGTCAGCGACGTGGAAGGACGCCAGCTGGTTCACGGGCGTCGGCGCGCCGTAGTAGTCGACAAGGACCTTGTTGAACATCGACGGGGTGGCGCGCCCGGTGCGGATGCTGGTGAAGTCTTCCCTGGCGACGGAGACGGCCTTCTCCATCTTCTCCTCGGCCTCGAGAAGTGTCTCGTCGATCACGCTCGCTCCAGATGGCTAGTGCGGTGGCCGGTCGTCGTGCTGCGCGGGTCGGCGCTCACCCGTCGGTCGAGACGAGCGTTCCGATCCTCTCACCTCGTACGGCCCGGCCGATGTTGCCCTCTTCCAGCAGGTTGAAGACGATGATCGGCATCTTGTTGTCCATGCAGAGACTGAACGCGGTGGCATCGGCCACCTTCAGGCCCCTGCGCAGCACCTCGTCGTAGGTCACGGTGTCGAACTTCTGCGCATCCGAGTTCGTGCGGGGGTCGTCGTCGTACACCCCGTCGACGCCCTTGGCCATCAGGACGACGTCGGCGCCGATCTCCAGAGCACGCTGTGCTGCCGTGGTGTCGGTGGAGAAGTAGGGCATTCCGGCGCCCGCACCGAAGATGACGACGCGTCCCTTCTCCAGGTGCCGGATGGCGCGCCGCGGGATGTACGGTTCCGCAATCTGCCCCATGGTGATCGCCGTCTGCACCCGGGTCTCGACACCGGTCTGCTCCAGCGCGTCCTGCAACGCCAGGCAGTTCATGACGGTGCCGAGCATGCCCATGTAGTCGGCGCGAGCGCGATCCATGCCCCGCTCGGAGAGCTGGTGGCCACGGAAGTAGTTGCCACCGCCGACGACCACAGCAACCTGTACGCCGGTGCGCACCACCTCGGCGATCTGTCGAGCGACCTCCGCGACCACGTCAGGGTCGACGCCCAGCTTGCCGCCGCCGAACACCTCACCCGACAGCTTGAGCACGACGCGGGGATAGCGGTGCCCCCGGGCGGTTTTCTCGCCGTACGACGAAGAGGCCGCCACCGGCTCGGTTCCCTGGTCGGATCCCTGCACGGTCGCGGCCTCCTCGTTCGTCGTTTTGGTCTCCTCGGCAGTCTGCCAGTGCGGAGCCCGTCGCCAGTCAGATCAACTGCTGATCAGGCTGCGCCCACCTCGAAGCGAGCGAAGCGACGCACCGAGACGCCGGCGTCGTCCAGCACGGCCTTGACGGTCTTCTTGCTGTCCAGCACGGACGACTGCTCGAGCAGCGCCACGTCCTTGAAGAAGCCGTTGACCCGGCCCTCGACGATCCTGGTCAGCGCCTGCTCCGGCTTGCCCTCCTCGCGGGCGGTGGCCTCGGCGATGCGGCGCTCATTCTCGACCACGTCGGCCGGCACCTCGTCGCGGGACACGTACTGCGGCCTCATCGCCGCGATCTGCATCGCCGCAGCCCGCGCCGCCTCGAGGTTGTCGCCCTCGAACTCGACGAGCACACCGACCTGCGGGGGCAGGTCGGAGCTGCGGCGGTGCATGTACGACGCGACCTGGCCCTCGAGCACCACGACCGAGGCGAGCTCGAGCTTCTCACCGATGACCGCGGCCACCGAGTCGATGTTCTCCTGCACGGTGCGTCCGTCGGCGAGCTTCTCGCCGAGCAGCGCCGCGACGTCGGAGGTGCCGGTCTTGGCGGCGTGGCTGACGATGTCGGCGGCCAGCTGCTGGAACTGCTCGTTCTTGGCGACGAAGTCGGTCTCGCAGTTGAGCTGGATCATCGCGCCCTCGGCAGCGGAGACCAGGCCGTTGCTGGCGGTGCGCTCCGCGCCCCGCTCCTTGACCTTGGTCTCGCCCTTGATGCGCAGCAGGTCGGCCGCCTTGTCGAAGTCGCCGTCGGACTCCACGAGCGCCCTCTTGGCCGCCATCATCCCGGCGCCCGTGGCATCGCGGAGCTTCTTGACCTCAGCGGCGGTGATGTTCGCCATGTCTCGCTCTCATCTTTCGAATCTGGTCTGGTCTGGTGTCACTCGTATATGTCACTCACTGGCAGGGGCGGGTCGGCGACGGCCCCTGCCGGTGAGTGACGCGTGCGTGCGGTGCGCCGGTCAGGACTGCTCGGTGCCGGGCTCGGCGGACGGCGCGTCGGCAGCGGGCGCCTCGGTCGCAGCCGTGTCCGTGGCTTGCGTGTCCGTGGCTTGTGTGTCGGTAGCAGCGGTCTCGGGAGCAGGCGTGTCAGTGGCAGCGGTCTCGACACCGGCACCCTCGGCCGTCTCGCCGGCTGCGGGCGTGCCCGCCGCGGCCGTCCCTCGCTGCAGCAGCTCCTGCTCCCATGCCGCGAGCGGCTCGTCGGTGGCCAGCTGGCCGTCGACAGGCTTGTCGTCGCCGCCGGCACCCTCGCTGCCTGCGCGGGCGCGGGCCATCAGGCCGTCCGCGACGGCGTCAGCGATGACGCGGGTGAGCAGGGTCACCGAACGGATCGCGTCGTCGTTGCCCGGGATCTTGTAGTCGACCTCGTCGGGGTCGCAGTTGGTGTCGAGGATCGCCACGACCGGGATGTGAAGCTTGTGAGCCTCGCCGACGGCGATGTGCTCCTTCTTGGTGTCGATGATCCAGACAGCACTCGGGATCCGCGACATGTCACGGATGCCGCCCAGCGTCTTCTCGAGCTTGTCCTTCTCGCGCTTGAGGACGAGCAGCTCCTTCTTGGTCATGCCCGAGCCGGGCACGTCGTCGAAGTCGAGCTGCTCGAGCTCCTTGAGGCGTTGCAGCCGGCCGTGCACCGTCTGGAAATTGGTGAGCATGCCGCCCAGCCAGCGCTGGTTGACGTAGGGCATGCCGACGCGGGTCGCCTGCTCGGCGATGGCCTCCTGGGCCTGCTTCTTCGTACCGATGAACATCACGGAGCCGCCGTGCGAGACGGTCTCCTTGATGAACTCGTAGGCGCGGTCGATGTAGGACAGCGACTGCTGCAGGTCGATGATGTAGATGCCGTTGCGCTCGGTGAAGATGAAGCGCTTCATCTTCGGGTTCCACCGACGCGTCTGGTGGCCGAAGTGCACGCCGCTCTCGAGCAGCTGCCTCATGCTGACGACCTGGTTGGTCGTCGGGGCGGACATTGTCATGCCTAGCCTTTCCCCGCGGTCTGCGCCCTTCGTGGACGCTGGGCCGCACTCGGTTGTCCAGCGGAAGGCCGGCCGGCCATCCGCTCCTGACGCCCGTAAGCACGCTCGCCGCCGTCACCATCGCGGGTCGGGCGGACCGTGAGCGCGCCCCCGCCCCGGACGGACCGGTACGACGGATGCGGGCGTGCGAAGTCGACCCGCATGAAGCGGGCCGCTGCGTGGAGTGTACGACGCGTCACCTCCGGCACCGAAATCGAGCCGGGGCTGCCCCGCCGGCATCTCCCCCGGCGCCAGCGCGCGGGCGACCCCGCCGCCCGCTCGCCGGGTCGTCGGTGCGTCCACAGGACGGCAGGGCTGCCTGCTGTCCACAGATGCGCCCTGGCCGCGCAACGAGCGCCCTAGCAGGTCGACCGTGGCTGCATGACGACCCACCTCGCCGCTCACCGTCCGCTCCGCAGCCTGCTCGCCCTGGTGCTGGTTGTGGGCGTGCTCGCGCTTCCCGCTGCCGCCGCCGCAGCGGATGTGTCACCGCCGGGCGGTGGCCCGTGGCGGTGGCCGCTCGACGGTGCGCCCCAGGTCATTCGCGGCTTCGAGCCGCCGCCCGAGCCATGGCTGGCAGGTCATCGCGGCGTCGACCTTCGCGGCTCGCCCGGCGATGCGGTCCGGGCCGCAGGCCCGGGCCGGGTCAGCTTTGCTGGAGCGGTGGCCGGCAAGCCCGTCGTCGTCGTGGCTCACGAGGGCGGCCTCCGCACGACCTACGAGCCGGTCGTCGCCGTCGCGGCCGTCGGTGACGAGGTGCCCAGCGGCTCGCTGGTCGGACGGCTCTCGTCGGCGGGCAGTCACTGCTTTCCGCAGACCTGCCTGCACTGGGGGCTGCGGCGCGGCGACACGTACCTGGACCCCTTGGCCCTGGTCGGCGGGGACCTGCGGGTCCGGCTGCTGCCGGTGTGGGGACGCGGTGCCGAGAGGGTCCCCGGCGCACGCGGCCGGCTGCCGCCGGGGAGGGCTGCGCCGATCCGGCTCCGGGCACTCAACCCGGCCTGGGGGTCGCCCTTCTCGGAACAGTGACGGAAGTTCTCAGAGCAGTGCCGGAAGGTCGGCGGCGAACCGCGCGTAGTCCGCGGGCGCGTTGTACGCCTGTGCGGACAGGCGTACGAAACCCTGGCCGTTCCAGTTGGTCACGGCCACCTCCACCGCGATCTGCTCACCGATGCGAGCCTGAAGAGCTGCCGCCTCGAGCTCGTCGCCGGCCACTCCCGCGGGCAACGGCACCAGCTGCATGCTGACCGCCGGGTCTCGTGGCAGGTCGGCCCGCTCGACGTTCAGCGCCTGGGCGACCAGGTTCTGACCGGCCACCGCAAGCTCGACGTTGTGGCGGCGGAGCTTGTCGAAGCCGAGCTGGTCGAGCAGCCGCAGCGCGCGCGGCGCGGCCAGCCAGGCGGTCAGGTCGTCGGTACCGGTGACGTTGAAGGCCCCCGGGAATCCGTCGGACTCGCGCCAGGACGCAACGAGCGGCCGCACGCCTGCCCGGTGCTCCGGTGCGACGTGGAGCACGGCCGTGCCTCGCGGCGCGCAGCACCACTTGTGCAGGTTGCCGGTCCAGTAGTCGGCGCCGAGCCGGTCCAGCTCTACCGCCAGCATGCCGGGCGCGTGCGCTGCGTCGACCAGGACAGCGACCGAGCGCTCCTTGAGTGCGGGTACCAGTGAGACGAGCGGCAGGCGCCGGGCCGTCGCCGACGTGACGTGGTCGATGATCGCGAGCCGGGTGCGCGCGGTCACGGCGGCGAGCACCGTGTCGGTCACTTCGTCGTCGCCGGCTCGCAGCGGAACGGGCACGGTGACGACACGGGCCCCCGCAGCAGCTGCCCATCGCTCCGCCGCGATGCGCACGGCGCCGTACGCATGGTCGGTGAGCAGCACCTCGTCCCCCGGCTCGAGCGGAAAGCAGGACAGGACGGTGCTGACAGCGGTGGTGGCATTGGGCACGAAGGCGATCGAGTCACCGTCGGTGCCGAGGAAGTGAGCGATCTCCGCGCGGGACTGGTCCAGCGCGGCGTCCAGCTCTCGGGCGAAGAAGCGGACCGGGTTGGCCTCCATGCGCTGCCGCCACGACTGCTGCTCCTCGAGCACGGGTGTGGCCACCGCGCCGTACGACCCGTGGTTGAGGTGGGACACCGTGGACTCGAGTGGCCACAGCTCCCGCACGGCTGGCCAGTCGGCTCCCCAGAGCTCGTTCGTGTACTCGCTCAACAATGGCTGGCCGGACACCCGGCAAGCCTACGGGGCGGGCCGGTGACGGTTGCGTCGGCGACCGGTGCCCGGCTGCCCTTGGTGGTGGGTGCCCGGTGGCCCAGAATGCTGGCGATCGTTCAACCCACTCGCCAAGGGTCATGTCAGGGAGGTGCGGTGCTCGGACCACTCAGTCGACGCGCTCGAGGCCTCAGTCGCTGCCGCAGGTCTGGCACCGCGTTGGCAGGGACGGCCGTCCTGGTGCTGTCCGTTGCTCTGACGGGCAGCAGCGCTCCAGCAGCCGCGGCGCCGCCGCCGTACCACCCGAGCCGCCTTGCGCACCTGGGCGACGCGCGGCAGGCCATCGTCGTGACCGCCTCGTCGTGGTCGGCGACGACCGCCACGCTGCGGACCTACCGGAGGGCAGCGGACGGGACCTGGCGCGAGGAGTTCGCACCGGCGGCGGCCCGCCTGGGTTACCAGGGCTTCGCGCCGATCGGCAACCGGCGACAGAACAGCCTCGAGACCCCGGCCGGGACGTTCCGACTGCTTCGGGCCTTCGGTGCCCTTCCGGACCCGGGCACCCGGATGTCCTACCGGCAGTTCGACCGCAACGACTGGTGGCCCTACGACCCGCGCGACCCGCGCACGTACAACGTCTACCAGTTCAGCCGGCCGCCGGCCGCCCGCTGGC
>JAVEDJ010000113.1 GCA_030841025.1 Actinomycetota bacterium
GGCGCAGGCAGGACCCAGCGCAAGAGCGCTTAGTCGCCGATCCCGGCCGCAGCCGTCCGGGCCGCGTCGCTACCCCCCGGCGACGTGGTCCGGGCCTTTGTTGTCGGGATCCTCGTGGATCGTCTCCCCCTGCACGACGTTCGGGCCGGCCGCGCCGCCGGCCGGGGGTGGCATTCGGGTCGTCCAGGGCATCCCGGTCGGCGTGCGGCGACCGACGGCCCGCGCTGCCCGCCGGGCCACGAACCAGGCCAGCACCCGCCGCGCCAGTGGCCGGGTCGGCGGCAGCACGAAGAAGAACCCCACCACGTCCGTGACAAAGCCCGGCGTCAGCAGCAGGGTGCCGCCCACCAGGACAAGGGCCGCGTCGGCCAGCTCTCGACCGGGCAGCCGTCCCGAGGCGGCGGCCGTGCGCAGCGCCGCCCAGGCACGCCGGCCCTCGCGCTTGACGATCCACGCGCCGAGCAGGCTCTCGAGGATCAGCAGCGCCACCGTCGGGAGGGGACCGATGACCTGCCCCACCTGGATGATCACGTAGATCTCCACGATGGGGACCACCAGGAACGCCACGACGAGCAGGGCAGCCATCGCGCCTCACCTCTTTCCGGAGATCTTGGCGACCAGACCCCGTGCCTGCCGAAGGCGCAGCGCGGCGGCCCAGACGCTCACCTTCCACAATGCCTCGCGCACGATCGGCCCGCTCATCTTGGACCGGCCGTGCACCCGCTCGACGAAGGCGATCGGCACCTCGACGACCCGGGCGCCCTGCTGCACCGCGCGCCAGGCCAGATCGACCTGGAAGCAATAGCCATGGCTCTCGACCTCTGAGAGGTCGATCTCCTCCAGGATCTTCCGGCGGAAGGCCCGGAACCCCCCGGTCGCGTCCCGCAGCCCCAGCCCGAGAGCGATCCTCACGTAGGCGTTGCCCCCGCGCGAGAGGGCCGCGCGGTGCGCGGGCCAGTCGGAGACGCTGCCGCCGGGCACCCACCGGGAGCCGAGGACGAGGTCGGCGTCCTGCAGTGCGTCGAGCAACGCCGGCAGCTGCTCGGGCTGGTGCGAGCCGTCGGCGTCCATCTCGACCAGCACGTCATAGCCCTCGGCCAGCCCCCACCGGAAGCCGGCCACGTAGGCGTCCCCCAAGCCGGCCTTGTGCGTGCGGTGCAGGACCCGCACGGCGGGGTCGCCGGCCGCCAGCTCGTCGGCCAGCTCGCCGGTGCCGTCCGGGCTGCCGTCGTCGATGACCAGGACATCGGCAGCCGGCACGGCAGCGCGCAGCCGCCCGATCACCGACTCGAGGTTGTGCCGTTCGTTGTAAGTGGGGGTCATGACCAGCACCCGGCCGAGTCGGTCGCTCATGCCCGCCCACGTCGTACGACGGCGCCGACGAGGCCGAGCACGGCCAGCGCGCTCAGGACCGCCTCGGGCCAGCTGCCGACCCTGTCCGCGACGGTGCTCGCCTCGCGCAGCGGGACACGCGCCACCAGCACGTCACGGGTGAACAGGTCCGTGTCGGACACCACGGAGCCGTCGGGGCGCACGATCGCGCTCACGCCGACCGTGGAGACCTGCACGGTGGCTCGGCCGTGCTCGATCGCGCGCAGCCGGGTCATGGCCAGCTGCTGCACGGCCTCACCGGTGCGGCCGAAGGTCGCGTTGTTCGTCTGTACGACGAGCAGGTTGCCGCCCTTGCGGACCACGTCGCGCACCAGTCCGTCATAGGCGACCTCGAAGCAGATGACGTCCGCCACCTCGGCCTTGCCCATCGGCAGGGTCCGCACCGCCGTACCGGCCACGAAGTCGCGCGCTACGAGGTCCACCTTGTCGGACACCCGGCGCGCGAGGCTGCGCAGCGGGATGTACTCGGCGAAGGGCGCCGGGTGGCGCTTGACGTACCGCTCCCCCGGTCCGGTCCCCGGCCGCCACACGACACCGGTGTTGCTCAGGAAACGCCCCGGACCGTCGACGACAGCGCCCACGAGCACCGGCACACCGATCCGGTCGGTGGCCGACTGGATCAATGCGGAGGCGGAGGCATCGGTGAACGGGTCGATGTCGGAGGAGTTCTCGGGCCACAGCACCAGGTCCGGCTTGGGGACCTCGCCGAGCCGGACCTGTTCGGCGAGCGACTCCGTTGCCTCCACGTGGTTGCGCAGCACCCGTTCGCGCTCCGCGTTGAAGTCGAGCCCGGCTCGCGGGACGTTGCCCTGGACGACGGCGACGACGGCCGAACGCTCCGCTCCGGACGGTGTCGGGACGAGCAGACCCACCAGCACGAGCACCGCCGCTGCGGCGACGCGGGTCGCGGCGGCCCCCCTGCTCGGTCGTGTCGGGCCTGCCGGGTGGCGCGCCGGCGGGCCCGGAAGCAGCCGGACCGCCGCGGCCGCGAGCAGCGTTGCGCTCAGCGCGGTGGCGAAGGACACCAGGGGGGCGCCGCCCAGGGCGGCAAGAGGGGCCAGCGTGCTGTCCGCCGACGCGAAGGCGAGCCGACCCCAGGGAAAGCCGCCGAAGGGGACCCGGGAACGGGACGCCTCGACGGCGACCCAGAGGGCCGCGAGCCACACCGGGGCGCCTGGCAGTCGCCACAGGGCCGGCGCGCAACCGCCGTACAGCGCCAGGAACACCGCCTGCGACAACGCCAGCAGCACCCACGGCAACACACCGACATACACCCCGCTCCAGTGCAGCAGCGGCAGGAAGAACCCCAACCCGTGCACCAGCCCGAGCAGCGCGCCGCGCCGCCAGCCCTGATCGCGCAGCAGCAGCACGAACCCGGCGACCGACAGGATCGCCAGCGGCCAGACCCCGACGGGCGGGAAGGCAGCCGCCGCGACCAGGCCGGTGAGCGCCGCAGCCACCAGGCGCGAGAGCAGTGCACCGCGCGACGGCGCGGCGTTGCGTGCCGCCCTCGCAGCCAGCTGCCGACCCGTGGTCCACGGCGGCCGGGTGCCCATCGCGGCATTGCTCACGCGTCGATTGTCCCTCTCCTGCGATCGGCACACCGATGATGGCCGGACGTGACGGTACAACGACGGCAGGAGTGCGCCAGTGCCGGTCCGAGAGACCGGTAGCGCGCGGAGACCGCGGGTGGCTGCAGAGACGGGTCAGGGCCCGGACCGTCCTTCGGACCGGCCTCGCCCGGCCGGATGCCGGATCGAGGACCGTTGTCTACTGGCCGGTCGGGCCCTTCCCGTGTCTCACCCCCGAAGGCTTTCCCCACCCCATCTCGAAGGCGACGCCGGCGATCGGACCTGGCACCCGAACGGCACTTGCGCATTGCGCCGTCCCTTGGCCCGAAGCCGGCTCGTGGTGTCGCAGAGGGAGAGCCGATGCGGGTGTCCTTTGGTGGACTCGGCAAACCTTGGTCGCACCGGACCTCGCTGTCAACCGCCCCGTGACCTGCGGAAACGCACAAAGCCGCAGGTGGACGGCACCCTACGGACACCGGTGATTTACCTAGGTTTTTCAAGGGGTTTCGGCGTGTCGCGCCGTCACACGCCTGCGCAATCGTCCGTTCGGATGAACCGGACCGGATCAGTCGCGGGCGGGTACGACGACGGTGCCGGTCGCGGTCACTGCCACGACCGCCGGGTCGAGCACCTCGGCGGCCGAGCCGACCGTGCCGGCCTCGCTGATCCGACCGCGACAGACGACTCGTGCCTCGAAGTCAAGGGTGCGGCTGCGCCGCCCCAGCCGGGTGATCGTCGCGACCACCTCGAGCACGTCGCCGGCCCGTAGCGGAGCGCGGAACTGCACATCGGAGTACGACGCGAACAACCCCTCGTCCCCGTCGGTTCGGATGCACAGCTCTGTCGCCACGTCGCCGAACAAGGCGAGTGCGTGGGCACCGTCGACAAGGTTGCCGGCGTAGTGCGCGTGCGAGTAGGGGATGTAGCTGCGGTGCGTGGCGGTCAGGCCGAGCCGGTCGTCGGTCGTCTGGGTGACGTCCTGGTCAGCAGCGGTCATCAGCGGTCCTTCCGGTGAGCAAGGGCGTGCACGAGAAAGCTTGCGACCTCGCCGGGTGTGGTGCCGCGGCCGAAGATCCGGTCGACCCCGAGGTCTGCCGTGGCCAGCTCGTCGAACCGTGGGCCACCGACGACCAGCAGCGGCCGCTGGCCGCTCGGGTAGGACTCACGAAACGCCGCGGACATCTCGCGGGTGTTCTTCAGGTGCGCGTCACGCTGCGTCACGACCTGGGAGACGAGCACGGCGTCGGCCTTCTCGGCGCGGGCCAGGGCGACGAGCTCGGGCACCAGCACCTGGGCACCGAGGTTGACCACTTTGATCTCTCGGTAGTACTCGAGCCCCTTCTCCCCCGCGAACCCCTTGATGTTCAGGATCGCGTCGATGCCCACCGTGTGCGCGTCGGTGCCGATGCAGGCGCCCAGCACCACGAGCTTGCGGCGCAGCAGCCGCTTGATCTGTGCGTTCACCTCGCGAGGCGTCTGCAGCGGGTACTCCCGCTCGAGCACCTCGACGGCGGCGAGATCGACGAGGTGGGTGACCTGCCCGTAGACCACGAAGAACGTGAAGTCGGGCCCCATGGCCTTGGCGTGCACGAGCATCGCGGGGTCCATGCCCATCTTGGCGGCGAGCTGCAGCGCCGCGCCCTCAGCCCGCTTGTCGTGGGGCACCGGCAGCGTGAAGGACATCTGGACCATGCCGTCGCCGGTCGTGTCTCCGTAGGGCCGCACGATCTTTCGCCCCGACTCCGTCGATGTCATCTGAGATGTCATCTGAGATGTCATGGCGCGGGCTCCTCGAGGATGTCGGTAGCCGGGTTGTAGTAGCCCGCGGCCTGACGCACCACGCCGTCGTACCCCTTCCCCTTGTCGGGCGGACGCTTCATCAGCCCGAACGTGCCGTCGGCGATGGCGGACAGCAGCGCCGCGTCCCCCGGCTCGTCGGTGATCCGCTCGAGGAGCTCGACCGCCTCGTCGAGCACCCGGTGCGCGCGGGTCTGGATGAACCCGCCGGGCCGGGGGTGGAAGTCCTCGTGCAGGTTGCCCGCGGCGTCGAGCACATAGCGGACGTTCTGCAGGGCCAGGTCGCGGTCGGAGAGGAACGGGGTGACGACGGCCTCGGTCATCATGCCGACCAGCAGGATGCCCTGCCCGGTCATGGCCCCGACCAGGTTGAAGAACCCGTCCAGCAGGTAGCCGCGGAACACGTCGCCGGTCATGTGCTTGGTCGGCGGCATCCACTTGAGCGGGGCCTTCGGGAACAGTTCGCGGGCCAGCATTGCGTGCGCCAGCTCGAGGCGGAACGAGTCGGGCACGTCGGGGTTGATCTCGAAGGCGTGACCCAGCCCCAGCTGCCAGTCCTGGAGGCCGGCCTCCTTGGCGAAGTACTCGTTGAGCAGCTGACTGACGGTGACGGTGTGCGCCTCGTCGACGGCGTCGGCGGTGGTGAGGTAGTTGTCCTCGCCGGTGTTGATGATGATGCCGGCGCGGGCGTGCACCTGGCGGGAGAACCGCTGGTCGACGAAGGTGCGGATGGGGTTGATGTCGCGGAAGAGGATGCCGTACATCGAGTCGTTCAGCATCATGTCCAGCCGCTCGAGCCCCGCGAGGGTGGCGATCTCGGGCATGCAGAGGCCGGAGGCGTAGTTGGTCAGCCGGACGTAGCGGCCGAGCTCTCTGGACACGTCGTCCAGCGCGGCCCGCATCAGCCGGAAGTTCTCCTGGGTGGCGTAGGTGCCGGCGTAGCCCGCGCGGGGCGCGCCCTCGGGCACGTAGTCGAGCAGCGACTGGCCGGTGGAGCGGATCACCGCGACGACGTCGGCGCCGGCCCGCGCCGCGGCCTGAGCCTGCGGGATGTCCTCGTAGATGTCGCCGGTGGCCACGATGAGGTAGATCCACGGCTGCCGGGGCGCATCGCCGATGCGGCGCACGAGGGACTCACGCTCGCGCCGCCGTCGGTCGATGACGGCGATGCCGCGGCCGACCTGCCTGCGGGCCGCGGCCCGGGCCCTGTCGGCCTCGCGGCCATCCGGCACCCGGAAGCGGACTCCACCGGTCGACGCCTTCTGGGCCAGCTCGGTCAGGTCGGCCTGCTTGCCGCGCCCGTTGAACTGACGCAGCGCGTCCCACACGGGCAGCGCGACGCCGTGCTCGATGCCGACCTCTTCGCTGACCGCGTCCACCAGGCGGTTGACCCACGGGATCCCGTCCGGGTCGGCACCGACGACGCCGGCCATCCGCAACACCGCTCGTTCGACGGACACCGTGGTGTGCGACGTGGCCAACGCCACGATCGGCCGCCCGGCGCGCCGGGCCAGCGTGCGGGCACGACGGACGGTCGCGCGGTCGAGGTCGAGCTTGGCCCCGGTCACGGCGGCGGTCCTTCCGTCGGTTGTCGGTGGTCGGCGGCGCCCGACGGCGACGCCATATCTTGCGCCACGGCGTCGGAAGACCGCAGATCCTCCGGTCATTGTGCCGTATGACGGGCAGGCCTTGCGCCGTACCGCGCCGGCGCGCGGCCTGAGCGCCGCGGCCTGACCGGGCCGGCAGGTAGCATCCTGTGCCGTGTCGGACCCGCGCGCGGGAGCGTGCATCGGTAATCCTTGAGTCAAACACCGGCGCCGGACCGCCCAGGCATGCGACGGTTACGGACGATTTCGACATATTCGGTGCCACGGGCACCCGCGACCACGCACGACAGGGGAAACGGTGTCCGCACCAGTACATGTACGCCCGACGTCCACGCAGCGCTCGGTGACCCGCGCCCGCAGGGCAGGAGTCGGGGTGGCCGGGGTGGCCGCGGCCGCGCTCACGGCGACCCTGCTGCCCGCAGCGGACATCGCCACCGCCGCGACCAGGCCCGCCGCCATCGCGATGCCCGCCTCGCTGCAGCCGGGCGCGTACACGAAGGCGGTCTTCCCCGAGAGCTCCGTCCCCGCCTACGTCACGCCGACTCGCATCCGCACCCGGGTCAAGCCGGGCAACGGCGGGCTCGACGGCAGTGTCCGGATCGACACGCCGCCCGGCTCGACCTCCGTCTGGGGCG
>JAVEDJ010000124.1 GCA_030841025.1 Actinomycetota bacterium
AGCTGTCCCCTGCAGCGCGACATCGGTGGGCGCCGTGCGGACGACGCGCAGGCCAGACCACGTGCGCATCAGCGCGAGCGGGGCGTGGGCGGACGTGACCACGCGCAGGCGAGCGCCCGTCATCGTCGTGCCGTTGATGTTCTCCACGGTGCTCACCTCCTCGCTGGTCCTCGCGCGATTCCGCTGAATGTGATCAGGCGGGCGCGTCCCGTTCTTGTGTGTGCGAGAGCCTAGGGGCGGCACACGTCAGGTGCAATCATTTTTTTGACTACTGTCACCGAGTTGTGATCTCGGGGTCCGCCTCGCCCGTCGACGCGCAGATCCGCAGCACGTCGGCGCCGTAGCGCTCCAGCTTCGTGCGCCCCACCCCGGAGATGGCGAGCAGCTGCGTCTCGGTCGCCGGTCGGGCCTCGGCGAGCGCGATCAACGTCGCGTCGGTGAACACGACGTACGCGGGCACGGACGCCTCACGTGCCTGCTCGGCGCGCCAGTCGCGCAGCTGCTCGAACAACGCCTCGTCATAGCTGGCGGGGCAGTCGGCGCAGCGGCCGAGCTTGCGCGACACGGCGCCGTCGAGGGCTTTCCCGCACACGCGGCAGGTGGCAGGTCCCTTGCGACGCGGCGACCGCGGCGAGCTGGCCGCTGTCGGGCGGCTGTCCGCGTGCAGCCCGGCGAGGAACCGTGAGGGCCGCCGCCCGGCGCGCCCGCCCGGCGACCGGGCAGTCGACCAGGTGATCGTGAGCCGCTCCCGGGCGCGCGTGACGCCGACGTACAGCAGGCGACGCTCCTCCTCCACGCTCTCGGGGGTGTCGGCGTAGGTGATCGGGATCATGCCGTCGTTGGCGCCCACGATGAAGACCGCGTCCCACTCGAGGCCCTTCGCGGCGTGCAGCGAGGCCAACGTCACGCCCTCCACGGTCGGCGCGTGCTGCGCGTCGGCCCGCTCGTCGAGCTCCGCGACGAAGTCGCGCAGGGTGGCGGCCGGCTGCGCCGCGGCGAGGTCGTCGGCGAGCCGGGCGAGAGCGGCGAGCGACTCCCACTTCTCGCGGACCGCACCGCTGCCGGCAGGCGGCTGCCCGCTCCAGCCGTTGCCGCTGAGGACCGCGCGCACCGTGGACGCCAGCTCACCGGAGTCGCCGTCTGCGGGGCCGGCAGCGTCGGTGGAGCGGGCGGCTCCGCGCAGCAACAACCGGGCCTCACGGACCTCCGGCCGCTCGAAGAAGCGCTCACCGCCGCGCAACAGGTAGGGCACGCCCGCGTCGGCGAGGCCCTGCTCGTAGGTCTCGCTCTGCCCGTTGGTCCGGAACAGGACAGCGATCTCGCTGGGTGCCAGGCCCTCCTTGACCAGCGTCGCGATGCGGCTGGCCACCCAGCCCGCCTCGGCCGGTTCGTCGGCGTGCTCGCGCAGGTCGGCCTCGGGACCGGCCGGGCGCATCGCGACCAGGTCGACACCCGCGGCCTGGCCGGCCGGGCGCGGCGCTCGCGCCAGCAGCCGGTTGGCGAGCGTCACCACCTGCGGCGTGGAGCGGTAGTCGCGGACCAGCCGCACCACCTGCGCGCCCGGGTAGCGCTGCGGGAAGCCGGTGAGGAACTCGGGTGAGGCTCCGGCGAAGGTGTAGATCGTCTGGTTCGGGTCGCCGACGACGCAGACCTCGTCACGGTCGCCGAGCCACTGGTCGAGCAGAGCCTGCTGCAGCGGGCTGACGTCCTGGAACTCGTCGACGACCAGGTGGTGGTACTGCTCGCGCACGGCCGTCGCCACCTGCCGGTGCTCGGCCAGCAGACCGACGGTGTACAGCAGGACGTCCTCGAAGTCGATCAGGGTGCGGTCGCGCTTGACCTGCTCGTAGGTCGAGAGCAGCCGGGTCATGGTGGCGGGATCCAGCCCGGCCGGAGCGGCCCGCCCGGCCTTCGCGGCGGCCGCGGGGTAGTCCTCGCGGTCGGTCATGGTGACCTTGACCCACTCGATCTCGGCGGCCAGGTCGCGCACCGCGGCCCGGTCGGTGGCGAGGCGCAACCGACCGGCGGCCTCGGCCACGAGCCCGGCCTTGTGACTGGCGAGGTCGGGCAGGTCACCGCCGACGTGGCGGGGCCAGAAGTAGCGCAGCTGACGCAGGGCCGCGGCATGGAAGGTGCGCGCCTGGACACCGGTGGCACCGAGATCGCGCAGCCGGGTGCGCATCTCGCCGGCCGCCCGGGCGGTGAAGGTGACGGCGAGCACGCGCTGCGGGACGTAGACACCGCTGTGCACGCCGTAGGCGATGCGGGAGGTGATGGCCCTCGTCTTGCCGGTCCCGGCCCCGGCGAGCACGCACACCGGTCCGCGCAGCGCGGTGGCCACCTCGCGCTGCTCGGGATCGAGGCTCGCGAGCAGCGCGTCCGGGTCCAGGGGTGGCATCGGACCCATTCTCTCAGGCCGGGCCGACGGAGGTAGCCGACCCGCAGTGCGCTGTGCACAGCGCGGCGGGCGGGGAAGATCCGGACCCACGACTGCGTTGACAATGTCGCAAACGTGGGCAGAACAGCCCCGTGACCTTAGTTGATCGACAGAAAGAGGAGACGGTGTCCGAGAACGGCCCGGCAAGCGTCATGACGATGTACAGCACGGTGTGGTGCGGCTACTGCCGCCGGCTCAAGAGCCAGATGGACCGTGAGGGCATCGCCTACGTCGAGGTCGACATCGAGCACGACCAGGCCGCTGCCGACCTGGTCATGTCAGTCAACGGCGGGAACCAGACCGTCCCCACCGTGGTCTTCGCCGACGGGTCCGCACTCACCAACCCCAGCCTTGCGCAGGTCAAGGCCCAGCTCGCCGCCTGAGCCACCCCTGGATCCGCACCGCGTACGACGACCGGCACGCTGCACGCGTGCCGGGCTTGAGCTCGGTCTGGTACGTAGCGTCCATCGACCGGGTCCCTGGCGCGGCGGACGCGATGCACTCGCGGCGGTGCCCCTCTTCTATCGCCGCGCCGGTGCCAGTGCCAGTGGCGGGACTTGGCCCGCGGGGGCAGCGACGGACACCGATCCGGGAAGTCCGGATGTGACGTAACGGCCGCCGGTCAGCGCCAGGCTTCCTGGGCATCGTCGATCGGCGCGCCGTACCAGTGCTCGATCAGCCGGCGCGCGATCGACACCGGTGGCGAAAGGAGCACCTCCCCCCGCCGTACCGCATCGATCAGGCTGTCCCGCGAGAACCACCGTGCCTCGGCGATCTCGCCGTCGTGCCGGTGCACCTCAGTCGTGTGCGCGTGTGCAACGAAGCCGAGCATCAGGCTGGCCGGGAAGGGCCACGGTTGGCTCCCGAGGTAGGCGACGTCGCCGATCTCGAGACCCACTTCCTCGGCCACCTCGCGGCGTACCGCCTGCTCGAGCGACTCGCCCGGCTCGACGAAACCGGCCAGCGTCGAGAAGCGCCCTTCCGGCCAGGCCGACTGGCGCCCCAGCAGCAAGCGGTCGTCGCCATCGACGACGGCCATGATCACGGCCGGGTCCGTTCGCGGGTAGTGCTCCGAGCCGTCGACCTCACACACGCGGGAGTGACCGGCGCTCGCCGTGCGGGTCGGTGCTCCGCAGCGGGGGCAACGCGGATGCGTCGCGTGCCAGTTCGCGATCGAGATCGCGTGCACGACGAGGCCGGCGTCCCGGGCGTCCAGGAGCAGGCCGATCTCCCGCAGGCTGCGGAACCGCTCGTCGGGCTCGTCCACCTCGACGGCGAAGAACGGCACGTCACCGTCGACACCCAGGAGGGTGCGCTGCTCCGGACCGACGTCGGGGCGGACGTCGAGGTCCAGCGACAACGGGTCGCCGGACACCGCCGCCGTGCCTCGCGAGGTGCGCACCACCTGCACCGCGGGTGAGTCCCATGCGGCTGCCAGCCACGCCTCGTCAGCGCGGTGCTCGGCAGCGCGATCGACCACCGAGCGCGCGAGGGCCAGGCCGGGCAGCGTCGGCGGGCCGGGGCGCGTTGACTCGCTCACGCGCGCAGGGTGATGGCGAGGTCGCTCCAGAGGTGCGCCGCCGCCTCGGCGCCCTTGAGCAGCAAGGGAATCTCGACCTTCTCGTTGGGCGCGTGCCATCCGTCGTCGGGCAGGCTGACGCCAAGGAAGACGACCGGTGCCTCGAGCACGTCCTGCAGGTCGGCCTCGGGCCCCGAACCGCCCTCCCGGGTGTAGAGCACCTCCGTGTCGAAGGCGGTCGCCATCGCGCGGGTGACCGCCTCGAGTGCCGGATGGCCGAGTGGAGTCAGGCAGGGTCGCACCCCAGGGCCGTAGTAGTGCATGGCCCAGTCGATGCCCTCGGGAACAGTGCGCGCGAGCCAGTCGCGGAACTTCGCCTGGATGTCGAGCGGGTCCTGGCCGGCGACGAGCCGGAAGGAGACCTTGGCGTGGGCCTCGGACGGCACGATCGTCTTGTGGCCGGCGCCGGTGTAGCCACCCCAGATGCCGTTGACCTCGGCGGTGGGCCGGGCCCAGACGCGTTCGAGAGTCGTGAACCCCGTCTCGCCGTACGCCGTCGTGCTCTTGGCGTTGGCCAGCCACGAGCTCTCGTCGTACGGCAGCGTGGCGAACAGCGCGCGCTCGGTGTCCGTCAGCTCCACGACTCCGTCGTAGAAGCCGTCGACGGTGACGTGGCCGTCGTCGTCGTGCAGAGCGGCGAGCACCCGGCTCATCTCCGTGAGCGGGTTGCGCACCGCTCCACCGAACGACCCGGAGTGGATGTCACCGCCGGGACCGCGAAAGTCGATCTGGCCGTCGGTCATGCCGCGCATACCGGTGCAGGTGCTCGGCGTCTCGCGCGACCACATCCCCGTGTCGGAGACAACGACGACGTCACAGCGCAGCCGGTCTCGATGCTCGGCCAGCAGAGCGGCGAAGTTCGGTGAGCCCGACTCCTCCTCCCCCTCGACGAGGAGCTTGAGGTTGACCGCGGGACTGCTGCGCCCAGTCGCCTCGAGATGCGCCCGGACACCCAGCGTGTGGAAGAAGACCTGTCCCTTGTCGTCGGCGGCCCCACGTGCGTGCAACCGCGGGCCAGTCGGAGTCGACGTCAAGGTCGGCTCGAAGGGTGGGTGCTCCCACAGCTCGAGCGGCGTCACGGGCTGCACATCGTGGTGACCGTAGACGACGACCGTCGGCGCGTCGTCGTCGTCACTCGGCCACTCCGCGAAGACGGCGGGCAGACCAGGCGTCTGCCACACCTCGACGGTCGGGAAGCCGGTGTCGCGGAGGTTCTGCGCGAGCCACTCGGCGGAGCGACGTACGTCGTCGGCATTCTCGGGGTCACCGGAGATCGACGGGATCCGGAGCCACTCGACCAGCTCTGCGACGAATCGGTCCGCGCCGTTGGTGACGGCGTCTCGTACGGACGGCGTATCGGACATGCGTCGCAGCCTATGCAGGGGCTGGTCGGCTACCGTCGACCCGGTGCGAGTCGCCACCTTCAACCTCTTGCACGGCAGGTCGGTCGCCGACGGCACGATCTCCGAGGCGGCACTGCACGAGGCGGCCACGGAGCTGGACGCAGACATCATCGGTCTGCAGGAGGTCGATCGCCATCAGGAGCGGTCGCACGTCGTCGACCAGACCGCGGTCGTCGCCGGTGCGCTCGGCGCCGGGCACTGGCGCTTCGTTCCGGCCGTCAACGGCACACCGGGAACCGTCGTGTCCTGGACCAAGTCCGACGATGACGACGGAGCGACGACGACCGGACCGACGTACGGCGTCGGGCTCGTGTCTCGGCTACCAGTGCTGTCCTGGCACGTACGCCGGTTCGGTCCGGCCCCGGTCGGCATGCCGCTGATGGTGCCGGGCACCCGCGGTCTGACGAAGGTGCCGGACGAGCCACGGGTCGCCGTCGCCGCCGTCGTGGATGGTCCGCGCGGCACCTTCACAGTCGTGACCACCCACCTGTCGTTCGTCCCGGGCTGGAACGTCGCGCAGCTGCGCGCCCTGTCGCGCTGGGCGCGGGAATTCCCTGGTCCCCGGTTGATGCTCGGCGACTTCAACCTGCCCGGCGCGGTACCGCGGCTGACCACGCGCTGGGCCCAGCTGGCGCGGGTGGCGACGTACCCCTCCTGGCGCCCGCGCGTGCAGTTCGACCACGTCCTCGGTGACGGCATCGACGAGTCCGCGGTGCGCGACGTCCAGGCGCTGCGGCTGCCGATCAGCGACCACTGCGCCCTCACCGTCGACCTCAGCCGATTCGACCACGTTAGGTAGGCGAGACGGGACGACAACAGGCCTCTACGCCTGTTGTCGTCCCATCTGGCCTGGTGCGGGGAGCCACCGGCCGGCACCTGCGGCATCAGCGACCGTGATGCCCCCCATCGACAAACAGTATTAGACGGCCACATCGTATGATTCATACGATTCCGGGACGAGCGGGCTCATCTCCCAGATGGGCCACCGAACCCAGGAGCCCTTGATGCGCTCAGCGTGGTTGGTCGTCGTCATCGTCATCGGATACATGCTGATCCTCTCGGCGATCAGCTACCTGGCCCGGCGGTCGTCGCGGACCGCGGAGACCTTCGCCAACGGCGGCAGGACCTTCCCCGCGGTCCTCATCGGGTTCCTGCTCGCCTCGGAGTTCATCGGTACGTCGGCGAGCATCGGCACCGCGCAGGAGGCCTACTCGGCCGGCATCTCGGCGGCGTGGAACGTCGTGGCCCTCGGGCTCGGGTTCATCCTGTTCTCCTACCTGCTCGCCCGACGGTTCCACGCCCTCGGCGAGGTGACGATCTCCGGCGCCCTGGCCCGGGTCTACGGCGAGCGAGTGCGCACCGCGACCTCGATCATCATGGTCTGCGCCCTGATGATCGTCGCGGTGGCGGTCTATGCCAGCGGCGGCGCGATCCTGTCCAGCCTGCTGGACATCAACAAGTCGCTCGCGATCATCCTCGTCGGGCTGCTGGCCACGGTCTACGTGAGCATCGGCGGCATGCGCTCGGTGGTCTACACCAATGTGCTGCACGCCATCGTCAAGCTGACCGGCATCATCGTGCTGGCAGTGATCGGCACTCACCGAGTCGGTGGCCTCGGAGAGCTGCGAGCCGCTCTGCCTGCGCACATGTTCACCATCGCCGGGGTCGGCTGGTCGCAGATCTTCGCCTGGCTGATCGCGGGCATCGGCGCCATCTTCGCCACGCAGTACGTCGTGCAGGCCATCACCACCGTTGAAAAGTCGAGCAAGGCAAAGCAGGCGGGCTTCTACTCGACACTGATCCTGATCCCGTACGGCGTCTTCGCCGCCCTCGTCGGCATGTGCAGCGCCGTCCTCTACCCGAAGATCGACTCGATCGGCGCCCTCCCCGTGCTGGCGGCCGACATTCCGCCAGTCCTGGGTGGCTTCGTCGTCTCGGGACTAGCCGGCGCCATGTTCGGCACCATCGCGGCCTTGACGATCGGCTGCTCCACCTTGCTGCTGAAGGACTTCTACCAGCCGTACTTCAATCGCGAGCGCGTCGAGCGCAAGGACCTGCTGTTCATCCGAACCGCGACCGTGGTGACCGGTGTCATCCCGATCTCGCTGGCGCTGGTCGCCTCTGACGTGCTCTCTGTCACGTTCCTCGCGAAGTCGCTGCGTGCTTCGCTTGCGGTGCTGATCCTGCTGATGTTCTTCAGGCCCACCTACGGCACGCGCAACGGCGCGCTCGTGTCGATCCTCGCCTCACTGGTCACGACCATCGGCTGGTTCCTGGCCGGTGACCCGTTCGGCATGGACAACGCCTACGTGGCCGTGGCCACCCCGCTGGTCATCATGACTGCGTTCCAGCTGTTCAAGAAGCGCGGCGACGTCGCGGACCCCGCGACCTCGCGCAGTCCGCAGGAGGATGACGTGACCGCGCCTGACTCAGCCGTCGCCACGAATTGAGGAGCCTGATGACATCGACCCGAGTGCCCGTCGGTGCCGGCCTGCGGGGCTGGCTCGACCACCTCCAGGCAACCGGCCGGTTGAGCATGACCAAGCCCGGCGTGGACCTGCGGTTCGGTGTCGCAGGCGTCGCGAACCGCCTTGACGGGGTCAGCGCATCGCTGTTCCCGGCGCCAGGCGGCCACAACGTGCCGATCGTGTCCGGGCTGCTCTCGCAGCGCAGCTGGATGGCCGAGGCTGCGGGCCTCGAGCAGTCCGAGCTGATCGCCGGCTTCGAGAACGCCTGCCGCAGCCCGGTGCCGTCCGAGGAGACCAGCGATGCAACATGCCAACAGGTCGTCCATCGCGACGTCGACCTCGAGAAGCAGCTGCCCATCCCGACACACAACGAGCACGACCACGGCGCCTACATCACCGCCGGCCTGCTCATCGCACGCCGTCCGGACACCGGTGTCCAGAACGTCTCCATCCATCGGCTCCAGGTGAGCGGGCCCGACCGTCTGGGCGCGCTGTTGTTGCCGCGTCACACGCTCGCGTTCTTCGAGGAGCAGGAACGGGAGCACGCCGACCTCGACATCGCGATCGTCGTCGGCGTGGACCCGTTGACGTTGATGGCCTCGCAGGCAATCGTGCCGATCGACCACGACGAGCTCGAGATCGCCGGCGCGTTGCGAGGTGCTCCGCTGCCGGTGACGAAGTGCATCACGAACGACGTGCGCGTGCCTGCCGAGGCAGAGTTCGTCCTCGAAGGCCGTCTCCTGTCACGGGTGAGGGAGCCCGAGGGGCCGTTCGGGGAGTTCCCGCAGTACTACGGGGAGCGCACCGAGCGGCACGTCATCGAGGTCGACGCGCTGACGCACCGGGAAGCCCCGATCTATCACACGATCGTGGGCGGTGGCCTCGAGCATCTGCTGCTGGGAGGGATACCGCGGGAGGCGTCGTTCCTCTCCCAGCTGCGGCGCAGCTTCCCGTGCGTGCGCGACGTCCACCTGTCCCGCGGTGGAACCTGCCGCTACCACCTCTATGTGCAGGTGGAGAACCCCAAGCCCGGCGAGGCGAAGAACGTCATCCTCGGCGCGTTCGGAATCCACTACGACATCAAGCACGTCACGGTCGTGGACACCGATGTCGACGTGCACGACCCGACCGAGGTCGAGTGGGCGGTGGCCACCCGCTTCCAAGCCGATCGCGACCTCGTCACCGTGGCGGGCACCCAGGGATCGAAGCTCGACCCATCCACCGATGACGGCCTCGGCGCCAAGATGGGCCTGGACGCCACAGTGCCGACGGATGCTCCTGAGATGCGGTTCACCCGGATCCGGGTACCGGGGGAGGTGGAGATAGCTCTCGAGCAAGTAACGTCGCCGGCACCCGACGACTGGCTGGAACGCGCAACCACGACGAATGCGTGAAGGAGGTCGTCATGGAGCTTCGCCAACTGACCTACTTCGCGCAGCTGTACCGCGAGGGCAATGTGACCCGGGCGGCGCAGAGCCTCAACATCGTGCAACCCGCCCTGTCGATGCAGATCGCGAAGCTGGAGAGCGAGCTCGGCCTGGTGCTGTTCGAACGCACATCCAAGGGCATGACGCCCACGCCGGCCGGAGAACGGGCCTTCGAGCTGTTCTCTCCGATCCTCGAGCAGGTCCTCAAGGCGCGTCACGAGCTCACCGGAGACGGTCAAGAGATCCGCGGCAGAGTCCGCGTCGGCCTGGTCGCATCAGCAACCAATGCTGCGCTGGCCGACACACTCGCCTACTTCATCGAGCACCACCCCGACGTCGAGATCTACGTGACGACCGGTTTCAGCATGGAGCTGGTAGAGAAGCTGCGGGCCGGCGACCTGGACTGCGTGGTCATCAACCAGACCTTCGGACAGGAGGAGTTCGCCGGTCGCCAGATCCTGGACGAGGAACTGGTCCTGGCCACCGGCGTCGACACCACATTGCCGATCGACTCGCCAGTCCCGCTGCACGCACTGGCATCGCTCAAGCTGGTGCTTCCTTCTCCTCGGCACGGACTTCGCCGGGCCATCGAGAATGTCCTACGCGCGCACTCGATCGAGGTGCACCCGCGGCTGGAGATCGACGACACCACGGTGATCGAGCTGTTCATCAAGCGCACGGACTGGGTCTCCATCCTCCCTGCGAGCATGGTCAACCGTGAACTGCTGGCCGGGAACCTGCGGGTGCATCCACTTGCCCCACCGGGCATCTCTCGTCGGATGCTGTGTCTCCGGGACCCGTCCCGGCCCAGTGCAACGGCAGAGACGGCGTTCATCGACGTACTCGCCACCAAGCTCGGCGCTCTGCAAGCGGCTACCACGGCGCTCACCCACGCATCGACGGAGGACCACACATGACCATGCCCGATGTCACTCCCCGCCTGGTCGTCGGGATGTCCGGAGCGTCCGGCGCGGTGTACGGCGTCCGTATCCTCGAGCAGCTGCAGGACACACCGATCGAGACGCACCTGATCGTCAGCAAGGCCGCCCGGTGGACGCTGGCCGACGAGACCGACCTTCGCCTCAGCGACGTCGAAGCCCTCGCCGACGTCGTGCACCCGAACCAGGACATCGGCGCGAACATCGCCAGCGGCTCGTTTCGCACCATGGGCATGGTCGTGGCCCCATGCTCGGTCAAGACGATGTCGGAGATCTCCTCAGGCGTGACCTCGACACTGATGGCCCGTGCGGCGGACGTGACTCTCAAGGAACGCCGCAGGCTGGTGCTGATGGTCCGCGAGACGCCACTGCATCGCAACCACCTCAGGACGATGGCAGACCTCGCCGAGCTCGGAGCGATCATCGCCCCGCCGGTACCCGCCTTCTACACGAAGCCGCAGTCGCTCGACGATCTGGTCGACCACACGGTCGGGCGAGTGCTCGACCTGTTCGACATCGAGACCGGGTTGGTCAAACGCTGGGACGGGACTGCGAAGGAGCCCATGCGACCCAGCCGGTGAGGCTGGACCGGCCGGCCTGACCGGGAGCTGCGGGCAGAGGCCGGCGCGGGCTCACGCAGCGCCTGGCGCGCCGTCCCGAGCATGCGGAAGGCATCACCGGTCAGCTGTTGTGTGCGCGCGGCCAGCGCCGACGGCGCCGTGAGACTCGCAAGATGCGATCTTCCCGTCCCGCGACGGTCGCAGAGATGGCATCGTGGGCCGGTGCCCCACCTGATGCTCGGCTGGCAGATCGCCGCCGTCGGTGCCCTCTGTCTGCTGTTGGCTTCTGGCCTGACCCTGCTGCTGCGGCCGAAGGGCCGGGTGGGCCGCGTTGCTGTCGCCGCCATCGGTGAGGCCGGCGTCGTCCTGGGTCTCTTCGCCGCCTGGCAGCTCGCCGGCACGCTGGCGCACCGCTCGGCGGCGGGAGCGGTGGGACGAGGCAATCGGCTGCTCTCCATCGAGGCGGCGATGCACATCGCCAACGAGCACCACATCCAGAACCTCATCACGCCGCACGCCCTGTTCACCCAGATGTGCAACGCCTACTACGTCTACGGCCACTTCAACGGCCTGATCCTCTTCCTGGCCTGGGTGTTCTTCGCGCACCGCCGCCACTACCCATCGGTGCGCCTGACGGTGATCCTCGTGACCGCGGCGAGCTTCGTGCTGCATCTGATCGCGGTGGCCCCGCCCCGGCTGCTGGCCGGTGAAGGCTTCGTCGACACGGCCGTCCAGTACGGTCAGTCCGTCTACGGTCCCACCACCGTGGAGGTCGCTGACCAGCTCTCCGCGTTCCCGTCGGTGCACGTGGCGTGGGCGGCGATCATCGCCTACTGGGCCTGGCGCGTCAGCCCGGGCCGTTGGGGCTGGGTGGGCATCGCACACTTCGTCGCGACGTCGTTCGTGGTCGTCGCGACCGCGAACCACTACTGGCTCGACGGCATCGCGGCTGTGGGTCTGCTCGTCCTCGCGCTGCTCCTGCAGACCTATGTGCCGGCGATGTTCCGCACGTCGCGGTCCCGAGCCGCGCCGGCCCCAGCGGCCGAGGAACCCGCGCTGGTCTGACGGCCCGCTCGTCGGCAGGTGCACTAGTCGGCGGGTGCGCTAGTCGGCAGGCGGGACCGAGCGGATGAGGTCGACCAGCTCGTCGTGACCGAGCAGCTCGGCCTGGCGCACCGTGCGGTTCGCGCCGACGTAGTGGAAGGCCGCCCGGATCTGCTCGAGCGGAGTGCCGCTGAGGTGGTGCCAGGCCAACCGGTAGACCGCGAGCTGCACGGCCGCAACCTCGGCCTCGACCCCGGTCTTGGGCCGGCCGGTCTTCCAGTCGACGACGTCGACCAGGCCGTCGGGGTCGTCGGCGAAGACAGCGTCGCAGCGCCCGCGCAGCAGCAGTCCGTCGACGACGAGGTCGAAGGGGAACTCGATGTCGACCGGCACCCGTGACCACCACTCGCTCGCCCGGAACGCCTCCTGCAACGCCACCAGGTCGCTGTCGGGCTCGGCCGTGTCGTCGGCCGCGCCGGGCAGCTCGTCGACGTCGAGCAGACGCTGCTGACCCCAGCGGGCCTCCAGCCAGAGGTGGAAGC